>JBMNQZ010000009.1:0-45285 GCA_050944395.1 Lachnospiraceae bacterium
TCAACAACAAAAACACCAACCCCCCCCGCCCCCCCCCCCCCCCCCCCCACCACTTTAACCTCAGCCTGGCACCTTTTTATCATCCAAACAGATTCTGGAAGAATCCTCTTATAGAATTCCAAAGTTCGGCAAGCTTTCCGAGAATTCCGGTAAACTCCGAAGATGAGATTCCGTACTGGCTCAGATCAATGCCGTTTCCCTTCAACTCGTCATATATTCCCGGAGCCTGGGATTTGATCTGGTCGATATCAATATCAATGCTTACAAACTGCTTAATGTAGGTGATGATCAAAGTCTTATCATCGTCGGTCAGTGTTATTCCGAGCTGTCCCGCCACGTCGTCGATGGCTTTTTTGATATCCTCATCGGATTTCAGATCGTTTGTTGCCGCGATCTCCTTTACTGCTGCGATGAGCTCGGCAGCCTTATCCTGATCCTCGATATTCTCGGCAACCGTACTTGTGGTTACGATCTCGTTTGTGGCCGTTTCAATGGCTTCTGCCGGAATGAGCTGTCCCGTCATCTCCGAATATGCTTTCAGGGCACCTACGAGAGCGGCGGTTCCCGAGAGCTCAAACGGACCTGCCACAACTACCTCGGCATTTTTCATTCCTGCGGTGGCCAGTGCGTTCTGATACATTTTCTCGGTACAGTACGAAATGTTATGTGTTGAAACATGGATTCCGTCGCCCTCCGAAGCTTCTCTTACGATGCACGATGAGAGCGCGCGGCTTCCGATAACGTCAGCCGGGAGATAAGTATCAAGATACTGATGCTCCTCCTCGTTTGTTACAGTGATCACTGTGCTGTTGGCAAGTGTTGCATCATCCAGTGACAGCAGACCGTATACCGTGTTTTTTTCCGTGTCGCTAAGATCGGCGCCCAGGCAGACAACTGTGTTTGAAGCGGAATCCGCAAATACCGGGATGCTCATTGAAAACACAGTGGCTGTTGCTAGTGCCAAAGCGATTATTTTTTTAATTTTCATGATTATACTCCTTAATATTCAACCGTTTTGTAAACTCCCCATTATCAGTTTCAAAAATTTTACGATACATTATACTACATGTGTCAAGAAATACAAAATCAGCGAAATTTTTTCTTCCGCTGTATGACGATATAATAAAGGAAAAGTATGTATAAAATGTGAATATTGTTAACAGATTCAAAATTCAGAAATTGGCTGATACATGTTATTATGTAAGTCAGTCATATCAAAAATTCGTAGAGAACTATTATGTGTAATATTTTTTGAGGAAACGAAAGTTGAAAAACAGTGGCGACAAACAGCTTGAAAAGAGAGTGATTGATCTGATCAGGGCTTCCGAAAATCAATGCAGATATACACGGACGAATTTCCTGAACCCGGCCGAACAGGCCTTGTGCCTGAAAGTATTGAATGATGAGCATTATTATTCATACAAGTTTGTGGGAAGCCTTTGCGGTTCGGAAAAAGAAGATATTACCGAGCGGAGAATAGCTGTATTTGGAAATTCCGGGGAGCTTGGCTATGATTATGAATCACCCATATGCGCAGTCCGGATAAGTCCGGTCTCCGAAAAATTTGCCGATGAGCTCACCCACAGAGATTACCTCGGGGCAATAATGAATCTTGGAATCGACAGAAGCCTTACCGGCGATATTGTGATAAAAGGAAAAACCGCCTGGGTCTATTGTCTTGATCGGATAGGGGAATATATTGCGGACAATCTTACTTCGGTAAAGCATACGTCGGTAATATCTTCCATAGAGACCGGGGAGGTGCCGGATCTCATGCCTGTTTTCAGGGAAATGAGGGTCAATGTGGCTTCGGAGCGCATAGACGCACTGGTTGCGGCGCTTATCGGAAAATCAAGGAATACCGCATCGGAGGCAATAAAGGCTCAGAAGGTATTTATTGACGGAAAGCTGATCGACGGGGGAAGCGCCGTGATGAAGCCGGGAAATATCATTTCGGTGCGGGGCTTCGGAAAATTCAGATATGAAGGAATTGAACACGAGACAAAAAAAGGAAGATTGTTTGTAATAGTGAAGAAATATGAGTAAACATTTGGTAATAGGTATCTGCGCGCATGTTGATGCCGGAAAAACAACGCTTGCCGAGGCGATGCTTTACAGATCGGGAGCAATAAGAAAAGCGGGAAGAGTTGATCACAGGGATTCGTTTCTGGATACTCATTCGCTTGAGAGAGCACGCGGGATAACAATTTTTTCAAAGCAGGCGGAGATGAATTACAATGATATCGGAGTGACTCTTCTTGACACTCCGGGACATGTGGATTTTTCTCCGGAGGCAGAGAGGGTTATGCCCGTTTTGGATGCCTGTGTGCTTGTTGTAAGCGCCGTTGACGGTGTACAGAGTCATACATATACCCTTTGGAATCTCCTGATGAGGCACCGCGTTCCGGTATTTATTTTTGTCAACAAGACAGACCAGACAGACGGTGAATTTAAAAGCGGCTGTATGGAGCGTCTTAAAAAGCAGTTGAGCGAGAGCTGTGTGGATTTTTCCGTCGGTGAGGGCGCGGAATTTCTGGATGAGATAGCCACATCCGACGAGGGGGCGCTGGAGGAGTATCTTGAAAACAATTCCATTTCCCGTGAAAGGATAGCCGATCTTATCAGAGGATCAAAAATATTTCCGGTGTATTTCGGATCGGCCCTTAAGATGGATGGGGTCGATGAATTTATGGAAGATCTCTTCGGATATATGTACACTGCGGATGCGGATCGTTCAAAGGAGGAATTCGGGGCAAGGGTTTTTAAAATATCCCATGACAAAGACGGAAACCGCCTTTCATATATGAAGGTTGAAAGCGGTGTAATTGTTCCGAGGATGACCATAGGGGATGAGAAGGTCAATCAGATAAGAATATACTCCGGAGGAGGCTTCGTTCAGGCAAAAGAAGCGGGACCGGGGGAAATATGCGCTGTCACAGGACTGGAAAAAACACGTCCGGGGCAGGGAATAGGAAATTCGACCTCATCGGAGGATACGATACTTGAACCGGTGTTGTCGTACCGGATCGATTTTCCTGAGGAATGCGACATGATGACTATGTATCGCAGGATGAAGGTCATTGAGGAGGAAGAACCGACCTTAAGGATCACCTGGAACCGGGATAACAATTCCATTGAGGCCAATATTATGGGAGAGGTGCAGCTGGAGACCCTTCATAGCCTTATTATGGAACAGATAGGCGTGGATGTCACCTTTGGACGCGGAAATATAGTGTATAAGGAAACTATTACGAATACTTCTGAAGGAGTTGGACATTATGAACCGCTGAAGCATTATGCGGAGGTCCATCTTGTTCTCGAGCCGCTTCCCAGAGGAAGCGGAATGGAATTCGCCGTTGATTGCCGTGAGGAGGATCTGGATAAAAACTGGCAGAGGCTTATCATGACTCATCTTCTGGAGAAAAAACACGTCGGTGTCCTTACGGGATCGGAGATTACGGATATCAGGATTACACTGGTGGCAGGCCAGGCGCATGAAAAGCACACCGAAGGCGGAGATTTCAGGCAGGCTACATACAGGGCTGTAAGAAACGGACTCAGGCTTGCGAACAGCATTCTCCTGGAAGGTGTATTTGATTTCAGGCTGGAGGTTCCGACCGAAAAGATGGGCCGGGCTATGACCGACCTGGCAAATATGCACGGAAAGTTCAGCCAGGTTCAGCTCGATGAAAATGTTACATTATTTACCGGAGTGATGCCGGTATCCGAGATAAACGGATATTCAAAAGATGTCGCATCTTACACCGGAGGCAAAGGCAGGCTTTATCTCACCCCTGCGGGGTACCGTGAATGCCACAACACAGAGGAGGTGCTTGCGGGCATGAGCTATGATCCGGAGGCGGACCTTGAAAATCCAACGGGTTCGGTTTTCTGTGCTCACGGTGCAGGATACGAGGTGAAATGGGACAAGGTCAGTGAAATGATGCATATCAATTCATGGCTTGATAAAAACAGGGAAAAGCTGAGCGGATATACAGGGAAGGAATATCGAAGCGAAAGGTTTGAACCCGGATTTTCAAAGAGAAAGGGCTCGTCTGAGCAGCGGTTCGGAGCGGAGGATAAAGAGCTGCAGGCAATTTTCGAGCGGACCTACGGAGTAAAAAAGACAAAGCCCGGAAGGTCGATTTTTGACGATGCTCCGGATTCAGGAGACGAGAGAGCTTATAGAGCGGAAAAAAAGCCTTCGGGGAAAAAAATTTCAGAACGGAAAAAGCTTCAGAAATACCTGATCGTTGACGGATACAATATTGTATTTGCGTGGGAGGAGCTTGCGGATATTGCAAAGCTTAACATAGATTCCGCCAGGGGAATGCTGATGGATATACTGAGCAACTACAAGGGCTATCATGATTTCAGGCTTGTTCTGGTATTTGATGCGTACAAGGTCAAAGGAAACCGGGGAACCGAGGGTCGTTACAAGAATATTGATGTCGTATACACGAAGGAGGGCGAAACCGCCGATGCCTATATTGAGAGACTTGCGAATTCGCTGAAAAGGGATGCCGAAGTAACCGTTGCGACATCCGACGGACTTGAACAGCTGATGGTCTTCGGTGACGGGGCCGCCAGAATGTCTGCCCGGGATCTGAAGATCGACATTGAGCGTACCTGCGAAAAGATCAGGGAATTCTGCAATAAAAGAGGAGGAGACAGAAATTACCTTGGTAATTATATGCCGAAGGATACGAAAAACCTGAAAACTTGACATTTTTTCACTGCTGATATATTATTTTATTTAACTATTTTGTAACAATTTGTAATAAATTTTAAATATTGACCGGTGGGATCCGCGTTTTCAAGCGGACCTGTCCGGTACTGCGGAGAGATTGCTATGAATAGAATCTTAAAAAAAGTACTGATCTTTGCATTGACTATGACACTGGCTGTCTCGTGTCTTCCATGCTTAGTCCTTGCCGATGAAGCCGGGAACGGAACACAGAGTATCAGCGAATTGCCGGACGAGACAAATGATGAGTCCCCGGATGGTTCGGGAAATGTTCAGGACAGTTCGGATTTGTCCGATGAATCCGGACAGAATTCCTCTGAGAAAGAGCTTCCGGAGGATGAGTCATCTTCGGGGGAAATCCCGGAGGGCGGGTCAGATCCGGGTGAACTTCCGGAAGACGAGTCATCGACAGAGGTACTTCCGGAGGGTGATATATCTTTTGAGGAGATCCCTATGGACAACCTTGAGATTTCGCTCAGGGGATATTTCTATATCAATGCGGTTCTTTCCGACGGCGTGAAAATGGCTGTTGATGTTGCCGCTGCGTCAAAGGATAACGGCGCAAACGTGAGAATATATTATCCAAATAAAACGAAAGCACAGCTCTTTTATTTTGAAAATGTGAGAGATAATCTTTACAGGATAATAAATGTTAATTCCGGAAAAGTTCTCGATGTGGCCGCCGGATCAAAAGACGACAAGGCGAATGTTCAGCAGTACAAGTGGAACGGAACCGGAGCGCAGCTTTGGTATATTAACAGGAATTATGACGGAAGCTGTATGATAATAAACAGCATTTCCGGAAAATGTCTCACTGTTGCCGGAGGTAAATCAGCCTGCGGGACCAATATTTATCAGATGATATATACCGGTGATGCTTCACAGCAGTTCTTCCTTGAGGAGGAAAAAACGGACCTTGGCAAGTGTACGGTGAATTTTGAAAGTAAGATCTATGAATATACGGGAACTGATGTGTGCCCGGAAATGACACTATCTTATGCCGGCAACAAGCTTGTCCCGGGATTGGACTATGATCTTTCCTACTCAAAAAACGGTGCGGGATCAATGAGAGGAACTGTGAAAGCGACAGGAAAAGGCGCATACACGGGAAGCGTCTCAAAATCCTTTGAAATCATAGATCTGACAAGCAGGGCAGACATCAAGAGCGGGGTTTATTCCATTCGTATTAATTTCCCGGACGGAGTATCAAGGGCAGTGGATGTATTGGCCGCGTCGAAGGAGAACGGGGCAAATGTTCATATTTACTATGTAAACAATACCGATGCGCAGTCATTTATGATAGAACCGGTCGGAAATGCGTACAAAATAATAAATGTCAACTCTAAGAAAGCGCTTGACGTCAGCGCCGGCTCCGTTGCGAACAAGGCAAATGTCTGGCAGTATACGGTCAACGGCACTTCGGCACAGCTGTGGTATATTCTGAAAAACGGTGACGGAACATATAGCATTATCAACAAGGGATCCGGAAAGTCACTGGATGTGTACGGAGGATATTCGGCACCCTACACAAATGTCTGGCAGTATGCGAGAAACGGAAGTGCCGCACAGAAATTTGAGCTGGTGGAAAAGAAGGCGCAGATCTCGAAAGCTGTGGTCAGTGGAGTAAAGGAATCATACCTTTACAACGGAACCGACGTGAAACCGGAACCTACGGTTAAATACATGGATAAGGTTCTGACAAAGAATGTGGATTACAAGCTGACATATTCTAATGTGAATGGTTCCTCGAGAAAGGGTTCGGTTACCATAACGGGTATAGGATCCTTTGAGGGAACTGTGACAAAAACGTTTAATGTTTTCAATCTCTCCGATTCCGCTTCTCTGGATTTTTCGGAGGGAGAATTTTCGATCGCTGTTAAGCTTTCGGGAAAAGAACTCGTGCTTGATATTGCCGGAGGTTCGACGGCAAACGGCGCAAACGTTCAGATCTGCTCGAAAAATAAGTCAAAGTCTCAGCAGTTTGTACTCACAAAAACGGGGGACGCTTATACGATCAAAAATCCGACTTCGGAAAAGGTTCTTTCCGTTGAGAATGACAGCATCCTGAACTTATCTAATGTATGGCAGTACGGATATGCGGGATCGGCTGCGCAGCAGTGGTACATTCTCGATAATCATGACGGTACATGCTCGATAATAAGCAAAAAGAGTCTTAAATCTCTGGATGTTTACGGAGGATTTGCAACAGAAAATAATAATGTGGATATTTACAGCTTCAACGGATCGGCTGCGCAGAAATTCATCATTTCCCCAAGCACGGCGGCAAACTGGGATAGAGCCTTCTTTGCACCGTACGAGTCGGGACCTGCGGCCCAGACCGGAAAAGGACCTTCGGCATTCGGAGTTGACAAGTACGGAAACTTTGCGATTGGATGGTTCCAGGCAACGATCACCTCTACATATGTAGATTACGATGTTCACGATCTGATAAATACTGTATATAATTACGATAAAAGCAAGTTCGGAACACTTTCCCCATTCCTTAACATGAGTGCGAAAGAGCTTTACAACAACCAGGATCTCAAGACAGTATGGCTTTCGCTTTGCGATAAATACTGGGACGATATGTTCTGCGCCCAGCAGGTTGAGGTTGAAAAGATGTATCTTGAACCGGCCCTTGCGTATTTCAAGAGAAACGGCATAAATATGGATAATCAGCCGGATATCGTAAAGGGTGCGATCTCATCATTAATGGTCAGGTGGGGAAATACAGCAATATTCGGATATAACATGTCGGGTATTAAGGCGGCTTATGCCTCGGGAAATACCGTCGATATGCTGAACGCGATATATGACGCCCGTATTGCGTATGACAACACAAATATGACCACGGGAAAATATTATGACATTGTAAGATGCAACGGAGAGAGACCGTGCTCCATTGCGATAGCTCAGGGAAAGCTGGACGCAAAGACCTGGATAATGACAAAAAAACCGTTAGAGTATAACGAGCATGAATAAAATGGTGCCTGACACCGGATAAAAAAGGGACAGGTACAGGACAAAAAGGTGCCTGGCACAAAATGAACAGTGCCAGGCACCTTTATTGCATGAATATGCATAAAAATTTATTTTTATGCAAAATGCATATCGACAAACCCCAAAAAAGCGTATATAATATGTGAATATTTATTCAGAAGGTTGGAATTATTATGATAAGAGTATTTATTGATGGAAGTGCGGGAACAACAGGACTCAGAATTTTTGAGCGTTTAGGTACAAGAAATGACATAGATATTATCAGACTTCCGGAGGAGGTCAGAAAGGATAAAAAGGCCCGTCAGGACGCCCTTAACAGCGCAGATATCGCATTTTTATGTCTGCCGGATGCGGCGGCAATAGAAGCGGTATCTCTCATTGAAAATCCGGACACTGCCGTTATAGATACTTCAACGGCACACCGGACAGATGATGGATGGGTTTACGGCTTTCCGGAATTGAAGGGACAAAGAGAACTTATAAAAGGCTCAAAACGCATAGCGAATCCGGGATGCCACGCGAGCGGATTTATTTCTCTTGCTTTCCCGCTTGTTCAGGCGGGGATCATTCCCGAAAATGCAAAGCTGAATTGCTTTTCTCTCACAGGATATTCGGGCGGCGGCAAAAAAACTATTTCTCAGTACGAAGATCCGGGCAGAGATGCTCTTCTTGACGCCCCCAGACTTTACGGGATCGGCCAGCAGCACAAACATTTACCGGAGATGCAGAAGATTTGCGGACTTTCGGTTCCGCCTGTATTCAACCCGATCATTGCTCCCTTCTACGCGGGAATGGAAGTTGTGATTTCCCTGTTTGCATCTGAAATCAACGGCACGGCTGAGGACATTAAAAAAGAGTATGCATCCTTTTACGGCGAAGGTATGGTAAGATTCGATGCCGATGCCAATGAGGACGGTTTTGTATCCGCAGCCCTTATGACAGGAAGGGATGACATGCTCATATCCGTGGCCGGAAATGAGGAAAGAATTCTTTTGATCTCGAGATTTGACAATCTCGGCAAAGGCGCATCCGGCGCAGCTATACAAAATATGAATATTTTGTTGGGAATTGATGAAAAAACGGGACTGGTCGGTTAACGGGAATCGGAAAAATATTGTAATGATCCCTCCGATTTCGTATAATAGACACTCGTGATACGAAAATGAAATGAGGAGTTCAAATATGAAGATTTTGGAAGGAAGCATCTGCGCGGCAAAAGGCTTTAAGGCATCCGGTGTTCATTGCGGAATAAGGAAAAACGCTACGAAACGGGATCTTTCACTTATCGTGAGCGAGGTTCCGGCATCTGCTGCGGCTGTATATACAACAAACCTTGTAAAGGGTGCACCTCTTACGGTGACGAAAAAACATATATCCGACGGAATCGCTCAGGCCGTGATCTGCAACAGTGGAAATGCGAACACATGCAATGCCAACGGAATTGAAGTGGCTGAAAAAATGAGTGATCTTCTTGCGGAGGCGCTTAAGATAAGACCTGAAGACGTGGTGGTGGCATCCACGGGCGTTATCGGGCAGCCTCTTGATATCACACCGATCGCAAACGGGATTCCCGGGCTGGTTGAGACTTTATCCTGTGACGGTGCTGAAAATGCAGCGGAGGGAATTCTCACCACCGACACGGTCAGGAAGGAGATCGCGGTTGAATTTGAGGCCGGAGGAAAGCTCTGCAGGATCGGCGGCATTGCAAAAGGCAGCGGAATGATCCACCCGAATATGGCTACGATGCTGGTATTCATCACATCTGATGTGGCTATTTCACCGGAAATGCTGAAAAAAGCACTGTCCGGAGACGTTGAAAATACTTTCAATATGGTAAGCGTTGACGGAGACACTTCCACAAATGACATGGTCGTTGTCCTTGCAAACGGTCTTGCCGGAAATGAAACCATCACAGAGGAAGGTGATGATTTCAGCGAATTTATGAAAGCATTAAATACAGTGACTGTGGCTCTGTGCAAGATGATCGCAGGAGACGGCGAGGGGGCAACCAAGCTTCTTGAATGTTCCGTGACAGGCGCCGCATGCGAGAAAACCGCAAAGATCGTTGCAAAGAGCATTATCACATCATCCCTTACAAAGGCTGCAATGTTCGGAGCCGATGCCAACTGGGGACGAATTTTATGTGCTATCGGATACAGCGGAGCCGATGTTGACGTCAACAAGATTGATGTCGCCTTCAGAAGCCCGGCCGGAGAGATCACTGTATGCCGTGACGGATCGGGAGTGGAGTTTTCCGAGGAGAAGGCGAAAGAGATTTTGCTGGAAAAGGAAATTGAGATCCTTGTATCCTTGAATGACGGAGATGCAAAGGCTGTAGCCTGGGGATGCGACCTCACATATGATTATGTAAAGATTAACGGTGATTATCGCACCTGATAATTAACGGGAATGTCATGGGGAATAATAAAATGAAAAATGAATTTTCTAATATGGAGCGCGCCGAGGTTCTTGTTCAGGCTCTGCCGTATATTAAACGCTATACCGGAAAGGTAGTTGTCGTAAAATACGGCGGTAATGCAATGGTCAATGAACAGCTCAAGCAGCAGGTTATGGAGGATATAGTCCTTTTGTGGACCATCGGCGTAAAGGTAGTGCTGGTTCACGGAGGCGGACCCGAGATAAACGAGATGATGAACAGGGTCGGCAAAAAATCCGAGTTTGTTGACGGTCTCAGGGTAACAGACAGAGAGACGGTCGATATCGTTGAGATGGTCCTTGCGGGAAAGGTCAACAAAACTCTGGTTAATCTCCTTGAAAAGAAGGGCGGAAATGCCGTAGGACTTTCGGGTATGGACGGCAGACTCATTGAGGCGGAAATGAAAAATCCGAAGCTCGGGTATGTCGGAAACATTACAAAGATCAATATAGAGGTTGTAAACGATCTTTTGGATAACGGTTACATACCGGTGATCTCCACACTCGGCTGTGACCGGGAAGGAAATGTATACAACATAAACGGAGACACCGCGGCGGGCAATATTGCCGGGGCGCTGGGAGCCGAGAGGCTTATCATGATGACGGATATCGCCGGAATATTAAGGGATAAGGATGACCCGTCAACTCTCATCACAGGACTTACGGTAGAGGAAGCAAAAGACCTCTATAAAGAAGGAGTGATCTCAGGGGGAATGATCCCGAAGGTCGACTGCTGCATAGAAGCGCTCTACAAGGGAGTTAAAAATGTTGTAATAATGGACGGCCGTGTGCCTCATTCGATCCTCATGGAGCTTTTTACCAATGAGGGCGCGGGAACATGGTTTAAGGGAGATGTTCTTCTCTGATATATTGAGGGATAGTATTATGGAAATACAGAAAATTGACAGGGAATATGTCGCAAATACATATAAGCGGTTTCCCGTTGAGATAGTATCCGGAAAAGGGTCTGTGGCGGTCTCATCCGACGGAAGGGAATACATAGACATGGGAAGCGGAATCGGTGTGACAGCGTTTGGAATCGCAGATGACAAGTGGATAAACGCAGTGACTTCACAGATAAACAGGGTGCAGCACATGTCCAATCTTTATTACACCGAGCCGTGCGCACGCCTCGCCGAGGAGCTTTGCCAAAGGACCGGAATGAAAAAAGTGTTCTTCTCCAATTCAGGCGCCGAGGCAAACGAGTGCCTCATTAAGGTGGCAAGGAAATATGCCGCGGATAAAAAGGGCGAGGACTGCTATACTATCGTGACTTTGAAAAACAGTTTTCACGGAAGAACGCTCACCACTCTTTCCGCAACGGGGCAGGATGTCTTCCACAGATTGTTCCAGCCTCTGACTCCGGGTTTTGTGAGTGTTGAAGCGGGAAATATGGATGAGCTGAGAGCTCTTGAGAAAAACACAAAGATCGCCGCGGTTCTTATCGAGTGTGTCCAGGGAGAGGGCGGAGTTCTTCCGCTTCCGAAGGAATATGTAAAGGAATTGGCGGAATTTACAAAGGAAAAAGATATCCTGCTGGCGGTGGACGAGGTTCAGACCGGAAACGGCCGCTCCGGAATGCTCTATTCATATATGAATTACGGCATCACGCCGGATATTGTATCCACGGCAAAGGGACTGGCCGGCGGACTTCCTATAGGCGCCACATTGATGGGTTCTAAGGTGGAAAATGTTCTCGGATACGGCGACCAGGGATCGACTTTCGGAGGGAATCCCGTTGCATGTGCCGCTGCGCTTTCGGTGATAGAACGAATAGACGACGATCTTCTTGAGGAAGTGAGAAAAAAGAGTGAGTACATCATAAGCGAGCTGGAAGGATCCGAAGGAATATCTAAGGTGACCGGAATGGGGCTCATGCTGGGAATAGAGACGGATAAACCGGCTGCGGAGGTAGTCGGGAAATGTATGGAAAACGGGGTCCTGTGCCTGACCGCAAAGACAAAGGTGAGATTGCTTCCAGCACTGAATATTCCGTGGGATGTGCTTGAAAGAGCGATTAATGTGATCAAGGATGCATGTAAATAATAATATTTTGAAAAAAGATGAATGCATCGAGATCATAAGTGTATTGATAATTGAAATATGAGCAGAAATGAAAGGAATAATGGTATGGCAAACAATATTGATCTCAAGGGCAAAAGCTTTTTAAAACTTCTTGATTTTTCAACAGAGGAGATAAATTACCTGCTGGATCTCTCGGCAGAACTCAAGGAAAAAAAGAAAAAAGGAATACCGCACAAGCTCTGCGAAGGAAAAAACATTGCGCTTGTATTTGAAAAGACCAGTACAAGAACAAGATGTGCGTTTGAAGTTGCGGCGGCGGATCTCGGTATGAGTTCAACTTATCTTGATCCCAGCGGATCACAGATGGGCAAGAAGGAGAGCATAGCCGATACAGCCAGGGTTCTGGGAAGAATGTATGACGGAATCGAGTACAGAGGCTTTGGACAGGAGATAGTGGAAGAGCTTGCTCATTATGCCGGAGTTCCGGTATGGAACGGTCTTACAAACGAGTTCCATCCGACGCAGATCCTTGCGGATATGCTCACAATAAAGGAGCACTGCAGGGAGGATCTGAAGGGCGTTAAGCTTGTTTATATGGGCGATGCGCGTTTTAACATGGGCAATTCGCTCATGGTGGGCTGCGCAAAGCTCGGCATGCATTTCGTGGCATGCGCACCGGAAAAATATTTCCCGGACAAGGCGCTTATCGATCAGTGCGTTCAGATAGCGGAGGAGACAGGAGCGGTCATCGAATTTGAGACAGATCCCGTAAAGGCGACAAAGAATGCTGATGTTATCTATACAGATGTATGGGTTTCAATGGGCGAGCCGGATGAAGTATGGAAGGAAAGGACAACGGAGCTCCTGCCGTATCGAGTTACCGCCGAACTTATGAAGAATGCAGGTGAACAGTGCAAATTCATGCATTGTCTTCCGGCGTTCCACGATGTGGGAACAAAGATTGGAAAAGAGATCTACGACAAATACGGTCTTGACTGCATGGAAGTTACAAATGAAGTGTTTGAGAGCGAGGCTTCTATTGTATTTGACGAGGCGGAAAACCGCATGCACACTATCAAGGCGGTAATGGCGGCAACATTATAATATTTTTCAGGTGTGCGGATCCTTTTGGCCGCACACCGTTTTAAAGAGCGGTAAAAAGAGAAGACTCAGTTCGATGGAGTTTTTTCAGACGGGAATTTGTGGTTTACATAGTTCCCGTTAAATGATAAAGTAACTACTGATCGGCGCATCGTTCGTAAAATGACCGAGTTATATAAGATACGGTGTGCCGGGTCCAGAATAAAAGAGAGGTATGTGAAATGGCAGAATTAAAACAGGTGAAAATATTCAAGTCAGATACGTGTCAGACATTTTCACCGTCATTGGATGAATCGCTTCTTCTTGATATTCCAGCAAAAAATGAATTATTTGTTTTTCCCGGCTTCTGTGATGTACATGTACATTTTCGTGAGCCGGGTTTTTCATATAAGGAGACGATTCGCTCAGGGTCAGCGGCGGCAGCTCACGGAGGGTATACGGATGTCTGCACAATGCCGAATCTGAAGCCCGTGCCGGATAATGCACAGCACTTGAAAGAGCAGCTTGATATTATCGAAAGAGATGCGGTGATCAATGTTCACCCATACGGCTCCCTGACTGAGGGACAGATGGGAAAGAAGCTTGCCGCGCTGGAGGAGATGGCGGCTGATGCGGTAGCATTTTCCGATGACGGCAGAGGAGTTCAGGATGAAGAACTGATGCGTCAGGCAATGCTGCTCACCCGAAAGCTCGGAAAGGTCGCGACGGCTCACTGTGAGGTAAACGAGCTTCTGCACGGAGGATATATCCATGACGGAGAGTATGCTAATAGTCACGGACACAGAGGAATATGCTCCGAGAGTGAGTGGAAAATGATAGAAAGAGATATAAAGCTTGCAAAGGAAACAGGCTGTCCGTACCATGTGTGTCACATTTCCTGCAGAGAGAGCGTTGAACTCATCCGAAAGGCAAAGGCAGAAGGAGTTGACATAACGTGCGAAACCGGCCCGCATTATCTCATCCTCGTGGATGCGGATCTTAAGGAGGACGGGAAATACAAGATGAATCCCCCGCTGAGAAGTGAGGATGACCGCAGAGCCCTGATAGAAGGGATCATAGACGGTACGATAGATATGATAGCAACCGATCATGCCCCGCACAGCGCAGCGGAGAAATCAAGAGGACTTGAAAAGAGCGCTTTCGGCATCGTCGGGATCGAGACGGCTTTTCAGCTTATGTACACAGAGCTTGTAAGGAAAGGCATCATAAGTCTTGAAAAGCTGATAGATCTGCTTGCGGTAAATGCAAGAAAGAGATTCGGCATTCCTTTCGGGAATGATTATACGGTCTGGGATCTTGAAGCTATAAGCAAAATAGATCCGGAAAAGTTTATATCGCTGGGAAAAGCCACACCGTTTGAGGGCAGGGAGGTTTACGGAGAGTGCTGCCTGACAGTGGTGAACGGAAGACCTGCGTATAAAAAGTGAGGAAAGCTATAGGACTTTCCTTGTTTATAAAAAATATCCGGCATTGGCCTTGCCGGATATTATAAAGTAACTTATTGATCTTTAAAACCATTTTACATGGAGAGGGTTTCAAGGAGGAAACTAAAATGGGAAAAAGAACGGATGTAGAAAAAGTATTGATAATCGGCTCGGGGCCTATAGTGATAGGTCAGGCGGCGGAATTTGACTATGCCGGAACACAGGCTTGTCTTGCACTAAAAGAAGAGGGGTATCAGGTGATACTGTGCAATTCCAATCCCGCTACCATTATGACAGATACTTCTGTTGCGGACAAGGTTTATATGGAGCCGCTCACACTGGAATATGTGGCAAAGATACTCAGGTATGAACGGCCTGATGCCATTGTTCCGGGAATAGGAGGGCAGACGGGTCTCAATCTTGCGATACAGCTGGAAAAAAAAGGTATTCTGAAGGAGTGCGGAACAAGGCTTCTGGGAACTCCCGGAAGCAGTATCGAAAGGGCGGAGGACCGCGAGCTCTTCAAGGAAATGTGTGAGTCGATCGGGGAGCCGGTCATACCATCCGAAATTACGTACAGTATGGAGGAGGCAAAGGCGGCTGCGGAAAAAATCGGTTATCCGGTTGTTTTGAGACCCGCATTCACTCTCGGCGGAACAGGAGGAGGTTTTGCCGTGAATGAAGAAGAGTTGGAGGAGGTCGGCAGAAACGCATTTGCTCTCTCGCCTGTTCATCAGGTGCTTATCGAAAAGAGTGTTAAAGGCTTCAGGGAAATAGAATTCGAGGTAATGAGGGATTCGGCAGACAATGCCATCACCATCTGCGGTATGGAGAATGTGGATCCTGTCGGAGTTCACACCGGAGATTCCGTTGTGGTGGCTCCTATCCTTTCGCTCTCGGATCCGGATCTGAAGAAACTGAATGACAGCGCCATTAAAATTATTCGTGAATTAAAGATCGAGGGCGGATGTAATGTACAGTTTGCATTTGACCCGAAATCAGGAGATTATTATCTGATCGAGGTTAATCCGAGAGTTTCCCGCTCTTCGGCTTTAGCTTCAAAAGCCAGCGGATATCCAATTGCAAGAGTAACCGCAAAGATCGCCATGGGAATGCTTTTAAGTGAGATTCCTGTAGCCGGCGGAACGGCCGCAACAGAGCCGCGTCTTGACTATATTGTCGCAAAATTCCCCAGATTTCCATTTGATAAATTTTCCGATGCGCCGAATATCCTGGGAACCCAGATGAAGGCAACCGGTGAGGTTATGGGTATCGGATCATCCCTTGAGGAATGCATTCTCAAATCAGTGCGTTCCCTTGAGATCGGGGCGGACCACCTCTATCTTCAAAAATTCAATTTTATGTCAACTGAAGAAATATATGATTATCTGGATGAATTCAGACATGACGGAATATTTGCCATGGTCGAGCTGATAAGAAGAGGGGAGTCCATAGAAAAGATTCATGACAGGACAATGGTTACGGAGCTGTTTCTTGAGTCATATAAAAAGATTGTGGATATGGAGAATGCATTGAGGAATCGTCCGGGGGATGAGAAGCTGCTGAAAGAAGCCAAGGAAATGGGATTCGGAGATAAATTTATTGCTTATCTCTGGAATATGGCCGAAAAGGATATTTATGAGAAACGAATTGCGGCAAGCATCGTTCCGGCGTTCAGGATGGTGGATACTCTTCACACGGGCAAATATATAGCCTATCTCTATTCTTCGTATACTGGAGAAAATCAGTCGATACATACCGATAAAAAGAAGATCATTGTTCTGGGGGCGGGCCCGATAAGGATCGGCCAGGGCGTTGAGTTCGACTATTCCACCGTGCATGCTGTTCAGACTATTAAACGTGCCGGATATGAGGCGATCATCATTAACAATAATCCCGAGACCGTGTCCACGGATTACACTACGGCGGACAAACTCTACTTTGAGCCTCTGACTCCGGAGGATGTGATGGCTATCATCAATTTTGAGAAGCCGGAGGGCGTTATAGCCTGTCTGGGAGGGCAGACTGCGATAAATCTTGCCCAGCCGCTTATGGACAGGGGCGTAAAAATAATAGGAACAGACTGCGAGGCGATAGAGAGAGCCGAGAACAGGGAAAGCTTTGAGAAGATCCTTACAGAGCTTAGCATTCCTCAGCCGAAGGGAAGAGCGGTGACAAATATTCCCGACGGAATTGCCGCCGCAAATGAAATAGGTTATCCGGTTCTCGTACGCCCGTCATTCGTCCTGGGAGGAAGGGCGATGCAGATCGTCTCCAAGGATGAGGATCTGAAAAATTATCTGAGAACAGCGGTGGAGATAAACGAGGACAAGCCGGTGCTTGTCGATAAATATATTAAAGGAAAAGAACTGGAAGTGGATGCGGTCTGCGACGGAAGAGATGTCTTTGTTCCCGGAATAATGGAGCTGGTGGAGAGAACGGGAGTACATTCCGGGGATTCCATAAGCGTGTATCCAACCTTCAGCGTATCTGACAAGGTTAAGGGCACGATTCTGGATTACGCAAAAAGACTGGGTCTCGGAATCGGAATCATAGGCTTGTACAACATTCAGTTTATTGTTGATGAGGAAGAAAATGTTTATATCATCGAAGTTAACCCGAGATCATCCAGGACAGTTCCCTTCATCTCAAAAGCAACCGGGTATTCCCTGGCGGATATTGCCACGGATGTTATCCTCGGGAAAATGCTGAAGCTTCAGGGAATATTCGATCTTTATCCGCAGGAGAAAAAAAGGTTCTATGTAAAGGTTCCGGTATTTTCATTTAACAAGATAAAGGGACTGGACGCCTACCTTTCGCCCGAGATGAAATCCACAGGCGAAGCGATAGGCTATGACAGAAAGCTTTCCAGAGCCATGATGAAGGCGATGATCTCCTCCGGAATGAGGATCAAGAACTACGGAACGGTGCTGGTGACTCTTGCGGATGAGGATAAGGAGGAAGCGGTCCCGCTCATTAGAAGATTCTACAATATGGGATTTAACATCGAGGCGACCGACCTCACGGCAAAATGCTTAAGAGAGCACGGAATAAGGACCAGGGTTCGCCGTAAACCCAGCGAGGGAAGCACCGAGGTGCTGGATTCTATAAGAAGCGGTTATGTGACATATGTTATCAATACGAGAGCCATACTTTCGGGAGTTCATTATAACGACGGAATAGCGATCCGACGGGCGGCAACGGAAAATAATGTCACGATGTTTACATCCTTTGATACGGTGCGAGTTCTTCTGGATGTTCTGGAGGAAACAACCCTCACTATTTCCACTATCGATGCCTGCTGATCGCTTTGATGCCCGAAATAAAGCAAAAAAATCGATTAAAGGGATGTCAATCCGGCCTGAAATGTGTATACTTGTGACAAAGCGATTTTCAGACAATATAAGGGAGAGGTCCGGCCGTCTTCCGGATGACCGGACTGAAATTGGACAATATGAAAGATGTAATACTTACCGTTAAAAGCAATTCAAAGATCGCCGATTCCGTATATAAGATGGAACTGGAGGGCGATATCAGCGCAGTGACTGCTCCGGGACAATTTGTGAATATCATGCTCGAGGGACTGTATCTTCGCCGTCCGATCTCGGTGAATGATGTGTGCGGCAATGTGCTTACCATCATTTATAAGGTGGTGGGAAAAGGGACAGAGAAAATGAGCATCATGGAGCCGGGGCAGAAGCTTGATGTGCTTACGGGTCTCGGAAACGGGTATGATACGGAGACCGCCGGTGACCATCCTCTGCTTGTCGGAGGCGGTGTAGGGGTTCCTCCGCTTTACTGCCTTGCGAAAAATCTGATACGGCAGGGACGCCGGGTATCCGTTATTCTGGGCTTTAATTCCGCCGGGGATGTGTTTTACGAGGATGAGTTCAGGGCGCTCGGCTGTGATGTGACGGTTGCCACGGCCGACGGAAGCTGCGGCGAAAAGGGCTTTGTGACCGATGTTCTTCCCGAGGGGTGCGATAGTGATCCCGGATATTCCCATGTATATGCCTGCGGTCCGGAGCCGATGCTTAAAGCGCTCGGCAAGGCGATAAGAACGCCGGGTCAGTTCAGCTTTGAGGAGAGAATGGGATGCGGCTTCGGTGCATGCATGGGCTGCAGCTGCAAGACCGTAACCGGAAATAAGCGCATCTGTAAAGAAGGTCCGGTCATGAGGACTGAAGATATTATATGGTAAATATTGATCTTATTGGAGGAATACAAGTGAACAGGTTGAGTGTTGATCTTTGCGGTATCAGTATTGACAATCCGGTGATTCCGGCTTCGGGAACATTCGGATACGGATATGAATTTGCAGAGTTTTATGATATTAACTGCCTGGGGACATTTTCTTTTAAGGGGACTACCCGGGAGCCAAGATTCGGAAATCCCACCCCGCGCATCGCCGAATGCACGGCGGGACTTATAAACTCGGTCGGCCTTCAGAATCCCGGAGTTGAGAAGGTTATCTCAAGTGAGCTTCCCAGGCTTAAAGAATGCTTCCGCAAACCGGTAATGGCCAATATCAGCGGATTTTCCGTGGAGGATTATGTATACACCTGTGAGAAGCTTGACGCGCAGGAGCAGGTCGGCTGGCTCGAGGTTAATGTCAGCTGTCCGAATGTCCACGGAGGCGGAATGAGCTTCGGAACGTCCCCGGAATCTGCGGCCGAGGTGGTGAGAGAGGTAAAGAAGGTGACTTTGAAGCCTGTGATAATAAAGCTCACGCCGAATGTGACGGATATAGTATCGATAGCGAAGGCGTGCGAGGATGCCGGAGCGGACGGCATCAGTCTTATCAACACGATGCTGGGAATGAGGATAAATCTTAGAACGAGAAAACCGGTGATCGCCAATGTGATGGGCGGATTCTCGGGCCCGGCGATATTCCCGGTGGCACTCAGAATGGTATATCAGGTGAGCAATGCCGTGAAGATCCCCGTGGTGGGTATGGGCGGAGTTTCCACTGCGGAGGATGTGCTGGAAATGATGATGGCCGGAGCCACAGCAGTGGAAGTCGGTGCCGCAAATCTCACGGATCCTTTTGCGTGCAGAAAGATCATTGACGAATTGCCGCAGGCAATGGATAAATACGGGATCGGTACACTATCAGAGCTCGTGAGAAAATAGTGATTCGTTAAAAATGACGGGAAAAGCGACACAGAAAATAAAGCAATTTTGATTAGGAGATCAGTATGGAAAGAGATGTTATTATCGCATGTGATTTTGCAGGCAAAGAAGAAACACTGGCGTTTTTGGACAAATTTACAGGCAGGAAGCCCTTCGTGAAGATCGGAATGGAGCTCTTTTATTCCGCAGGTCCGGATATCGTCCGGGAGATAAAGAACAGGGGACACAGGATATTTCTGGATCTGAAGCTTCATGACATTCCAAATACTGTGAAGAAGGCGATGGCTGTTCTTTCCGGACTGGATGTCGATATCTGCAATCTTCATGCTGCGGGAACAAAGAGGATGATGGAGGCAGCTATCGAGGGCCTGACAAGACCCGACGGATCAAGGCCGCTTCTCATTGCCGTTACACAGCTTACCTCAACCGATCAGGAGGCATTGGAGAAGGATCTGCTCATTGAAAGACCGATAGATCAGGTTGTAATGCACTATGCACTCAATGCAAAAAATGCCGGTCTTGACGGAGTGGTATGCTCTCCTTTGGAGGCGGGAAAGGTTCACGAGGTATGCGGCAGCAGCTTCCTGACCGTGACTCCGGGAGTGCGCTTTGCTGACGGAGAAAAGGGCGACCAGAAGAGGGTCATGACGCCGGCCCAGGCAAGGGAGATCGGCTCCGATTTTATCGTTGTCGGAAGACCGATAACACAGGCGGAGGATCCGGTTGCGGCATATATGAGATGTGTCGCTGATTTCGTTGGATAACGGGAAAATTTGGTAATAATTGACGGTGAAATATTCCTTGCATACCGCGGGATAAATCTGTATAGTATTTAATGGTTTACAAGTGTAAGTATTAGTTAGGAGGAATTTATGGAGCGAAACAAGCTGATCGCGAAGGATCTTTTAAAGATCAAAGCGGTATTCTTCAGACCCGAAGAACCGTTTACATGGGCAAGCGGAATAAAAAGCCCGGTTTATTGTGATAACAGACTGACTCTGACTGCTCCCGACGTCCGCAATGATGTGGAAAATGGTCTGGCTGAACTTATCAAGGAAAAATATCCTGATGCAGAGGTGCTGATGGGTACATCGACTGCCGGAATCGCACATGCGGCCATCACGGGACATCTTCTCGGACTTCCGATGGGATATGTCAGATCGGGCCACAAGGATCACGGCAGACAGAACCAGATCGAGGGCCGTCTTGAGAAAGGCCAGAAGGTTGTGGTTGTCGAGGATCTCATCTCCACGGGAGGAAGCTGCATCGAGGTTGTAAATGTTCTCAGGGAAGCCGGCGCGGATGTTCTGGGAATTGTTTCAATATTTACATACGGAATGAAAAAGGGTCTTGAGAGACTTGCGGCAGCGGAAGTTGAGAATACTTCACTTACGAATTTCGACTGCATTGCCGAAGTGGCTGCAGAGGAAGGATATATTAAGAAGGAAGATATTGCAAGATTAATCGCTTTCAGAGATAATCCGTCTGATGAGAGCTGGATCGGAGGTGCAAAATGAGAAGTGTGATCGATGTACTTGATTTGAGCGTGGAGGAGCTGGACGAGCTGGTTCAGGTTGCCTGCGATATTATTGAGAATCCTGAGAAATATCAGGATGCGTGCAAGAGAAAAACTCTGGCTACTCTTTTCTTTGAGCCGTCAACACGTACAAGAATGAGCTTTGAAGCAGCAATGCTTGAGCTCGGCGGAAACATCATTTCCATGACCGACGGTGCAAGCTCTTCGGCTTCAAAGGGAGAGAGCGTAGCCGACACCGCAAAGACGGTCAGCTGTTATGCCGATATCATCGCAATGAGACATCCGAAGGAGGGTGCTGCGCTGGTAGCTGCTAATAATGCCACCGTACCGGTCATCAACGGAGGTGACGGCGGTCACTGCCACCCAACTCAGACACTTGCCGATCTTCTCACTATTTACAGGGAAAAGGGAAGATTTGATGATCTCACTATCGGATTCTGCGGAGACTTAAAATTCGGAAGAACGGTTCATTCCCTTATCAATGCAATTTCAAGATATTCGGGAATCAAGGTCGTTCTCATCTCTCCCGAAGAACTTAAGCTTCCCAGCTATGTAAAGAAGGATGTTCTGGTTAAGAACAATATCCCGTATATTCAGACAACAGATCTCGAAGGAAGCCTTCCGGAGCTCGATATTCTCTATATGACAAGGGTACAGAGAGAGCGCTTCTTCAATGAGGAGGATTACCTCAGACTGAAAGACAGCTATATCCTGACTCCTGACAAGCTCCAGGGAGCAAAGAGCGATCTGACTATCATGCATCCGCTTCCAAGAGTAAACGAAATCAGTGTTGCTATAGACGACGACCCGAGAGCATGCTACTTCAAGCAGGTACTCAACGGAAAATATATGAGAATGGCACTCATTCTTAAACTGTTGAAGGAGGCGTAAGTCATGAAAATAGATTCAATTCATAACGGTATTGTAATAGATCACATCTCAGCCGGAAAAGGAATGAGACTCTATGATCTTCTCGGACTCGGAAAGCTCGATGTCTCTGTTGCCATCATCAAAAATGTTGTGAGCAAAAAAATGGGAAAGAAGGACATCATCAAGATTGACGCCGATATTCCGATCAATTTCGATGTAATCGGATATGTTGATCCCAGCGCTACGGTAAATATTATCAAGGACGGCGTTCTCATAGAGAAGAAAGAGATCGAGAGACCGGAGAGACTTGTAAACGTAATTAAGTGCAAGAACCCCAGATGCATCACTTTCGGTGAGCAGGAGCTCGATCAGATATTCAAGCTTACAGACAGGGAAAACAAGGTTTACAGATGTCTCTACTGTGAGACAAAGGCTAATTAATGTAATGTTTTTATTGCAGAACCATACAATTTAATCTTGTAATAAAAAAAACGTTATATTAAAATACAGTGTAGTTCTATTTATGTTTTTAGGAGGAAAAAAATATGGCATACGTTATCAGTGATGAATGCATTTCTTGTGGTGCTTGCGCAGATGAGTGTCCGACATCCTGCATCTCTGAGGGTGATGGAAAATACGTTATCGACGCTGATGCTTGTGTTGGCTGCGGTACATGTGCAGATACATGTCCTGTTGGAGCACCTGCAGAAGAGTAATTCCCACATTGCATAATTGCAGATGAAAAATTGACAGAGGTCTTCCGGGAAGACCTCTGTTTTATCAGGAGGAAATGTTATATGGCACAGATTTCAAAGGATATGACTATTGGTGAGATCCTTGCTGTCGATGAGACTATTGCACCGGTTCTCATGAGCCTTGGAATGCACTGTATCGGCTGTCCGGCTTCACAGGGTGAGACACTTGAGGAAGCTGCAGCAGTACACGGTATTCCGTCTGAGATGCTCGAGAAGAAGCTTAACGAGTATCTTGCGGCAAAGGATGCTTGATCCGCAAATTGAATATTTCAATAAAAATAAAAATGACCGTCGATGACGGCCATTTTTTTGTGGATCGTTATCTGATTGTTCCGAGACGCTGAATAGCATCATTTGCTATTACGATCTGCTCGTGCTCATTAAGGTGAGCTTCCTTAAACGGGGAACATGCATTTCCGTTTCCGTATTCGGAAAGAAGATTGCATATCCGGTTGAAATCCTCTGCATCGCAGGATGATTTGTGAAGCACAAGTCTGTATGAGCCGTCGGAGTTCATTTTATAAAGGGTGTTTTTTCCTTTATAGCATCCGTTGAGGCTTGATGCGGCGAGAATGACATGGTCGATATTGTCAAACGAATAGAGACGCATAAAATCTATGCTCATGTCATCTGACGGGACGCCGTTCTTTTTCGTTTCCTTTACGGCCGCGCCGGCATCGGATTTTTGTGCACTCTTGTCCTTAAGTTCATTCACTGCTTTTTTGGCTTCGTAAAGCTTGTTGAGCAGAGTTATCAGATCATCTGCACCTGTGATCTTAAGTTCTTCGGTATTTTTCTTTCTGGAAGGTGCAAAATTAGCAAATCTTGAGTCAAGTTCTTCCGGATTATCAACTTTTGTGATTACGAGCATGATACTGTCGGAGCCTACCGGAATAGCCTCGATCATGAGGGGAGTATTGTCAGCGTCAAATCCGAGCTGTGTATGAGCCTGGGTCATCATATCCTTAAAAAGAGTCTGAGTTTTTTCCGAACCATATGCCAGCTCACTTATACGTATATTCCTGTCAGCGAGGTCCTCACGGGTCAGCGTACATTTAATCTGATTTTCGTTTATTCTCTCTAATTTCATAAAACCACCTCTTTTACGAGATTATATCGCAAAAGTAAATCAGATACAAGCAATCAAGGCGTTGTAAATATAAAGAATAATTTATATATTTTGCGGATTATTTTATTGCATTTGTCTCACAGCCTGAAAACGGTTGAACTATTTTTCTTAGATGCTAATATATGAAAAAAGGAAAATGACCGGTCCTTTTAACGCAGATCTTTTACGCTTACATTTCTAAAAATCAAAACATATTGTTTCTTTTTATTTAATTTCGAAAAAAATCCACAGTACAAATATTTATATCGGAAATGTTAATGGAAAACTGCATTTTAATTTCTCCTAAAGGAGACGTTATCCTTTTTTATCAGACTCTCATTTGTAAGCAAGGAGGTTTGTATGGAAAAATCAAGAAGGTCGGAAAGAGCATTTGACATGTATCTCAAAGAACTGGAAAAACTGTCGGGAAACGGCGCGACCTTGTTTTACCCCTACGACAGAGTATCCTCGCCAAGATATATAGCGGAGAGAATGTCGGGGGACAGGTATGCCACCTACATGAGAGATGTTGAATGTGATGAAGAAGGGAGGTTGAAAATTCATTTTAGCAGAGTATCCGTAAAAAAATAGAGGTCTTTTTTTGAAAAAGACCGGAAAAAACACAGAATGGTTAAAATAATATAGCAGAATAATAATCCGTGGAAAAAGGGCATGTGCACACTTCCGCGGATTTTTCATTGTTTTATTTTTGTTTTTCATGTTAATTAGTTGGTGACGAACAGTTGAATTATGCTATAATACAAACGCGTATGCACACTGTTATGCAAGGAGAATCTATGTCTGTAAAAAAAAGGAGAAAAAAGAAAAGGAACGGGACAGGTGCAGCGGTCTTTGTCGTATTGATATTGATAGTACTTGTGGGTATTGCCGCAGTACATTTCTTTGTTATGGAGAGCAATACGCCTTCGACCAGACAGATGAGCCCTTCGGAATATTACGGTGAGGTATCTTCGGGAGAGCAGCTCATCGTGACTACCACTGATGTATGCGATCAGAGGGGAAGGATCATTGACGGCAGCTCGTATGTCGATTATGAAACTGTCAGGATGTACATTAACAACAGAGTATTTCTGGATAAACAGTCGGGAATATTGACGGTAACTACTCCGAATGAGATTGTAAATGTAAACATCGGCGCTGAAGGCGAAAAAAGAGTAATTAATTCGGACGGAGCTGTTCTTATCAGTCTTGATTTCCTTATGGATTACTCTGATATCAGTATTGAAAGCTTCAGTGATCCGGAGCGCATCGTTATTGCCGAGGGATGGGTGACGGACAGAGCCGATATCCTCGAGGATGAGGCTCCGATAAGATTTGAAGCCGATATCAAAAGTGACATCATAAACAAGGGATATGCCGGTCAGAAGGTTACCGTTCTGGGTGAAGAAAATGAATTTGTAAAGGTATCCACGGCGGATGGCTTTATCGGTTATATCGACAGGAATTGTATTGGAGAGAAGTACAGTATCACCAATCATGTGAGTACTATCGGTGAGTATCCCCACAGGGATTTCGGAAAGAAGATTAACATGGTCTTTCATCAGACCGATTCACAGGCCGCCAATGATGCGCTTATGCAGTCGGTGGAAAATGTATCGGGAATAAATGTGATAGCTCCGACCTGGTTTTTCATTAATGATAAATCAGGAAACCTTACGGATATCACAAGCGCAGGTTATGTGGAAGCCGCCCATGCAAAGGGCTGGGAGGTGTGGCCTGTTGTCAATGATTTCGACGGGGGAATGAATTCAAAGGCGGATACTCTTGAAACGCTCGGAAGCACACCGGTAAGACAGGCGATCGCGGAGAATATAGCAGTCTCCGTTGCCGCTTGCGGGGCTGACGGCGTAAATGTGGATATAGAAAATATCAACGAAGACTGTGCGGAAGCATATCTTCAGTTTATAAGGGAACTTTTGGTAAATTGCAGTAAATACGGGCTCACGCTGTCAGTTGATACCTTTGTACCGCAGGGGTACAACAGCTACATAGACAGGAAGGAACTGGGGACGGTGTCCGATTATGTTGTTGTTATGGCATATGATGAAAATACATCGGGGGCAGAGTCTGCGGGCAGTGTATCGAGCATTTCATGGGTGAGACAGGCTGTAGAGAATACCTGTGAGCTGGTGGATCCGTCAAAGGTGGTTATTGCTATTCCGTTTTATACCAGAAAATGGGAGACATCAAACGGAAAAGTTGTTGACAGCAAGGCCATGGGAATGTCCGAGGCTGAGAAGTTCATTGAGGAAAACGGTATGAAGACCAGCTGGGATGATACTACCCAGCAATACATCGCAGAGACGGAAGGGACTCCGAATTATATAATGTGGCTTGAAGAGAAGGAGTCTATTGAGGCAAAGCTGAAGGTGATCAAGGAGGGCAATGTGGCAGGTATTGCCGAGTGGAAGCTGGGCCTTGAAAAATCCGATATCTGGGCTGTTCTTAATAAGTATTGTGAAGAATAGGTTCGTGGCTGCGGACCGCAAAATAAGGGATATATTCAGAAAAGAAAGGGGTAATTTGATGGGAGAGTATACGTTCAACACTGAGATTAAGGGGTACAACAAAGAGGAAGTAGAGAGCTATATCTTAAGACTTGAGAAAGAATACGAGAACAAGATCATGGCTCTTGAGGACAAAAATCGCATACAGTCCCAGATGGTTGAAGAGCTCAAAAGACGTGTTGCAATGAAAGAAAAACAGAGGGAGCGTCTTGAGCAGGAGATTGAGACTAAATACAAAAAATACATAGACAATTATGATAAGATCGCCGGACTTGTGTACGATTCCAAGGTCAAGGCCGACAAGGTCATGCTTGACGCTCACGAAAAAGAGCAGGAGGTACTCCACGCGGCGGATGAGGAGGCGAGAGCAAGGGTCGAGAGCGTAAGGGAGCAGATCGAAAAGATGATCGCCGACGGAAAGAAACGCTACAAGGAGATTCAGGATCAGGTGATAGCTCTGGGGGCTACGATGAATGAGGCCCAGAATCGTTTCAGAGAGGGCTATAAAAACGTTCACAATGTACTTTCAACAATGCCCGAAGATATCGGACTTGACGATCATCCGGATTTCCTTGACAGTTATGATACCGGTATTGAATTCGAGGAATTTGAGGAAGAGGAGATCAGCTTTGAGGATTTTGATATTGACAGCATAACCTCTGAAGGTCTCCGTTAGATCTATGAAAACAATATTGATTAAAACGGACAGGAATGTGCCGGACCCTTTGCTGATGAAGCAGGCAGGGGAGATCATAAAAAGTGGCGGGCTCGTGGCTTTTCCCACAGAGACCGTATACGGCCTGGGAGGCGATGCCTTAAACAGCCGTTCATCGGAAAAGATCTATGCGGCAAAGGGAAGACCCTCCGACAATCCGCTTATCGTGCACATTGCCGATATGGAACACCTGGGGAAGATTGCGGAAAATGTGCCGCAGGAGGCGTATGTGCTTGCCGGGAAATTCTGGCCGGGACCGCTCACCATGATTTTCCGAAAGACGAAGGAGGTCCCTTATGAAACAACGGGCGGGCTTGACACCGTGGCAGTCAGAATGCCTTCCCATGAAGTGGCAAGAGCTTTTATAAGGGCTTCGGGAGGCTATATTGCCGCACCTTCGGCAAACACGTCGGGAAGACCCAGTCCTACCCTTGCGGAGCACGTTCTGGAGGATCTGAACGGAAAAATAGATATGATAATAGATTCCGGCGAGGTGAATATCGGGATCGAGTCGACGATAGTTGATTTTACGGATGAAGTGCCGACTATATTAAGGCCCGGGTTTGTCAGTGAAAAAATGCTCGGGGATATTCTTGGAAATGTAAGAACAGATCCGGGAATCATGTCGGAAAATTCTATGGTCCGTCCCAAGGCTCCGGGAATGAGATACAGGCATTATGCCCCGGGAGCCCCGCTTATAGTAGTGGAAGGGGAAAAGAGAAGCGTCGCTTCAAAGATCAGGCAGCTGGCGTCAGATGCAGCGGAGAAGGGAATGAATGCGGGCATTATCTGTGTCAGCGAAAATGCGCCGGTTTATGATTCCGGAATTGTCAAGTGTATCGGCAGGGGCGATGACGAGGATGAGATCGCAAGGAATCTTTATGCCGTTTTAAGACAGTTCGATCTTGAAAATGTGGATGTCATCTACTCGGAGGCATTTGATACTCCCCGGCTTGGAGATGCGATAATGAACAGGCTCCTCAAGGCTGCGGGCCATGAAGTCATAAAAGTATAGAGCTTAACAATTGTATGTTTGATCATCCGGGAGGAAAGAGTATGATTACAAAGAGGGAAGACTATATCAGCTGGGACGAGTATTTTATGGGAGTTGCAATGCTTGCCGGTTTTCGTTCGAAGGATCCGAGCACTCAGGTCGGCGCATGCATCGTAAGTGAAGATAATAAGATTCTTTCAATAGGATACAACGGATTTCCCCGCGGATGTTCGGATGATGAATTCCCATGGGACAGACAGGAGGAGGATCCCTACAATTCCAAGTATCTGTATGTGGCGCACAGCGAGCTGAATGCCATATTGAATTACCGGGGAGGAAGCCTTGAGGGCGCTAAGATCTATGTGTCTTTGTTCCCGTGCAATGAGTGCGCAAAGGCCATTATTCAGTCAGGGATAAAGACTGTTATCTACGACAGTGACAAATATCATGATACGCCGTCAACATCGGCATCCAGAAGGATGTTTGACGCTGCGGGAGTGAGATATTATCAATATACACATACGAATAAAGAAATTACTATCAGACTTTGAAAGTTATTCTGCATTAGGAGGAATGTATTTATATGGCAGGAGATAAGAAATTAGTTGAGGCAATCACAGCCAGAGATGTGGATTTTGCCCAGTGGTACACCGATGTCGTGAAAAAAGCGGAGCTCACCGGATATACTTCCGTAAAGGGCTGCATGGTATTCAAGCCGGCAGGCTATGCTCTCTGGGAAAATATCAGGAACGAGCTGGACAGACGTTTTAAAGAGACAGGGGTTCAGAATGTTTATCTTCCGGAGCTTATTCCGGAGTCACTTCTGAATAAGGAAAAGGACCACGTCGAGGGCTTTGCACCGGAGGTTGCGTGGGTCACACATGGAGGAGAAAACAAGCTTCAGGAGCGCATGTGCCTTCGTCCCACATCCGAGACTCTTTTCTGTGATCTCTATTCTAAGGACATTCAGTCCTGGAGAGATCTTCCGAAGGTATACAACCAGTGGTGCTCGGTGCTCAGATGGGAAAAGACAACGAGACCGTTCCTCAGATCAAGAGAATTTTTGTGGCAGGAGGGACATACTGCACATGCCACTGCCGAGGAGGCTGAAGAGAGAACTCTTATGATGCTGAATCTGTATGCGGATTTCCTTGAGGATTTCCTCGCCATTCCTGTTGTCAGAGGAAGAAAGACCGACAAGGAAAAATTTGCGGGAGCTGTTGCCACATATACGATTGAGGCGCTCATGCATGACGGAAAAGCCCTTCAGTCCGGAACAAGCCATAATTTTGGAGACGGATTTGCAAAGGCTTTTGATATAACCTATACAGACAAGAATAATAAGATCCAGTACGTTCACCAGACTTCCTGGGGAATGACGACCAGACTTATCGGTGCGGTGATCATGGTTCACGGCGATGATGACGGGCTTGTACTTCCGCCGAAGGTTGCTCCGACACAGTGCGTGGTGATACCTATCCGCCAGAATGCCGAGGGTGTTCTTGAGAATGCAAAAGCGGCAGCCGATGCTATTAAGGCGGCCGGGATAAGGGTCAGCCTGGATGATTCCGACCGTTCACCGGGATGGAAATTCTCGGATCAGGAGATGAGAGGATTCCCTGTTCGTCTTGAGATGGGCCCGAAGGATATTGAAAAGGGCGAATGTGTTCTGGTGAGAAGAGATACCAGAGAGAAGATAAGCGTTAAGATCCAGGATGCTCCGGATGAAGTAAGGAAGCTTCTCGATACTATCCAGAAGGATATGTTTGACAGGGCAAAGAAATTCCTGGATGAGCATATTTCCGAGGCTGATAACTATGATGAGTTCAAAAAGAACATTGAAGAGAAGCCGGGATTTGTGAAAGCATTCTGGTGTGAAGAGCTTGCCTGTGAGGAAAAGATCAAGGAAGATACAACAGCAACATCCAGATGTATGCCGCTGGAAGGCGATATTGTTCCCGAGGGCGCAAAATGCGTTTGCTGCGGTAAGCCGGCCAGACATTTGGTTTACTGGGGCAAGGCATATTGATCGTGGAGCCTATGAAATTCCGACTTCCGCCAAAGGTTTCATTTATTATTGACAGTCTCGAGGGAAGAGGATATGAGGCATATGCCGTCGGAGGGTGTGTCAGAGACATGGTTCTTGCTCTTGAACCGAAGGATTATGACATAACCACGAATGCTCTTCCCGAGCAGATAAAGGAAGTGTTCAGGCATACCGTGGATACGGGGATACAGCACGGAACCGTGACCGTAATTGTGGGCGGGGAAGGCTTTGAAGTAACCACCTATCGCATTGACGGCCCTTATTCCGATGCGCGTCATCCGAGCTCGGTGATTTTTTCACGGAATCTGAAGGAGGATCTGAGGAGAAGGGATTTTACAATAAACGCTATGGCGTACAACCATCGGACCGGCCTTGTGGATATTTTCGGGGGAATGGATGATCTGCAGAAAAAGGTGATCCGCTGCGTGGGAAATGCCGGCGAAAGGTTTGGGGAGGATGCTCTCAGAGTTATGAGAGCCGCCAGATTTGCCGCCAGATTCGGATTTAGCATTGAACCGGAAACCCGGGATGCGATGAGAGATCATGCGGGAAGCCTTTCTCTTATCAGTGCGGAGCGAATCCGGGAGGAATTGCTCGGACTTATCTCATCGGACAATCCCGGAATGTTCAGGATTCTTTTCGAGCTGGGAATCACCGCGGTAGTTCTGCCTGAGTTTGATAAATGCATGGCCACGCCACAGAATACCCGGTATCACTGTTACAGTGTCGGGGAGCACATCATAAAATCTATGGAGTGCATAAAAAAAGATGCCGTCCTCAGAATGACGATGCTTCTGCACGACATTGCAAAACCGGAAGTAAGACGGACCGGTGAAGACGGCCGCGATCATTTCAAAGGACATGCGTCAAAAGGCGCCGAAATGGCTGATGAGATAATGAGACGCCTCAGGTTTGACAATGACACGCGTAAAAAATGTGCCAGGCTCATTTTTTACCATGACTTAAGGCCTGCGGTTGAAGGCAAGGATATACGGAGGGCAGTAAACAGAATAGGAGAAGACCTGTTTGAGGATTACCTTGAAGTGCAGAGAGCCGATCTCATGGCAAAAAATCCTGATTTTATCTCAGAGGACATGAAGCGGATAGATGCGATGGAGAGCAAATACCGGGAGATCCTCCGAATGGGAGACTGTGTTTCTCTCCGCAGCCTTGCGGTGAACGGCAGGGATCTCATCGGTGCGGGGGTGTCCCAGGGGAAATATGTGGGCGAGCTTCTAAATGATTGCCTTGAGCTTGTACTTGAATTTCCTGAGAAAAATGACAGGTGCACACTGATTGCTTACGCTCTTGAAAAGTATGGAAATATCGATATTTCTTGACACAATAGATAAAAAGTAATATAACTATAGGGTGCGCTTTTAAAGGTTTGGATTTTAGGAGACATTAAAAAACGTATATACATTAGGAGGAGTTTATAATGAACAAAGCAGAACTGATCAAAGCGATCGCAGCTCAGACAGGACTTAAGAATGAGGATGCCGGAAAGGCACTGAATGCTTTTATTGATGTGACAACCGCAGAACTTAAGAAGGGCGGAAAGATTCAGCTTGTTGGTTTCGGAACCTTTGAAGTAAAGGAAAGAGCGGAACGCGAAGGTATTAAGCCGGGCACAACAGAGAAAATCACTATTCCTGCTTCAAAAGCGCCAAAGTTCAAAGCCGGAAAAGCTCTTAAGGATGCTGTTAACGCGTGAATCAGAACAGATTAACTATGAGGGAGTCGTTTGCCGGCTCCCGTTTTTATTCGAAAGGAAACATTGACATTTGTGAAGCGCGGGGTCTGCTTTCGCTTTCGGAATTTATTATTTTGAAAAAGTTCCCGGAGATGAAATATGAGGCTTGATAAGTTTTTAAAGGTATCCAGAATAATCAAGAGAAGAACCGTTGCAAATGAAGCCTGTGATGCCGGACGCGTTCTTATAAATGATAAGACGGCAAAGGCCGGGACTGCGGTAAATACGGGTGATATAATCGAGATACATTTCGGGGCAAAGACTGTCAGGGTCGAAGTTCTGAATATTCTCGACAGTGTAAAAAAAGAGGATGCGGACGGAATGTTCAGATATCTTTGACGGGTTGATCGAATGGCGGAAATATTTGAAGTGATCTTAGAAGTGTGCATAGACACACTCAAACTTATACCGTTTCTGTTCCTGACCTATCTGTTGATGGAGTTCCTTGAACACAAGACGGAAGAAAAAACAAAAATGATAATGGAGAAGTCCGGAAAACTCGGACCGGTGCTGGGATCTATCGTAGGAGTGGTTCCTCAGTGCGGTTTTTCGGCGACATCCTCCAGCCTTTTTTCGGGCGGAATGATAACGGTCGGGACACTCCTTGCGGTATTTTTATCCACATCGGATGAGATGATCCCGATATTCATTTCGGAGACGGTGCCTGTAGCTTCTATATTAAAAGTAGTTGCGGCAAAGTTTGTTATCGGTGCGGTTTCCGGACTGGTCATTGACATGGTCATCAGAATTATCCGCGGAAAAAACGGAAATGACAAGGATTTCCACGATCTTTGCGAAAGAGAGCACTGCGGGTGTGAGGAGGACGAGAAGCATGGAATTTTGCTTCCTGCACTGAAACATACGATTCACATCACAGTGTTTATTTTTGTTGTGACTCTTGCGGTGGCAATTCTCGTATATCTTATCGGGGAGCAGGCAATTGCTGATTTTCTTATTTCAATCCCCGGTCTGGGAATATTCCTTGCGGGAATCATCGGGCTGATACCGAACTGTGCATCCTCAGTCATGCTGACCGAACTGTATCTGAGCGGAATGTTGACGACTGGGCCTTTTATGGCGGGAATTTTATGTGCTTCCGGAATGGGCCTTTTGGTGCTGTTCAGAACAAACGGGAATGTAAAAGAAAATATCAGGATAATGGGAATCCTGTATGCAATTGCGGTCTTCTGGGGATTTTTGATCCAGCTCCTCGGAATTTCATTCATTTAAAAGGATCATCGTAATTACATTTATTTAACCAACAACGATCGGAAGGGATGTTTATTATATGAAGCTTACAAAAAAACAGGAAATAGTTCACGTTCTGATGCTGGTGCTGACGGCACTTCTCTGGGGCAGTACTTTTGCTGCACAGAGCATCGGGGCGGAGAAGATAGGAGCTTTCGGCTATGTTGCTGCCAAAAGCTGGATTGCGGTGATACTGCTTTTGCCCACGGCGGTGATATTCGGAAAGATGAAGGAAAGATCCACCGGGCTGACGGTCAATCCAAGAAGCAGAAATGATATAAAAAAAATGGCCGTCGGAGGAATACTCTGCGGCTTGTTCCTGTTTTCGGCAAGCTGTGCGCAGCAGGCCGGAATCGCTTACACGACTACGGCAAAATCCGGGTTTATCACGACGATGTACATTGTCATCGTTCCGGTTGTTCTCACTGTTAAAAACAGGGTGTTTCAGTGGAAGATCTGGATATGTGTGGCGATTGCGGTAATCGGACTGTATCTGCTCAGCTTTAACGGAGTGGAAAATATCAATGCCGGGGATACACTCACGATCCTGTGTGCGGTACTGTTCAGCTGTCAGATAATGATGATAGACAGATTTGTCGACAAGGTCGACCCTATATGGCTTTCCTTTTTCCAATTTGTCACTACCGCGGTCCTTGCGACAATATGCTCGTTCATTTTTGAAAATAATACCTGGAATATGTTAATCGATGCGGCACCGGCCATCCTTTATGCCGGCATATTCAGCTGCTTCGGTGCACATACGCTGCAGATAGTTGCACAGAAAGGAATGAATCCGACTGTTGCGTCGCTTGTAATGTCCCTGGAGAGCGTTTTCGGAGCTTTGTCCGGATGGGTGGTTCTGGGACAGACACTTACAATAAAAGAGTTTGTCGGATGTGTATTTATGTTTGCGGCGATCGTATTGTCGCAGATACCGTTGCCTGAAAAAAAACGAAAAGAGGAGGTTGTTCAATGAAAATCGGTTGGGGAAGCGATCATGCCGGAGTAGTACTGAAAAGACAGCTTATGGAGTACATGGCGTCAAAGGGCTATGAAAATGTTGATTACGGCAATTATGATGAGAATGACAGGGATGATGATTATCCGGAATTCGGAAGAAAAGTTGCGGAAGCAGTAAAGGACGGTGAAGTTGAAAACGGTGTTCTTATCTGCGGCACAGGTATCGGAATATCGCTTGCGGCAAACAAGGTTCCGGGTATTAGATGTGCCCATTGCAGCGAGCCGTTTTCGGCAAAGATGGCAAAGGAGCATAACAACGCCAACATTATTGCTTTCGGAGCAAGAGTAGTGGGTCTCGATATTTCCAAGATGATCCTCGATGAGTTTTTTGACAGTGAATTCCAGGGCGGAAGACATTCAAGAAGAATCGAACAGATAATGGAGATAGAAAAATATTACAGGGAGAATCCCGAAAAATGAAAAAACCGGTATTAGTGATCATGGCTGCCGGAATGGGAAGCAGATACGGTGGACTGAAGCAGATTGAGAAGATTGACAGGTTCGGACATATTATCATGGATTTTTCTATTTATGATGCTGTGTGTGCCGGATTTGAAAAAGTTATCTTCATAATAAAGAGAGAAAATGAAAAAATCTTCCGCGAAGCGGTCGGTGACCGGGTTGCGGAAAAGATTGCCGTTGAGTATGTATTTCAGGATATTGACAATCTTCCCGAAGGTTATGAGAAGCCTGAAGGCAGGGTAAAGCCCTGGGGAACGGGACATGCGGTCCTTTCGTGCATTGATGTGATAGACGGGCCGTTTGCCGTCATTAATGCCGATGATTTTTACGGAAGGAATGCATTCCGGATCGTTTATGATTATCTGGCGGAAAATGAGGATGATGATAAATACCGCTTCACGATGGCGGGATTTGTTCTCGGGAACACGCTCACAGATAACGGATATGTGGCAAGAGGTGTCTGCGAGCTGGATGAGAACGGTTTTTTGACGGAGATCAACGAGAGGAAGCATATCGAAAAAACATCCGGCGGAGCGGCTTATACCGAAGACGAAGGAAAAACATGGACAGATATTCCGACAGACTCCGTAGTGTCAATGAATATGTGGGGCTTTTCTGCCGGGATCCTTCGGGAACTGAAGGAGAGATTTCCGTCGTTCCTGGATGCCGCATTGAGGAACGATCCGGAAAAGGCTGAATATTTCCTTCCGTCGGTAGTCGATCAGCTTCTCAAGGAGGAGAAGGCAACGGTCAGCGTAAGGATGACTCCGGACAAGTGGTACGGTGTTACCTACAAAGAGGACAGGGAGGATGTTGCATCGGCAATTGCTCTGATGGAGGAGCAGGGCTTGTATCCCGAAGACTTTTAACCGGGGGTATTATTGTCCATTATTGATAAAACAGACGATCGAAATCCGGTTTTTTTTGGGAGTGCGTGACAAAAACGCATTGGATTTGTAACAATTTTGTAATAAAATGAGCGAAAAGGTTGATTTTATTTCAAATCTATGTTAGACTTGCTAAGTCTCAATCAATGAGGCGGGTATTTTTGTACCCTGGGTTCAGTATTTATTGTTTGAATGAGTCCGCGTCAGGATATTATAGGGGTATTCCAAAACGTTAGGAGTTTTACAACATGAAGAAAACGCTACTATGTATTTTACTTAGTATATCGTTAATTGCATCAACAGCACTCAGTGTTTCGGCAGACAGAAAATCTGAGCTGAGAGAACAGAAGGCAGCGGCAGAGCAGCAGCTCTCCGATACAAACAACACTCTGGATATTCTCAGCCAGCAGCAGATGGAGGTTCAGTCACAGATCAGTGAGTACAATGCCGACATTGTTGACCTGATGGTGCAGATCGATCAGGCTAAGGCAGATATTGAAACTACGGAAGGTCTTATTGCCGACAAGGAAGAAGAGATCCGTGTGACCGAGCAGGATCTTGAGGAGGCAGAGGAGACAAGAGATAAGCAGTATCAGGATATGAAGAAGCGTATCCAGTTCATTTATGAACAGGGCGGAGACATAGGCTGGGCTACGACGGTCCTTGCCTCTGAGGATATTACAAGCTTCTTCAACAAAGCTGAGTATACCGAAAAGCTTCACTCTTATGACCGCGAACAGCTTCAGAATTATGTTGAGACTGTTCAGACTATCTCGGCACTGAAGATTCGCCTTGAAGAAGAAAAGCAGACCTTAAAGGAACAGAAGAGCGGTCTGGAAAGCCAGAAAGCGGCGCTTGAGGCTAATGAAGCGGATCTTGAGGCAAAGCTTGCGGAAGCGGAAGCTCAGAATGCAAATTACGGAAATCAGATAGCTGAGGCCAGAAGTCAGGCCGATCAGATAATCGCTCTCATTGCCCAGACTCAGGCTGAGATCGAGCGCATTGAGGAGGAAGAAAGAAGAGCAGCTGAGGAGGCAGCAAGACAGGCTGCGGCTGCAGAGGCGGCAAGACAGGCGGCTGCAGAAGCGGCAAGACAGGCGGCTGCTTCATCATCGTCATCATCTTCATCCTCGGGATCATCGGGCTCATATAACACATATGACGAGGATGATGAGGGATCTTACGGATCCGGCGGCTCCTCGGGAGACGAGATCGTGGCATATGCCGACAGATTTGTAGGTTATCCGTATGTATGGGGAGGCAACAGCCTCACAGGCGGTATCGACTGTTCACACTTTGTATACCAGGTTCTTAAGAATTGCGGAGTATACAGCGGAGGATATTACACATCAGGCGGCTGGGCTTATCTGGGACGTTCGGTAGGAAGTCTTTCAGAGGCTCGTGCGGGTGACGTTATCGTTTATTCCGGACATGTGGCTATTTACGACGGCTACGGCGGAATAGTTGAGGCAAAGGGCTCTGCATGGGGAATCACTCATGACAGAAGCGCAGACTGTAAGCCGATCGTTGCGATCAGAAGATTTACCTGATAAAAGAATAAGACTGCAGGCGAAGAGAGCCTGCAGTTTTTTGATTTAAAAAGGAGATGTGACGGGAAATTTTTCAGACCGGCTTGAAAAATAGTATACATAAAGATATACTTAAATGGTTAAGGATGCGCACTCGCACGATAGGAATTATGTCACAAAAACGACCGAGATCGGCGCGGGAATCTCGCAAGCGAGATTCTTTTTTAACAGAAAGGCAAGAGTATGACAGAGGAACAAAGAGAGGCCAGAAGGATTGCCCGGGAAAAAAGAAGAAAAAAAGTTCTTTTTTTGAGAAGATTAATTAAAATTTCTATATATGCTTTGGCGGCTATTGCAGTGTTCTGTATTATCTGGTTCGGAATAAGACCGCTTGCGGCGAAGCTGTTCCATAAGAATGCGGTGGAGGAAGCTGTGGAAGAAACCCCGACGGTGTCTACCGATACTGCGGTAAAAAAGGCGCTGGTTGATGATTCCGTGGGAAATACAGGATGGAATTGCGACGCTAACGGATGGTGGTACAAAAACAGCGACGGCACCCAGTATGTGACCGGATGGGCTACAATCGAGGGTCAGAGATTTTATTTCCTTGAGAACGGATACATGGCGACAGGATGGCAGTCGATAGACGGAAAGGATATTTATTTTAACGAGAGCGGTATAGAGGACGATTCGGCACAGATGAAGCTTGTTGCGCTGACATTTGATGACGGTCCGTCAAATAATACCGATGCTATCCTTGACGTACTTGAACAATATAATGCCAAGGCAACATTCTTTGTTGTCGGAACTCAGATAAAGGATTTCAGCGAAGTTCTTGTAAGGGAACATGATATGGGAATGGAGATCGGAAATCATACTTATGATCATACCATCCTTAATTCCGCCGATTCCGATACTATTATCGATGTACTGGATAAAAATGACGATTTCATTGAGAGCTTTATCGGCGAAAGGACCACTCTTATGAGACCTACCGGAGGAGGAATTAATAAGAATGTGGCGCTCACCGTCGATAAGCCTATGATCCTGTGGGATGTTGATACGCTTGACTGGGAAACACTCGATGCGGAGACTACATATAAGAATACGATCGAAGGCGTTCAGAGCGGATCAATTATTCTGATGCATGACTTATACGCAGCAACTGCAGAGGCGGTGAAAAAGATCGTTCCGGCACTTCAGGAGCGCGGATATAAGCTGGTTACGGTGAGTGAGCTGGCAGAGTACTACGGGTATGATCTGGAAGCCCACAATGCCTATTATGATCTGTATCCGGACGGAAATGCCTTTATCCAGACACAGGATTATTTCGAGAATCTCGAAGAGTAGAATTTCATATATTGTATTGTGAAAGGAACTGCCGTGCTTATGCGGCAGTTTTCTTAATTTATGGGCATCGAAGAGTGTCTGAAAAGGCAGGAAGCGTAAATCAAGGCTTCAGGACGGGCGAGAGAGTTGAATAGGCAAAGATAATTTTTTATTTTTGTATAAAAAACATTGAAATAAAACCGGGCATTTATCCCATTATGGTACTATACAAAATATTTCAGATGTGATACTATACTAAAGTTTTGAATGTTTAGGAACTCATAAGGAAAAATAAATTGGAAGGACCCGCAAACAGCGGGGGAAAAAGACGGATTTACAGGAAGAAACTATGAAGATTAAGCGGGAAGATATTAGGAATGTAGCTATAATAGCGCATGTAGATCACGGTAAGACTACGCTTGTGGATGAAATGCTCAAGCAGAGCGGTGTTTTCAGAGACGGGCAGGAGGTCCGTGACAGAGTAATGGATTCAGGCGATATTGAAAGAGAGCGCGGAATAACCATTCTTTCGAAAAACACTGCGGTGACATATAACGGGGTAAAGATAAATATTATTGACACGCCCGGTCATGCGGATTTCGGCGGCGAAGTCGAGCGTGTGCTTAAGATGGTAAACGGAGTTATCCTTCTGGTGGATGCATTTGAGGGGACTATGCCGCAGACAAAATTCGTCCTCAGGAAAGCTCTGGCGCTTGACCTTCCGGTTATTGTATGTATTAACAAGGTTGACCGCCCGGACGGAAGACCGGAGGAGGTCGAGGAGGAGACCCTTGAGCTTTTGATGGATCTGGATGCTTCGGATGAACAGCTGGACTGCCCGTTTATTTTCGCATCGGCAAAACAGGGAACCTGCGTAAGAAATCTCGGTGACGAACCGGTAGATCTCAAGCCCTTGTTCGAGACTATTATCGAATATATCCCGGCACCGGAGGGAGATCCCGAAAAAGGAACACAGTGTCTTATTTCCACCATCGATTACAACGAATATGTGGGACGTATAGGTATAGGAAAGATTGACAACGGATCCATCCGCGTCGGTCAGGAGATCGTGCGGGTAAATTATCATGATGAAAAGGTGAGTAAAAAGGAGAGGATCACAAAGCTCTACGTGTTCAACGGACTCGAGAAGGTGGATGTCCAGGAGGCCGGAGTGGGAGAGATTGTTGCGATTTCAGGAATTTCCGATCTTCAGATCGGGGATACTCTTTGCAGTGCCGATTCGCCGGAGCCAATTCCGTTCCAGAAGATCTCCGAGCCCACCATGTCAATGAATTTCATAGTAAATGACAGCCCGCTTGCGGGACTTGAAGGCGATTACTGCACATCACGACAGATTAGGACAAGACTCTTGAGGGAACTTAACACAGATGTCAGCCTCAGAGTTGAGGATACTGAGAATACGGATACATTCAGGGTATCCGGAAGAGGAGAGCTTCATCTTTCGGTGCTTATCGAGACGATGAGGCGTGAGGGATATGAATTTGCCGTAAGCAAGCCGGAGGTTATCATTAAAAATGATGAGAGAGGTAAAAAGCTGGAGCCGATGGAGCTTGCCTATATCGATATTCCGGACGAGTATTCGGGAACGATAATCGGACAGCTTTCCGAGAGAAAGGGAGAGCTCAGGAGCATGAATACCCTTGCAAACGGAACGACAAGGCTTGAATTTTCTATTCCGGCAAGGGGACTTATCGGTTATCACGGCACATTCCTTACATCCACGAGAGGAACCGGAATACTCAACACGGTATTTGACGGATATGCGCCTTACAAGGGAGACATCGTATACAGAAAGCAGGGGTCGCTCATCGCTTTTGAGAGCGGCGAGGCAGTTACTTACGGAATTTTCGGAGCTCAGGACCGCGGAACGATGTTTATCAGTCCGGGAGACAAGGTTTATGCCGGAATGGTGGTTGGAGAGAATCCGAAGAGCGATGATATCGAAGTCAATGTGTGTAAGACCAAGCATCTTACAAACACGCGTACCTCATCATCCGACGAGGCGTTGAAGCTGGTTCCGCCAAGGATACTGAGTCTTGAACAGGCACTTGATTTTATCGATCAGGATGAGCTTCTCGAAGTGACGCCAAAAACAATAAGGATAAGAAAGAAAATTCTTGATTCAAAAATGAGAAGAAGGGCAGAGTACAGGTCTTCTTCAGTATAATGTACAAAAGGTGCCAGGCACAAACATAACATGTGCCTGGCACCTTTTGTACATAAACCTGTCACTTTTTTTACATTAGATGTTAACCGATAACGTCCGACATGTCGTACATCCCCGGCTCTTTTCCGGCGAGGAACTTCGCTGCGGAAACAGCACCCTTTGCAAAAATGTTTCTTGAATATGCGGAATGCGTGATCTTTATCACCTCATCCTGTCCGGCGAAGATCACTTCATGCTCTCCGACAACAGAGCCTCCGCGAAGTGCGGAAATACCGATCTCGTTTTCCGGACGCTGAAGCCTCCTGGAGGAGCGATCGAAAGTATAATCCATGGAATTGTCAAGGGCTTCATTGACACAGTCGGCAAGTGCCAGAGCGGTTCCGCTCGGAGCGTCAAGCTTTCTTTTATGATGCATTTCGAGGATCTCGATATCAAAGCCCGCCGGCTTGAGGATCTGTGCGGCCTCTGAGATGAGTTTCATCAGGGTATTGATTCCCAAAGACATATTTGCGGAGCGAAGAATTGCCACTTCCTTTGATGCCTCAGATATTTTTTGAAGTTGTTCATCGGATAATCCGGTTGTGCAGATCACCATGGGAATCTTTTTTTCAAGCCCGAAATCAACCATTTCGTCAACGGCAGAGGCTGTCGAGAAATCGATTATCGCATCTGCAGTTTCTTTGCATTCACGAAAAGAGGCATAAACCGGGAAGTCGGCACTTCCGTCAGGCCTTGGGTCGATTCCCGCAACAATCTCGGCGTCGGAATCGGTGTCAACGATGGAGCGGACAACCTTTCCCATGTATCCGCTGCATCCGTGCAGAATAAACGTTTTCATTTCAAATTCTCCTTATTAGTACAAATTATGCAAGTTTAAGCCCGTAATCAATCATTGCCTTCTTAAGCTTTTCTTTATTTTGCGGCTCCATTTCAGTGAGCGGAAGCCTCAGCGAACCGACATCCATTCCCATAAAGTTCATTGCCGCCTTTACCGGGATCGGATTTACTTCGCAGAACAGTGCCTCCACAAGGGCATTTGCCTTTAGCTGAAGTCTTGTTGATTCCGCCGGGCTGCCGTTTAAGTAGCTCATTACCAGATCGTGGGTATCCTTAGGTGCAATATTTGCCAGAACTGAGATAACACCCTTTCCGCCAAGAGAAAGCACCGGCGTTATCTGATCGTCGTTTCCGGAATAGATATCGATACAGCCGTCCGCAAGGGCTGCCAGCTTGGCAATTTGAGAAATATCGCCGGACGCTTCCTTGATGGCAACAATGTTTTCGCATGTTCTTGCAAGCGTCACTGCGGTTTCGGGCTGAATATTAACACCTGTTCTGCTGGGAACGTTGTAGAGAATACATGGAATCCCGGCAGCATCCGCAATGGCGGAAAAGCTGGCAATAAGCCCGTTCTGAGTAGCCTTGTTGTAGTACGGCGATGATAAAAGAAGCGCATCTGCTCCCGTTGCGGCAGCTGTTGTCGACATGTAGATAGAGTGATCCGTGTCGTTTGAGCCTGTGCCGGCAATGATCGGTATACGTCCCTTTGCCGCCTCTACGCACCATTTTATCGCGTCAAGATGCTCGTCGACCTTGAGGGTCGGTTTTTCACCTGTTGTTCCGCAGACAACAATTGCATCGGTTTCATTTTCAATATGGTATTCTACGAGTTCAAAGAGCTTATCCTTATTTACCGAACCGTCTTTTTTAAATGGAGTTACCAGAGCGACGGCCGAGCCTTCAAAAATAGACATAATACAGCCTCCTTTTAATCATGAATGCTTATATACGCTTTCTTTAATACCCCCTGCAGACTGTATTATATCATAAAAAATTAAAGACAACCGAATTCTTTCATGGCTTTTTCAAGAATTACGGCATTTCCTTCAGTCATTTCGGTAAGAGGAAGTCTGACTCCGCCTGCGTTCCAACCCTTGAGATCCATTGCTTTCTTTACCGGGATCGGATTTACCTCACAGAAAAGAGCATTGCACAGATCTATGGCGCGGAGCTGGATATCCATTGCGGTTTTTGTATCGCCGTCAAGGAAGCTCATTACCATGTCATGAGTTTCTTTGGGCGCGATATTTGCGAGAACAGAGATAACTCCGATGCCTCCCAGAGAAAGGAGAGGAACGATCTGATCATCATTTCCCGAATAGATGTCGATGCAGCCCTTTGCAAGAGACGCAAGCTCGGCTACCTGAGAGATATTTCCGGATGCTTCTTTTATCGCGACAATGTTTTCCACCGTTTTAGCCAGTGTGACAGCTGTTTTCGGCTGAATGTTGCAGCCGGTACGGCTGGGAACATTGTAGAGAATGATCGGTAGCTTTGTGGACTCTGCAACTGCGGTAAAATGGCGTATAAGGCCTTCCTGAGTCGCTTTGTTGTAATAAGGTGTAACGACAAGGCAGGCATCCGCACCGGCCTTTTCAGCGGCTTGTGTAAGCATTATTGCGGTTCTGGTGTCGTTGGAGCCTGTTCCGGCAATGACGGGAATTCTGCCGTTTGCTGCCTTAACGCACCATCTGATAGTCTGGATATGTTCCTCTTCCGTGAGGGTTGATCCCTCGCCTGTGGTTCCGCAGATAACGATCGCGTCTGTTCCGTTTTGAATCTGATCTTCAACGATTTCAAAAAGCTTTGGCTTATCGACAGCACCTGTCTCATCAAACGGGGTGATAAGGGCTACTGCTGATCCTTTAAAAATAGACATTTCTTTACCTCCCTGAAATATGTCTTTGCAAAAAAATAGAGGGGAACTTCAGATCCGCCTCCTGGTAATTCATATTAATATGCACACTTTTCTGTTTTTACGGAATGTTTAATATGCATCGACTGCATGAGCTTTAAACAAACATTCAGTACTACGAAACAGCAGCATTATCATTATTATGAACTCTCTGGATAGCGCTCCATCTTTCGATGACAGTCATATGATTATTGATCATACGCCCAAGACCGCAGGCCGCAGAACCGGCGCTCTTTCGGCGCTCCTTCCTTTCAATACCCTTCATTCGCCTCTGCCGCGTCCGGATATTTACTGATAAAAAGCGCAACCTCTACCGTAAGTTTTTAGATTTTTCAACTATAACACCCTGTATCGGGGCTTGTCAACATTTCGGGAAAAATAGGAACAAAAAACGGGGCCTGACGCCCCGTTTTAATCATGTTTCAGGTTCGATAAGGCCGTATTTTCCGCCTTTTCTCTTATATACGACATTGACTTCGCCGGTCTCGGCATTGTTGAATACGAAGAATGAGTGGCCGAGAAGCTCCATCTGGATGCATGCATCCTCCGGATACATTGGCTTGATATCGAAGCTCTTTGTTCTTACGATCTCAATTCCGTCCTCGTCGTAGATGATGTCCTCATCATTTATATATTTATCAGAAAGGTTTTCGCCTCCCTGATGTTTATCAATGATTTTTTTCTTATACTTGCGAAGCTGTCTTTCAAGTACCTCCTCTACAAGATCTATAGAAACATACATGTCATTGCTTTCCTGCTCGGAACGGATAATGCTGCCCTTTACAGGAACGGTGACTTCGATTTTCTGGCGATCCTTCTGAACACTTAATGTGACGTGTGCGGTTGTGTCATCCGTGAAGTAACGGTTCAGCTTGCTGAGCTTGTCCTCGATGGCCTTTGTGAGAGCATCACTTACTTCCAGATTTTTTCCTACGATAATAAGTTTCATGAAATCACATCCTTTTCTATTAAGATAGTCTAATTATATCAGAGCGATAAATGTTTTCAAATCTTGAATAATAACAGGTTTGGCATTATAATTGGTTTATACGTGTGCAGTCCGATTTTGCACACGTAAATTTTTTGGAGAGATATCAGCTGCTATGGCAAAAAATAAAGAAATTAAAACCAATGCGATGAGGATCCTCGACCGCCTGAAGATAGAATATGAGGTGGTTTCCTGTGAATGCGACGAATTTACCGGGGGATCGAAGATTGCGGATATGGAAGGAATTCCTCATGAATTATCCTATAAGACAATAGTCTGCCGCGGAAAAAGCGGTGAGCACTATGTTTTTGTGATACCTGTGGATGACGAGATAGATCTGAAATCCGCGGCTTCGGCGGTGGGGGAGAAGTCGGTTGCACTCATAAGTGTGAAGGAGCTTACGCCGCTGACCGGATATGTCCGCGGGGGGTGTTCGCCTGTCGGAATGAAGAAAAAATTCCCGACGGTGATACATGACGACGCCGTAAATCGGGAATATATTTATGTGAGTGCGGGAAAAATCGGATGCTCGGTAAAGATCAGACCGGATGATCTGATTAAAGCGGTTGAAGGAAAATGTGCGGCAATTATCTGAGAGATCGGTGTCCGGAATTGGGTAAATACGGTGCTTGGTAAAAATGGGACAGGCTTAGGTAAAAGTGGTGGGGGGGGGGGGGGGGGCGCGGCCCCGGCCCGCCCGGACGGC
>JBMNQZ010000010.1:0-44471 GCA_050944395.1 Lachnospiraceae bacterium
ATGCCTGCACAGGATGCTGTTTATGATATCAGATATGCGAAGATAGATTACTCTATTTCAACTGATTATGATGACACACAGGGTACGATTGATGTTTCGAACAAAGCTCAGATTGACGATGTTGTACCAATCAGAGTTGTTCCTAAGAAGGGTTATGCTCTTGAGTCTATTACCGTTACATATGACGACGGAAAACAGACATGTGAGCTTACAGGAACCGGAACGGATGAGTTCGTATTCAATATGCCTGCTGCACCGGTTCTTGTTAAGGCTGTATTTAAGGAAGTTACCTATACTGCCTATCTGAAACAGACAGGCAGCGGAAAAGTAACATTCGATACATATTACACAGGACAGAGAAGTGCGGATTATCTTGATACGGTTGTTATAGGCGCAGTTCCTGATGCGGGATGGAGCCTTAACAGCATCGTAATCAAGCCTCATATATCTTCCGTTGGGCACCTGCTTGAAGTAGCATGCTCTCTGCTTGTCGCCTATGGCAACACTGATTTCCTTGGTGATGAAGGTGAGGTTGATTTCTCACCGGATATTGTACCTGAAGGCGGAGAATACTCATTTACAATGCCGAACAGTGATGTTGATGTAGCTGTTGAATTTGTAAAGAATACCTACGGCATCACAGTTATCGATGAGCCTGAAGAGGGCGGTGCAACAACAGCATCCGCATCGTCTGCAAATGTAGGAGATGTCATCAGGCTGGCTGTTGAGCCTGAAGAAGGATATGTGCTTGATAGTATTCAGGTGACATATGAAGACGGTGAAAAGTCATGTGCACTTACTCTCACAGGAAATAATAAGTACACATTCACAATGCCGGCTGATGATGTGACTGTAAAGACGGTATATGTTGAGGATGAGTATAATGTTACACTCAACAAGTCAGGACAGGGTGTTGTTCGTCTCGACGGTCATGATTCTACGAGAATCAAAGCAAGCTATAAGGATACTGTAACTGTAAGTGTAGTTCCGGCTGAGGGATGGAAGCTTTCAAGCATTAAAGCTGCAAACGGAAGCGTTGAACTTGTCACCGGTGCAGACGGAGAGTACACATTTATAATGCCGAATGAAGATATCTCTGTCGATGTTCTCTTTGAGAGGATCGAAAATGAGATAGATACCTTTGCGATAACCGCAAAGGGAGAAGGCCACGGTGAGATACTTGTTGGAACAAATACTGCAAAGGTCGGTGAGACCGTTACATTTACACTTGATCCGGATGACGGATACAGAGTAAAAGAGGCATCTGTATTTGATTCTTATATGAATCCGGTTACGACGGCATTTGTAATAGAGCTTCCGGATCACTCAAAGGTTTACACCTTCACGATGCCGGCAGATTCCGTGCTGGTTGTAGGTACATTCGAGGTGGAGGGATCTTCATACTATGTCGATGTCCGCTCGGATGACTGGTATTATGATGCAGTGACAGATCTTACAGATCGTGGAATCTTTGTTGGAGTTACACCTGACAAGTTCGGTCCTAATATCCCGATGACACGTGCAATGATGGCAATGATCTTTGCAAGACTTGAGGATGTTGACCTTACAGCTTATGAAGGTCAGAACGGAGGCTTCCCGGATGTTGATCCGAACAGATGGTTTGCAGAGGCTGTTGCATGGGCAGCTGATACAGGTGTTGTAACAGGATACCTCAATGACGGTACATTCAAACCGGATAAGGAGATCACCCGTGAGGAAATGTTCACCATGATGTACAGATACGCTAAGTACAAGGGATATGATACAACTGTAAAGAATCCTGAATTCTTGGATCGATACATTGACGCGGAAGAAACTTCGAAGTGGGCAAAAGATGCACTTATATGGTGTGTAAGCACCGGCATCTCAAAGGGATATGCTCCCGCATTTGTCCGTATTGCTCCGAAGGATACAGCTCCGAGAAGCCATGCAGCACAGATGTTCAAGAATTATCTCGACAAGGTAGTTTATGAATAAAAACTGATTTTTTAAGGAGGATGCCGAAAGGCAGTTTCCAATAAGACAGTATGAGAACATTACTGACATAGGGGAGCTGCCGTACAGGAGTGCGACAAGAAAAATTGGCGATACTTGGTTTTCACAACCAAGTATCGCCTTTTTCTATCTTTAACAGAATGTTTGAATCTTATTGGAGGTACATATGATGTAGGAACTGAACTATATTCGTTGTGGTGATTACTATATTCCCGACATTCGCTTACCGGAGGAATCCAGACCTATTGGTCGGTGGGGACGTATGCACAGAGATTATATCAAAGAGCATAATCCAATACGCTTCAATGATCTGTGTCTCAGCGGTGAATTGTGGACATATCTGGCTGATTTGAACGAGCAGGCACAACGAGCCTGGAGTCATAAAAGAAGCCTTTGACAGATACTATAAAACCACGATTCTTTCTGGTGAGACCGATGTAAATAAGCTGAATGATTTGATTGACACCATGGAATCTATTCAGGTATACAGCGAGGCTGACGTTGATACTTTTGTGGAGCGTTATCTGGCAAATGAACCTCGTGATCGTCTTGATCCGATTCTGGATCACTGTGTAGAAGTCTATAAGGGATTAATCATTGAGGATCAGATTGAATTTAAGGGTTGTGCTAAGACTTTTGTACGAACCTACAATTTCCTCTCTGCGATTCTGCCGTATGGTAGCGTTCAGTGGGAAAAACTCTCCATTTTCTTGAATCTTCTCGTTCCTAAACTTCCCAAGCCGGACGGTGAGGATTATACCGAAGGTTTGCTTGAAGATGTGGATCTGGAAAGTTACCGTGCTGAAGCACAGCAGACTATGAGAATTCAGCTTGAGAACGAAAACGGCGAAATCGATCCCATTCCCGTTAGCACCAGTGTTGGCATTGATGTACCGGAACTCGATACGCTGACAAACATCTTGAAGGAATTTCATGATATCTTCGGTAATATCGAGTGGACAGATGAAGATAAAATCAAAAAGCAGATCAACGATATTATCGAAAGCGTCCGCAGAGATGAGAAGTACAATAATGCGATGCAGTTCTCTGACAAGCAGAATGCCCGAGACGAAAGCGACCGTGCTGCCCGTGAAGCAGTCATGAACAGTATGCAGAGCGGACTGGAATTGTTTAGAGAAGTCCAGAACAACCCATCCTTTAGAAAGTGGATGTTTGATAGCGCATTTAATTCGACATACCAGGCAAACCATAATCAAACAAGTTTATAATACTTGAAAATGAAACAGCTTACCACTTTGCCGAGCGCAAAGTGGTAAGCTGTTCAACTTCTACCCAAGTTGGGTAGAAGTTTTGTTATCGTGCAATTACTCTTCAACTAATTGAAATATTCACGATCTCGTGATATAATGATTGTTAATGTTAGGAGGTAGATTGCCATGGCTGTATCTTATAAAAAGTTATTTCACTTACTGATCGATAAGGGTATGACTAATGCCGAACTGATGGAAAAGGCTGGCTTTAGCGCCAATATCATTACCCGTATTAAGCGTGACAATTATATATCTCTCGATACCATCGAGAAGATTTGCAAGACTCTTAATTGTGGAGTTGATGACATTTTGGATTTTATCCCAGATCATACGAATGACCGTGATCCTCAATTAGAAGGAGGCGACACAAGGCAATGAAATACTTTTTTTCAAACAATTGTTATTGGGATAGTGAAATGTTACAGGTGTTTCGTAATGATACACCCGTGGACTTGCCTTCTTCACATACAAAAATACTTACGAGACTCTTGAAAAACAATGGTCATTTTGTTAGCCATGAAGAATTGTATCACGCTTTGACTGGACTGGACCCATTCAAAGGTGACACAAGTTGGAAAACAAACTTGAGTAATAAGTTTACACGAAACAAACTCAATGACAAGGGCCTCTTAGTACGAGTGCCCGAAATAGAACCTTTCTTTGAAAAATCCAAAAGTCAAATTGGCGGCGGTTACAAGATATCTGTTCCAGAAGAAAGCATAATCGATACAATTCATATTTCCGCAAATTCGTGGGATGAGTATCGAGATATCTGGCACTCAATGAAATATTGGGAAAACCAGCAAAAGAAAGCACGAGTCTCTGACCAAGATTGGCTTTCAAAAAAGGCTAAACTTTATTTACAGGGAGAGCAGTGCAGTTGGCCACTGATATTTGCATCTTCTCAATACGCACCAGTAAAACGAGATGTCGTCAACGAGCTGATAGATGCAATTGAAAACGAAGTTGGTGCTATAGTCTTAACCGGAGCTGGCGGTGAAGGAAAAACCACTGTTCTGATGCAATTATGCGCAGAACTGTATAGCGCAGGAAAAAATGTCCTCTATCATGCGCCTACACACAAATACGATATCCCCGATAATGTGATCGATGGGATTTTCCTTGTGGACAATCCTGCCAATACATCAGATTTCAAGAACTTTTTAACAAAAGCAACAAAGGAAGGCCTTACTGTTGTTATTGCATCCAGAAGCAATGAATGGGCAACATTGAAAGAAACACTTTTCGATGACACGAAAAGAAGCGTTAAAGAAATAGAGCTTCCCAAAATCTCAGTCTCTGAATCTAAAGCATTTGCACAGTATATCAAAACACATATTCATTGGATTAAGCGAAGCGTTGTTGAACTTGAGAAACTTTTCTTTAAGGATTCGTATGGATTTCTATATGCTTCTATGCTCATGGCAATCTACAACGCCGATTCCTTGGAGAAGATCGCAGCGGAAATCATCGAAAGAATCTCCAAATTTGAAAACGGAGAAACTACACTAAGGATTTTGGCAGCTATAGTCTTTGCAGAACAAGCAGGAACAGCCATTGGAACACGAGCATATAGATCTCTGTGCAAACACTTTTCTGTTGATGACCGAGATGTAAAATACTACTTGCGCAAAGAAGTTGTGTTGAACGGAACTGTATATCAAACAAGGCATGAATCCATTTCGCAGCTATTTTATAAATATCTGTTCAAAGATGGTGATTGGTGGAGCTACTTAAATGAAGAAGAACGAGAAGATATAATTATTGCCGTTCTTGATATTTATTTAGGCGAGGTGGAGAAAGCCATAAAAGATTATAGACCCACAGACCCAAGAGCTATAGAGATATCAGGGCTGTTTGTACAGGCTTTCAAAGTAGTTGATTATGAAGAAACACAGGATTTCATGATTCAGCGTCTTATGGAGTCTTGTCAGCAACACGGCTACGCTATCATAGACCGCTTCTATCATCATTTGGCTAACGATGTTGTCAAAGGTGATCTGGCAATAAGGTGCTTTGAACGAAAACTTCCTCTATGGGAGATTTATCGTCATTGGTTACAGTCCTTATCTTTTGATGAAACATCGTTCGATACGGTCAACGACTATATTAAGACACTTTGCCTCGACATGGGGGCTCCTGTTAACATTTGGAATCTTTGGATTGATCTGTACGAGAAAAAACCAAAGAACAATGGGGCAACTGTCGGAAAAACAAGAGAAATTTACAAGTTGGGACTTACACCGCTTGCAAATAATGCACACTGGTGGATTGCTTGGGCATCTTTCGAAGAGCGCCACGAAAATATGGGTGATGTAAATGTTGAGTATTCTGCAAGATGGCTGCTGCGAGAGGGATGTAACTATGTTCAGGACAACCCCCATCTGTGGATAAAATGGGCAGATCTTGAAGCAGAATGTGGAAATCTTGGCGATACTGAAACAAAATATTCTGCCCGTTGGATTGCCAAGGAAGGGTGTTCTAAGTTAAAGAATGCGCATTTATGGATTAAACGTGCTGAACTTGAAGAAAAAGCGGGTAATATTGGAGACATCACGATCAAAAATTCCGCAAGGGGACTTCTCTATGCCGGCTCAATAGAATTTCCTATGAGTACGCACCTTTGGATTAAATGGGCCGAGCTTGAGAAACGCATAGGCAATATCGGAGATTATGAAACGCCTAATAGTGCAGCATGGATTTTCAAAGAAGCATGTACAAATCATGGCATAGTTTCTGACGCTGCCATTTGGATGAAATGGGCAGACTTTGCTGTCGTTCACAATTCGTTTATGCAGTGCTCAAATAAAACCGAGTTTAGCCCCTCTAAAATCTTGCAATATGCGTGCATAGATCATGAGATTCCAAGTTCGCAGGTGTGGATTAAATGGGCACATTTGGAAGAAGGATTAGGAAATATAGGTTCTTACGAAACTACTTATAGTGCCGCTTGGATTTACAAAAAAACCTGCGAAAAGAATATTGATGACGATGATACAATTTGGGTTAGTTGGGCGAATTTTATTGAAAGAAACAAAAGCGTCTTATCCTCTTCGTATTCCCCAGAAATAGTATTTAAAAGAAAATGTTTATCAGGGACCACCAGCGTAGCTCCCTGGATGGCATGGGCGATTGTTGAAGAAACTCGAGGTAATGTAGGAAACTATTTTCAAGAGAACTCTGCTGCGTGGATTATACGTGAAGGTTGCCTATATCATAACCCAACCCATGATGCAGCCTGTTTGATCCAATGGGCTCGATTCGCTCACAGTAATCCTCTCGAAAACGAAGATGGTACGCTAATAGATGCTAAATATGTTCTTGACTATGCCCAAAGAACTTGTATTGCATTCAGTAACCAAATGTGGATTGATTTAAACAATTTCAAAAAAGAAATAGGCTATCAGTAATAGTAATTAAGATCATAGTCCCAACAGTTTTCGACTGTTGGGACTATGATTTTTTATTTCCCCATGTTTCTCCTAAAACCCCCAAGTTTCTTGTATTGTTGACCCCAAGATGGATTTTTACAATACAGACAGTCGAAGGAACGACAACAAAACAAAATTTTAGGAGGAACTAAACATGACTACGACCAACATCAACCGTATCAATGAGATCGCCGCCCAGATCACTGCTTGCAGCAAGGATACCTATCATCGTGAAGAAAAGCTCCCCGAACTGCTGGAGCTTCAGAAACAGCTCAACAACCTCGTTTTCAATGACACCCATGCCGAGATCGGTCGTCTCAGAATTTGGGATGTCGAACGCCACCTTGAGCAGATGAACGCAGATTGCGGTCATGTCGCAGACGAGCTTCTTGCTCAGGTTCTGATGAACTGCAAGAGTATCTGCAACATGATTAAGTCCGAGTTCTCTGGAAACGCAGGAGAGCGCAAGGCATTTTGGAGCATCGATACCATCAGATGCAAGAAGACTCTCCTCAAGAATGTCGAGTTCCGCAACGGCGAACACAGAACGGAGCTTGACGGTATCGTCTTCACCGACAAAGCCATTTTTGTCATCGAGGTGAAGAACCCCAGCCGTGATATCTACATCGATGAACGTGGCAACTACTGCCGCATCGGAACTACGATGACTTTCGACAAGAACATTGGCGAGAAGATGAACGAGAAAGTTTCTCTGCTGAAGGACGCACTTGTTGGCTCCAGCATCGAGAACTTCAACATTGAGAACATCGTGGTTTTCACGAACAACAACATCCGTGTAGATAACCGCTATCCCCACATCAATACCTGCTTCCTCTCTGATATGCCCCACATCATCGAGAAGTACTCTGGAGATGTAAATTATTCTGATGAAGATATCCGCAGAATGGTAGCCAGCGTTTCCGAAGCTCAGTGTCACGAAGCATATCCTCTGCCCGTTGATATGCAGCAGTTCAAATCCGATTTTGCCACGTTGCTTGCCACTCTGGAAAGAGCCGCTTCTGGCGAGATTGAGGAAGCTGCAGATGATTCTTCTGCCGAGGATGTGGTGAACAACGCCACCGTAACAAGCACTCCCACCACCAACAATCGTGTTGCCCCCGTACAGAAGATCGGTAAGACGGCTGTTGTAACAAAAGTCGTCTTTGGTATCGGCACGGTGCTTACTGCCATCGGCGTTGTCGGAGCTATGATGTGCAAAGCCGCCAAGAACTAATTGAGGAGGGTGCATTTATGAACGGAGTCCTTAAGGGTATGTTGTTGGTCTTGTTGATCATCTACTTTGTTTCTCCGGTTGACCTATGTCCAGGTCCCGTAGATGATATCATTCTGTTGCTTTGTGCGGTAGGCGGCGGAGCCTTTAGCTCCGCCTGTGATGAATAAGGAGGAAGGCTAATGAAAGTAAATGTTTTGCACGAGGGCGATCGAGTCCTCAATGTTACAAATGAATTTGTTGCCGTAGAACGAGTGAGCAGCGAGGTGGATATTCTCCCCCTCGTCAAAGAGAATGGCGGAATGTGGATCGATACGCAACACATCCTAACCATTGGATATGGAAACAACACGATTCAGGTTGAGACCGAAAATGGTCTCACGATCACAAATTTCTAAGGAGGGGAAAAGACATGGCAGGTAAAAAAGATAGAGCTGTCGTAGCCGTGATTTCAGACCTTACCCGCAGCCAAGCGGCACAAATATCTAAGGATATTATGAGAGCGAAAGACAAGCACGCCCCTCTTGGTAGAGGAACCATTGCCACCGGAGAACGCAGCACAGTTGGATCGCTCATTCAAGGCGGCATCAAGAAGCGGATAGGAGGTTAAGATTATGGCAAAACGGTCAAATGCACACACCAAAGCTCAAAAGGCCGGCAGGGTTCGGGACCATGAGACTTGCCAAGCCTGTGGGTCAACAGAGAAGGTGCAAGGGCATCACATCTTTGACCATCAATACTCAGGCGCACCCTCTGCTGACAACATTATTTTCCTGCGCCATAAGTGCCACACGAATGTACATAACGGGAAAATGGACATCTTCAAATTTTAACCGACAGAGGAGGAAGGGTTATGCTTGAACTCATTATTATCATTCTATTCTGTTGGTTGCTTTTCACGGTCTTTAAGCTGATGTTCAAACTCGCATGGGGAGCAACCAAGGTAATAGCCCTGCTTCTATCAGTTTTTGCAATCCCGATATTGATCGGTTGCTTGCTTTTGGCAGGCGGGATGATCTTGCTGCTGCCTGTTGCAATGCTTGTAGTGGCAGTTCTGATTATCAACAACTAAAAACTTAGGAGGTAAAAATCATGGCAAAAAGAACAACTGCAACGAACTGGGAGGTTATCGTCAGAGACGAAACCGGAGCAATGGTCAACATTGATTATGTATGCCCTCACTGCGGCTACTCAACCGGAGAACTCATTTCTATTGGTGCAAGTGGCGTAGATTGTCTCGATGGCTCTTGGGAAACCGATCAGGAGTGTGGGATCTGCGGTGAGCCCGTGATCATCGTTTGCCATTAAGCCAAATACATACCAGAGCAAGGTACTAACCGCAAAAGTTAGTGCCTTGCTTTTACTTCTGCCCAGGTTGGGCAGAAGTTGGATTTTGAACTTCCGACCAAGTTGGTCGGAAGTCATTGAACACCCTTAATCGCGCCGTCTTCCGTTTTTATGGCAATGAACATCAATCTTTGGTTCTTGCTGACTTCCGACGGCTGGCTGCGAAATAAGCACTTGCTTCCTCAAGAAATTCATTTTCCTCTTTCAGACGCCGGATTTCTTTATCTTGATCCTTAACGCGTTTTCGGAGCATAGCAAGTTCCTCAGCGAGGTTCATTGCACTTTCTGGAGTATGTGCACCGTCGCCAATATCCAATGTGTCGGCTCTAACTGCTTTCAGCCATGTATGGATGGTTCCTTCTGGAATACCTGATTCTTTGGCTGCCTTAGCACCGCCGATTTCTCTGGCAAGTTTGACAGCCTGGACCTTATATTCGTGGTCGTATTTACGTTGGGTACGTGACATTGAGAGTTCCTCCTTATTCTCTTTATTATTCATGAATTCTTTGAGAATAAGGTGTCAACTTTATTTATACAACATCATTTGCTTTCTGCTCTCTAATGCATTGTTCGACAGACTTTACCTAGTCGTGTGAATTGATGCAGAAACGCAATAACAACCAATTTACAAATTTCTATTTACCATTTTTTAAAATTTAATGAAAATGGTAAGAAATTGTGGCGCAATACTTTTCGAGAGGTGGTGCGTCATGAAACTTATTATTCGAAATCAATATTTAGAAAAACTTATTAACGTAATCGGCACTCCGGATATTAAGGTCATCACGGGCGTTCGACGCAGTGGCAAATCAAAGTTGCTTGAAGTCTTTAAGAATTATATTGAGCAGACTGTACCCGACCACAATATCATTCAAATCAACTTCAACCTGCCGGAGTTTGACCATTTGCTTGAATACAGACCATTGTACGACTACATCAATTTGCAGTATGTAGCGGGCAAAGAGAATATTGTTTTGATTGATGAAGTTCAGATGTGTACCGACTTCGAGAAAGCAATCAATGGTCTGCACGCATCCGAAAAGTTTGATATTTATATTACCGCCTCAAATGCTTTCCTTTTGAGTTCTGACCTTGCTACACTGTTTACAGGAAGAACATTTGAAATCAAGGTGTTTCCGTTCTCATTCAGCGAATATATGCAGTATTTTGGTTTCAGCGACAAGTATGCTGCCGTTGATAAGTATATGATTGAGGGGGGCATGGCTGGCTCCTATCTCTATAAAGATCAAGAAGCCAAGTATGATTATATTGCCGATGTTTTCAATACATTGATTGTTCGGGATATTCGCAAGAAATATAAAATCCGCAATATGCAGTTGATGGACAGGCTTGTGGATTTTCTTATGGATAATATCTCCAATCTGACATCGGCACGAAACATTACAAATACTTTCAGCGGCTTAAAGGAAAAAGTCAACCATGTTACGATCAGCTCGTATATTCAGTATTTGTGCAATGCCTTTGCCTTTTATAAAGTCCGCAGATATGATATTAAAGGCAAAAAGTATCTATCCAGCAACGATAAGTATTATCTGAGCGACCATACTTTCCGCTATGCCAAGCTCGGCACAAAAAATATGGACTATGGCAGAATACTTGAAAACGTGGTTGCGATAGAGCTGCTTCGCAGAGGATATGAGGTCTATGTCGGCGTACTCTACAAGAAAGAGATTGACTTTGTTTCTATTAAACGCAATGAGAAGATTTATATACAGGTATCTGACAATATCAGCGATGACAAGACTTTTGAACGTGAAGTGTCCCCCTTGCTTCAAATTAGGGATGCTTACCCTAAGATGGTTATCGCCCGCACTCGGCACGATGAGTATCAGTACGAGGGAGTGAGGATTGTTGATATTGCGGATTGGTTGCTTAATTGATTTCCAAACGAGAAAAAATACTCGAAATGGTAAATACGGAGTGCAATATGAAATTTGAATTAAATGATTAACTAACAAAAGCAGAACAGGCATGACCGAAATCATGCCTGTTCCAAGAAAATTGCGAATTACTGTTTTACCAGCAGGGAGCTTTACGACACCTGCTTTTTGTTGGAAGAAGGTAAATGATAAAGATGTGCCTGGCACCTTTAGTGTTTGTGCCTGGCACTTTTAGTGCTTTCGCCTGGCACTTTTGTTATTTTTTATATCCGCATTTCGGACACACGCCTTTTTCGTTGAGTAGGATTCCACATTTCGGACAGCGGTCCTTAGTACCCTCTACAGGATATTCCTGGCTTGCTGCATTTACACCGCTTGTAAAGGTGAGCTTTGCAATGTTAAGCTTATCCTTAAGGAGCTCATATACCATTTTGATCATACCCTCAACTGTCATTGTTTCCTCTGTTACTACAAGGCGGCAGTCAGGATATGCTTTTGCAAGGCTGGTTTCAAAAGCCGGTCCCTTCATTTTATTTGTCGGGGCGCCGTCTTTTATTCCCTGTTCCTCATAGACTTTGAGAATTGCCGGAAGAAGCGGATCGTCCTTCCTTAAGATAAGGGCATGATCGAAATTCTTTAATACATCCCACGCAATCTTCTGAATCTCATTGCAGGGAAAAACCATGTTTACACCAGGTTCGATTGTGTCTTCTACTTCTATTGTTAGAACACCGGTATGTCCGTGAAGATACTGGGCTTCGCCTCTGAAACCGTAAAAACGATGTGCATACTGCAGATCCAATGTTGTAATGCTTCTCATAATATGCCTCCTTACAATATAAAGTGATTTTTGGCAGAAGAAGCTAAAATTCAGAGAGATATTATTTTTCCTTTAAACAGTCGGGACATATTCCGTGAAATAATATATCGTATCCGGTGAACCTGAAGCCGCGGTCATCATTGATATTTTTATCAAGCCCTGTCACAAAATCCATATCTACATCAAACAGCCTTCCGCATTTTTCGCATTTTATATGACAGTGGTCAAATGGCCTGTGATCAAAACGGTCTGCGCTTCCCGGGAGCTCTATCCGGCGGATCTCTCCCATTTCAGCCAATAGATTCAGATTTCTGTAAACAGTTGCCCGGCTTATCGACGGATGAATTTTTTTAATTTCATTGTAAACTTCATCTGCCGTGGCATGGCTCTTTAGATTATTTACGGTATCCAGCACAATTGTTCTTTGTATGGTGTTTCGTCTGTTCATTATTATCCTCTGATTTTGACTGCCTCTTAATGATATTAAATACTAATAAGGAGTAAATGTCAAGAAGCAGTATTAATAAATCCCCCGGATGAACAAATGTTTTCATTCGGGGGATCGGGTTTCATTTTCTTTCATAGACCGGATCACAGGTCATCTGAATTTTTATCTTTTTCATTATCTGAGTGTCAACAGCCGCAAGCATAGCCGTGCAGTGAGCCTGGCTTCCCGCCAGCTTCGGTATTGCTGTAAGAGCCTTTTTTGCATCGGCATTTGTCGCCGCTGAGATTGAAAGGGCAATGAGTGCCTCATCCGTGTGAAGTCTCGGGTTTTTGCTTCCGAAATACTCTGTTTTGAGCTTTTGCACCGGCTCAAGAGCGGAAGCTGAGATCACATCTGTCTCATGGGGAATGCCCGAAAGCTCTTTCAGTGCATTTAGAATACAGGCTGCGGTAGGGCCGAAGAGGGAAGATGTTCTTCCGGTCACGATTCTTCCGTCCGGGAGCTCCAGTGCGCTTGCCGGCTTGCCTGTAGCCTCGGCGCGCATATGGGCAGCTGCGATCACTTTTCTGTCCGCAGGCGAGATCTTGGCCTGGTTCATGATAAGCTCGATCTTTTGCGCCTCTTTTACGGTCCTTGTTCCCTCAGCAATTCCTGCAAGAGCTGTAAAATATCTTCTGATGATCTCCTGCTTTGATGCTTCGATACATGCAGTGTCGTCAATAATGCAGTTTCCGGCCATATTTACCCCCATGTCGGTAGGAGATTTATAGGGGCTTTCACCGTAGATCTTCTCAAAGGTTGCCTGAAGAACCGGGAAAATCTCAATATCTCGGTTATAATTTACGGTAGTTTCTCCGTATGCCTCAAGATGGAACGGATCGATCATATTTATATCATCAAGATCGGCGGTTGCAGCTTCGTACGCAAGGTTTACCGGATGCTTGAGCGGCAGGTTCCATATTGGGAATGTCTCATATTTTGCATATCCGGCAGTTATTCCTCTTTTCTGCTCGTGGTAAAGCTGGGACAGGCAGGTGGCCATTTTTCCGCTTCCCGGACCTGGAGCAGTCACTATGACGAGAGGTCTCTCGGTTTCGATATAATCATTTTTGCCAAGGCCCTCCTCGCTTACTATAAGGGAAATATTTGACGGGTATCCGTGGATAGGATAGTGGTAATAGGTTTTGATTCCCTTTTTTTCGAGTCTGTCCTTAAAAAGGGCAGCACTTGACTGGCCGGAAAACTGGGTAATGACAACGCTTCCGACATAGAGTCCCAGATTTGTGTATTCGCCTATTAACCTTAATACATCGGAATCATAGGATATGCCAAGATCATCCCTGACCTTGTTGTTTTCAATGTCCTTTGCCGATATTACGATCACAAGCTCAGAGCGGTCCGCAAGCTTCATGAGAAGCTGAAGCTTTGAATCCGGCTCAAATCCCGGAAGAACTCTGGATGCGTGAAAGTCGTCGAGGAGCTTTCCGCCGAACTCAAGATAGAGCTTTCCGCCGAACTGATCTATACGTTTGATAATGCGGTCGTACTGCATTTCGAGATATTTTTCGTTGCTAAATCCGATCTTCATGTTAAACCTCCTAAAACACACTACATTATACATTTTTTAATGATAAAATACGAATGGTTTTTAAAAAATTATGCATAAAAAAACAAGGCCATATTTTGATATTTTTATAAAAATTTCATTTTATTTCACATATTGCTCACTTGCATAATACCATTATTAACTCTATAATTAGACATTGAGATTTTGTATGAAAAACATTTGCCGCACCTGAAAAAAGCGGCGGATGGCTAAAATATGATCAGAAGGGAAACATTAGATACATGGCTGCTAATGATAACAGAAACGGCGGAAATAAGCCGGTAAACAATGGAAATAAGAACAGGCAGGCACTGACCATCGTTCTTATATGCATTGTGTTCAGTCTTGTCAGTATGAGCCTTTTTTCCGGGCTTTTCGGATCGGGCTCCAGCAGAAAGATAACATATGACAGATTTATCCGGATGCTTGAAGAAGATAAAGTTGCATCGGTTGAGCTTTCCGGCGACGAGCTGATAATCACTTCAAAACCCGGTACCGACAACTCGGCTTCAAATGATACAAGGGAGGACGGTACTCCGGAGATCATTCAGGGAGGAATGATGCAGTCCCAGGAGTACGGGACTGAGTATTATACGGTCGCTATGGAGGATGAGACCGCCCTTACGGCCAGACTCGAGGAAAAGGATGTTGAGTTTTTCAAGACAGAGACATCTGTGCTGACTTCGGTACTTTCAATGCTGCTGAGCGGAATCATTCCGTTTGCTATTATGATCCTGCTGTTCTCGTTTATTATGAGAAAGGCCGGAGGCGGTGCAGGCGGAATGATGGGAGTAGGCAAGAGCAAGGCAAAAACCTACATCCAGAAGGACACCGGGGTTACATTCAAGGATGTAGCGGGAGAGGATGAGGCAAAGGAATCTCTTCAGGAGATCGTCGGATTCCTTCATAATCCGCAGAAGTATAAATCAATAGGTGCCAAGCTTCCGAAGGGTGCGCTTCTTGTGGGACCTCCGGGAACCGGAAAGACACTTCTTGCGAAGGCTGTCGCGGGAGAAGCGAAGGTGCCGTTCTTCTCGCTTTCGGGCTCCGAATTCGTGGAAATGTTCGTTGGTGTGGGAGCTTCAAGAGTGAGAGATCTTTTTGAGGAAGCAAAGAAAAATGCTCCGTGCATCATTTTTATCGATGAGATAGATGCCATCGGAAAAAGCCGTGATTCCGGTCGATTCGGAGGCAATGATGAGCGGGAACAGACCCTGAACCAGCTTCTTGCGGAGATGGACGGATTTGATTCTTCGAAGGGAATTCTTATTCTTGCCGCAACAAACAGACCGGAGGTTCTTGATCCGGCACTTCTCCGTCAGGGTCGTTTCGACAGGCGGATTGTGGTTGAAAGACCCGATCTCAAGGGCCGTGTGGCCATCCTCAGAGTTCACGCGAAAAATGTCCTTATGGATGAGACGGTCGATCTGGATGCCGTTGCCCTTGCAACATCCGGCGCAGTAGGATCGGATCTTGCCAATATGATAAATGAGGCGGCTATCCTTGCGGTCAAGCACGGAAGACATGCGGTATGCCAGCAGGATCTTCTTGAGGCTGTCGAGGTAGTTCTCGTGGGCAAGGAGAAAAAGGACCGCATTTTGAGCGCCGAGGAGCGCAAGATAGTCTCATATCATGAGGTGGGACATGCGCTTATGTCAGCGCTTCAGAAAAATACGGAACCGGTTCAGAAGATCACGATCATTCCGAGAACCATGGGCGCTCTCGGATTTACTATGAATGTTCCCGAGGAAGAAAAATATCTTAATACCAAGAAAGAGCTTGAAGCTCAGATCGTCATGCTGCTCGGAGGCCGTGCTGCAGAGGAGGTTGTTTTTGACACCGTTACTACAGGTGCCGCAAATGATATCGAGCGGGCAACAAAGCTTGCAAAGGCGATGATCACTCTTTACGGAATGTCGGAAAAATTCGGACTCATGGCATTGGCGGATGTTCAGAGCCAGTACCTTGAGGGAAGGGCATCCTTAAACTGCGGAGATGCGACGGCAACAGAGATAGACAGGGAGGTCTCGGCTCTTCTTAAGAAGTCCTATGAAGAGGCAAAGCGTCTCCTTTCGGAACACAGAGAGGCTCTGGATAAGATCGCGGAATTCCTTATTAAAAAAGAAACCATTACAGGAAAAGAATTCATGGAGATATTCCGCGAGGTTGAAGGCATTGCCGAAGACGATAAAAAGCAGGACAGCAGGATATCCGGAGGCGAGGCTGTGGACGAAGCTCTCAATGCGAAAATGGATGAGAATGCGACGGGGTATGGTCCTGAGATCGATAATTTCGAAAATGTGCCGGAATACGATCCCGAAACTGACGAAACGGATCCTGAGTAATAATTATAATTTCTGCCGGAATCATTGGATTGATGGTTCCGGTTTTTTAAATTGATCGGAGATATCCAGGGATGTTTGATATTCATAAAGAACTAAAAAAGCTTCCTGCCCATCCGGGTGTATATATAATGCATGATTCCGACGACGAGATCATATATGTGGGAAAGGCTGTGAATCTGAAGAACCGCGTTCGCCAGTACTTCCAGTCCTCAAGGGGAAAGAGTGCGAAAATAGCAAGCATGGTCACAAAAATCGAAAGATTTGAATATATAATGACGGATTCCGAGCTGGAGGCGCTCGTTCTTGAGAACAATTTAATAAAGGAACACCGGCCAAAATACAATACGATGCTTAAGGATGATAAGACGTACCCGTACATCAAGGTCACCGTTCACGATGATTTTCCGAGAATTTTTCTCACAAGAAAGATTAAAAAGGACGGTGCAAAGTACTTTGGTCCCTACACAAATGTGGCGGCTGTCCACGACACGGTGGAGCTCTCCAGAAAGCTGTTCGGAGTGAGGACCTGCACGAAAAAGGTTGTCCCCGGAAAAAAAGAGCGGCCCTGCCTGTATTATCATATCGGCGAATGCCCTGCCCCTTGCGCCGGTTACGAGGAAACGGCTGAATATAGGATAAGAGTGAAAAATCTTCTTTCATTCCTTGACGGGGATCATGATAAGGAAATTGAGCTGCTGGAGCAGAAAATGAAAAGTGCCGCGGAAAATCTTGAATATGAGCAGGCGGCGAAATACAGAGATCTTATAAAGAGCGTCAGATCGATAAGCGAAAAGCAGAAGATTACCGGATATGATAATCAGGACCGGGATGTCATTGCATTTGCCAGGGAAAGCAGGGACTGCGTGGTTCAGGTGTTTTTTGTGAGAGGCGGAAAGCTTATCGGCAGGGAGCATTTTTTCATGAATGCAGCCGAGGGCGACACTGACGCGAAGGTTCTGGAAAGTTTTGTATCCCAGTATTATTCGGGGACGCCGTTTATTCCCAGAGAGCTGATGCTGCAGATGGAAATAGAAAACAGCGCCCTTGTTGAGGAATATTTAAGCACCGAAAAGGGACAGAAAGTTCATATTACCGTGCCGAAGAGAGGAATGAAGGAAAAACTTGTCGAGATGGCACGGGAAAACGCAATTATCGTGCTTTCCAGGGACAGAGAGCGTATAAAGAGGGAAGAAGCCAGAACGCTTGGCGCCGTGGGAGAGATTGCCGAGAAGCTCAAAATCGGACGAATTTCGCGAATGGAGGCCTACGATATTTCCAATATAAACGGCTTTCAGAGCGTTGGATCCATGGTCGTATTTGAGAACGGACGCCCCAGAAAAAATGACTACCGAAAGTTCAGAATTAAGAATGTCGCGGGGCCGGATGACTATGCCTGCCTCGAGGAAGTTCTCACAAGGCGTTTTGAGAGAGGCTTAAATGAATCGGAAGGCTTTGAGAGACTGCCGGATCTTATCATGATGGACGGAGGAAAGGGACAGGTCAGCGTTGCGGCGGGAGTGCTTGATAAGCTGGGCATTGATATTCCTGTGTGTGGAATGGTGAAGGATGATTCCCACAATACCCGCGGGCTTTTCTTTAAGGGAGAAGAGGTGGCTATTGACAGAGATTCAGAAGGGTTTAAACTCATCACCAGGATACAGGATGAGGCGCACCGCTTTGCCATAGAATACCACAGACTGTTAAGGTCAAAGGGACAGGTTCACTCTGTGCTTGACGATATTGAGGGAATAGGACCGGCAAGGCGAAGGGCTCTTTTGAGAAAATACCGGTCGCTGGAGGAAATTCATGAGGCATCTGTTGAGGAAATTGAGAAGATTCCCTCCATGAATCACAGGGCGGCATTAAGTGTGAAAGCCTTTCTTGACGAAATGTATGCAAAAAAATAATTCCGGATATGAGACGACCCCAAAAAGAAAGTCTTTTTGGGGCCTCATTATCCGGAATTTTTTTGAAGTTATAAACTTTTTGTGCTTTCCTGAAGTCTTCTGTAGAGTTCGGCTGCGGCATTGTAACCCATCTTTTTCTGTCTGTGGTTAACAGCTGCGGTCTCAACGATAATGGCGAGGTTTCGGCCGGGCTTTATCGGAAGTGTATGGCATACGACTTTATTGCCCAGGAATTCGGTATATTCATCTTCGAGTCCGAGCCGGTCATACTCACGGTCTTTATTCCAGTCCTCTATTCTGATGACAAGATCTATCTGCTGGGTGTCCATTACATGCTCTACACCGTAAAGGGTCTTAACATCGATGATTCCGATACCGCGAAGCTCGATGAGATGCTTTGTGATATCGGGGGCACTTCCGACAAGTGTGACATCGCTGACCTTTTTGATTACGACAACATCATCGCTTACAAGACGGTGACCGCGGTGAACGAGCTCAAGCGCGGTTTCTGATTTTCCGACGCCGCTCTCACCCATTATCATAACACCTTCTCCGTAAACATCGACCAGAACTCCGTGAACGGAGATACTGGGTGCCAGCTCCACTCCGAGAAATCTGGTCAGCTCCGCAACAAATCCGGTCGTTCTTCTTGTGGTGGCAAATGTCGGCACAGAATATTTTATCGCAAGATTGAGCATTGTTTCATCCGGCTCGGTAAGGGTTGTGAAGATAATACACGGAATTCCGGAAGACATCAGCTTCTCGTATCTTTCATACCGGGTTGTCTCATCAAGCTGCATGAGATATGTGTATTCAACATAGCCTACGATCTGAACACGCTCCTTTTCAAAGTGCTCATAGTATCCTGCGAAAAAGAGGGACGGACGTGTCGCGTCCGGGGTTCTCACTGATTTTCCGGCGAGATCTATTTCGGGCGTCAGATTCTCCAGATGGAGATGTTTTATAAATTTTGAAATTTCTACAGATTTCATATTTCACCTCTGCTGTTGACTGCTGTCTTTCGGACTAAATGGTCGGCACCTCGGGATTGGGTGAAGGCGTCGGAGCCGGGGTAGGCGCCGGAGTCGGAGCCGGAGTCGGAGCCGGAGTGGGTGAAGGTGATGGCGACGGGGTGGAAGGTGTGGTTCCGGCGTTGTTTGCCGCTTCTTCCTCGGCACGTCTCCGCGCTTCCTCCTCCGCAAGCCTGCGAGCCTCCTCTTCGGCTTTTTTTGCTGCCTCTTCAGCCGCTTTTCTGGCTGCTTCGGCCGCTTCTTCCTTTTCTCTTATGTATCCGGCATAGTTTACTTCGCCCTGCTGGAGGGTAAATACACCCATGTCTGAAGATCCGAGAGCATATGCGCCCGGAACACTGCCGTTTCCGCCGCTGCCGTAACCGTGATAGTACATGAAGTCGGCAGCATCCAGTTCGCCGTCCGCATGCTTCTGGCATGTATCTGTGGGAACGGTAGCCTTCGTGTAATACTCAGTGATCTTCTTCGGGCATTCCGAAGAAGCGAGAAGACCTGTGGATTCGCATACAGTTGCACTTACTATGTCGGAAGGTGCAACGAAGCTCTTTGTGGGAAGCTCATCATGTATACGCGACATTATTGCCTTCCAGAGGATCTTGCTGTAATCGTGATAGGTACCCTCATTCGGAAGAGAGGTATTGTCATCGTAACCTCCCCATACACCACAGGTATAGTAAGGGGTATATCCGACAAACCAGATATCTCTGTAGTCAGAGGTCGTACCTGTTTTTCCGGCAACAGACATTCCGTCCAGCTTGCAGTAGCTTCCGGTTCCGATATCGACAACGCTCTCCATGGCACTTGTAAGAAGATATGCCGTGGAACTGCTGATTGCGGTCGAGGTTTCCGGTGTATTGTCAAGGACAACATTTCCGTACTGATCAAGGATCTTCGTATAGAAGATAGGCTTGATGTATGTTCCCGAGTTTGCTATGGCAGCATATGCTGCGGTAAGCTCAAGGTTGGAAACACCGTTGTAGATACCGCCGAGTGCCATCGGCTGATAGGTATCATTTGTCTCGGAAAGTGTTGTGAAGCCGTATTTCAGCAATCTGTTGTATGCATTGACGGTCTTTACATCTGTAACGCACTGAACCGCGATGGTGTTGATCGAGTTTATGATGGCTTCTCTTATGGTAAGGGCGCCCTGGTATGTATTTTCAAGCCAGTTGCTGACCTTTGTTCCGTCCGCATATTCATACGGCTGATCGACATAGGTGGTGGCAAGTGTTGCCTTGCCGGTATCCAGTGCCTCCGAGTAAGCGGAGAGAACTTTGAACGTTGATCCCGGCTGTCTCAGTGTATTTGTCGCACGGTTCAGTGTAAGTGAGGCATCCTTCCTTCCACGGCCGCCGACAATGGCCTTCACATAGCCTGTGTACTGGTCAATGACTGTAACTGAGGCCTGCGGCTCCGGAGTATAGGATACTCTCTCGCCCAGGACTTCGTCGCCTTCCTGCGTCACTGCTTTTTTGTATTCCTCGATGAAGGAATCTGCCTCTCCCGGCGCAGAGAATGACAGCGAGAATTCGGGATAGCCGTTCTGCCTGAAATATTTTCTCATCATTTCACGGCTGTAGTTTTCGGTCGTACCGTCCGGCTTCAGGATGGAATACGCCCAGTCAAGCTCGTAGTTGGTTGAGTTGGGGTAATTCTCCTCGTTGAGGAATTCCTCGTCGCAGATCTTCTGGATGTTCGCATCCTGTGTCGTGTAGATGCGGAGTCCTCCCGAGTAGAGCATCTGGTAAGCCTGTGTCTCGGTATATCCCTTCTGCTCGATGAGATCGTTGATAACCTGTTCGGTGAGCTCATCGACGAAGTATGAGTAGACCGTTGCTTTTTCCTGCTCGATGAGCTGGGCTTCGGCTATTCTGTCATAGACATTGTCGGCAAGAGCCTCATCAGCCTGAGCCTGGGAGATATATCCCTGCTCGACCATTTTTTTAAGGACGGTCTCACGCCTCTCGGCATTATTATCCGGGTGGCGGATAGGATTGTATTTTGACGGATTCTGCGTAATTCCCGCAATGACCGTAGCCTCAGAAAGTGTGAGATCCCATACATCCTTATTGAAATATTTCTTTGAGGCCGCCTGAACGCCGTAGGTTCCGGCTCCGAGATTTATTGTATTCAGATAATTTTCCAGGATAAGCTGCTTATTATCTAGGGATTTTTCCAGCTCTACGGCAAGCACCTGTTCCTGTAGCTTTCGCCGTATACTCTGGAATTTAGTGGTTTCGTTGGTCCAGTCAACGAAAACATTGTTTTTCAGAAGCTGCTGGGTAATTGTACTGGCACCCTCCGTGAATTTAAATTTGTTTTTCAACCCTACAAAAAGAGCGCGGAGAATACCCTTGGGGTCGATACCGTTATGCTCGTAGAAACGTTCGTCCTCGATGGCAACCACCGCATGCTGAAGATCCTCGGGAACGCGGTCAATTGAGACAGCGGTTCGGTTCGAGTTGGTGGATACCAGTTTCTGAAGCTGATTTCCTTCGGCATCGTAGATAAAGGTAGCGTAGCCTACCGGAGAAAAATTTATAGATGAAACATCGGGTGTGCTGGCGATTATTCCGTTGTATACACCCGAGACACCGGCGATGACCGATACGACGAGAGCAATAAAGAGAATGAAAAATCCTCTTAAGAGGTAGGCTCCTATCATCTTTTTTATAGGTTCTGAATTTGAATGCAGTCTTTCCTGCTCGTTATCTATTTCTAAACGTCCGTAATTCATGAGACCTCCTTATAATTGAAAAAATATTATACCAAATGAGCAGTGGTTTAACAAGAGAGGAAATGGTGCCAGGCGAATGATAGGTTTGTGCCAGGCGAATGATAGGTTTGTGCCAGGCGAATGATAGGTTTGTGCCAGGCGAATGATAGGTTTGTGCCAGGCACGTGATCAGTTTGTGCCAGGCGAATGATAGGTTTGTGCCAGGCACGTGATCAGTTTGTGCCAGGCGAATGATAGGTTTGTGCCAGGCACAGGATAAACTTGTGCCAGGCACCATACAAGTGTGCTATAATGAACCGGAAGCTCAATTTCAGAAAGAGGAGACCGGTGAATGATTACAGTTTATAAGGCAGTGCGCGGAGAATACACGGAAAAGAAGTCCAGATTTATCGCTTCGTTAAAGTATGTTGCGTCCGAAACCGAGGCGGAGGAGTTTATTGCCTCGATAAAAAAGGAGTTTTATGATGCAAGGCACAACTGCAGTGCCTATATCATCACCGCAGAGGATGGAAGGGTAATCAAGAAATCCAGCGACGACGGAGAGCCTCAGGGAACTGCCGGTCATCCCATGCTTGATGTTCTGGAAAATCAGGGAATAGTAAATATCGCCGCGGTTGTGACGAGGTACTTCGGAGGCACGCTTCTCGGCACGGGAGGTCTTGTGCGGTCCTATACGAAGGCGCTCCAGGATGCACTGGAAAAGTCGACGCTGATAGAGAGGAAACGCGGATCGGAGCTCCTTATCAAAACCGATTATTCAATGTCCGGCAAACTGGAGTATTACCTTGCGGGAAATAATCTTGCTGTTTCAGAAAAAAACTATACCGAGAATGTGGAGTTCAAAGTGATCGTTCCGGAAGAATCCTATGACCGAGTCGTGAAGGATATAAATGCCATGACCAGCGGAAGATGTGTTCCCGAGCTGATAAAAGCTGTGGATTTTGCGGTTCTGGGGAATGAGGTCCTGACGGGAGACCGTCTCGTGAACGAGGAGAAGGAAATCGACCTTAGATATGTCAGTGTGAAGGACAAATAAAAATGCGAACGGGCACTACGCAGGCACATTCGCATTTTAAATGAAAAAATATTATCGTATCATTAATAATTTTTAAGTACGGGCGATCAGCACTTTTCAGGCTCCGGATATTCAACGCCGAAGGTTTCAACCGTAACGCGTTTCATCACCTGCGGCTTTACCGGTTTGTCCATGAAATTCGTGTCGGAACATGCAATCTTGTCAACATTCTCAATACCTTCGATGACCTGTCCGAAGGCTGCATATTCCCCGTCAAGGTGCGGGGCATTGTCGTGCATGATGAAGAACTGGCTTCCCGCGGAGTCCGGAACCATCGTGCGGGCCATGGAAAGGACACCCCTGGTGTGTTTGAGGTCATTTTTGAAGCCGTTTCCGGAAAATTCTCCTCTGATATGATATCCGGGACCGCCGGCGCCTGTGCCGTTCGGATCACCGCCCTGGATCATAAATCCGCGGATGACGCGGTGGAAAATGATTCCGTCATAGTAGCCTTTGCTGACAAGGGAAATGAAATTGTTTACAGTATTCGGAGCGATCTCCGGAAAAAGTTCTGCTTTTATGATATCGCCGTTTTCCATTTCGATAGTAACTACTGGATTTGCCATAATAAATCCTCCCAATATTTTTGTTGAGTTGAATTATAAATGATTTTTGTACTGTGTGCAATGCGGCTTATTGATTTGCAAATAATCTGATGTGATTATATACTATAAGGTACTGTAAAAATTTATCAGCGGATGGTTGTATATGGAATACATGATGAAAACACAAAGTGAGGCGGAGACATTCCTTTTGGGAAGGAAGATCGGAGATGCCCTGATTCCGGGTCAGATTATAGTGTTCTACGGTGATCTGGGGGCGGGAAAGACGGTTCTCACAAAAGGAATTGCCGCGTCGCTTGGAATAGAAGATACAATAACAAGTCCCACCTTCACCATTCTTCAGGAATATCACGACGGAAGAATGCCGCTTTATCATCTTGATGTATACAGGATCACCGATCCCGATGAAATGGAAGAGGTCGGTCTTGATGACTGCCTGTACGGAAATGGGATCACGGTTATCGAGTGGGCCGAAATGATTGAGGAGATACTTCCCGAAAATGTTCTGAAGATCACTATTGACAGAGTACCGGAGGAAGGGATGGACGTCAGGAGAATTCTTATGGAAGTTCCTGATGAAACTGAATTTTCAATATAATAAGTGTTCGGGAATAAATGACAGGGGGCTTTAGCCCTGAAATGGAGAGATTATGACGATTGTTGCGATAGACAGCTCCGGTCCGATAGCCGGAATAGCTGTTGTCAGAGATGACGTATTGATAGCTGAATACAATGTTAACTATAAGAAGAAACACAGTCAGACACTTCTGCCTATGCTGGAAGAGGTGATGAATATGGTGGAAATGCAGATTTCGCAGGTAGATGCGATCGCCGTCACCGCAGGGCCGGGCTCATTTACCGGACTAAGGATCGGAAGCGCCATGGCAAAGGGCCTTGCCTGTGCACTGGGAAAACCGATCATTCCGGTGAAGACTCTGTCGGCTCTTGCCTGGAACATGTACGGATTTTCGGGAATCATCTGCCCTATAATGGATGCGAGGCGGGAGCAGGTATACAATGCGTTGTTCACCTGCGGAAAGAACGGAATAGAGGCGGTGACCGAGCAGAGAGCCATTGCAATGAGGGATGTCATCAGGGAACTGAATGAAAAAGGCAGACCGGCTGCATTCCTGGGGGACGGCGTTCCGGTCTACCGGGATATTATCGAAGAGGAGATAAAGGTTCCCTGCATCTTTGCCGCGGCAGGACAGGACCGCCAGAGGGCATCCTCGGTTGCAGCTGAGGCAATGAGGCTTTTTGAGGAGGGCAATGTGGTGACAGGGGACGAATTCAGACCGGTGTATCTGAGAAAGTCACAGCCCGAACAGGCGAAGGAAAAGTGACGGATCATGCATATACGAAATATGACGCTGGATGACATTTCATATGTTGAGGAAATAGAAAGGCAGTGCTTCAGCGAGCCCTGGTCAAAAGAGGGAATTCTTACATATTTTCTCCGGGATGATGTTATGTTTCTTGTTGCGGTGGATGAGAATTCGGAGAATGACGCTTCCGCAGACGACCGGGATGAGGAATTGTCGGATGACGAGTATTATGAAAAATACGGGATAGAATACCGGGAGGAGGTCCGTGACGGAAAAATTGCCGGTTTTCTGTGCCTTCTGATGGTTCCGGACGAGGCTGACATTCTCAAGGTGGCGGTGAGACCTGAATACCGAAGGATGGGAACAGGGAGAATGATCATTGATGAAATGAAAAGAAAAGCACCAAAATACGGGGTTTACAACATTTTCCTTGAGGTAAGGAAGAGCAATTCGGCGGCGATAGGCCTTTACGGTGTGAAAGGATTTTTTAAGGTCGGAGAGAGAAGAAATTATTACACTTCTCCCGTCGAAGATGCGTTGGTGATGAAGCTTGAATTAAATAAATCAGACGAAGGTTGATAATATGTTGGATGTTTGTTTGTTGGGAACCGGAGGAATGATGCCGCTTCCCAGAAGGTTTCTGACATCTCTTATGGTGAGATGCTCCGGAAGCAGTATTTTGATCGACTGCGGAGAGGCAACCCAGATCGCAATGAGAAAAAAGGGCCTCTCATGCAGGAAAATTGATACAATACTCATTACCCATTTTCATGCGGATCATGTGAGCGGATTGGCGGGAATGCTTCTTACAATGGGAAATTCGGACAGAGTCGAGCCGGTGACATTTATCGGGCCGAAAGGCATAGACAGACTGCTTTCCGCTGTCAGGGTGATGGCGCCTGAGCTCCCTTTTGAGGTGAGATATATAGAGCTTACGGAAAATGAGATGAAATTTCAGGCGGGAGCGGATCTGGAAATTTCCGCTTTCAGGGTAAACCACAACATTACCTGCTACGGATATTCCATAGAACTTAAAAGAAAGGGAAGATTTGACGCGGCGAGGGCCTGTGCTCAGGATATTCCCCTTAAATACTGGAACAGGCTGCAAAAAGGTGAGATTATCGAGGAGGACGGAAGAAGATTTACTCCCGATATGGTTCTGGGAAGTCCCAGGAAGGGACTGAAGATTACATATTGCACCGATACGAGACCTACGGAGCTGATCGCCGAATATGCAAAGGGTGCGGATCTTTTTATCTGCGAGGGAATGTACGGAGAAGATCTGGAAAACTGCAATGCAAGGCAGTATAAACACATGACTATGCAGGAGGCTGCCGGGATCGCTAGGGATGCCGGAGTCGGTGAGCTCTGGCTTACTCATTACAGTCCGTCAGTGGTAAAACCTGAGGAATACGCGGAATCCGTGAGAAGTATTTTTGAAAAGACGGTCTTTTCCAGGGATGGACAGGAGATGGAATTGAAGTTTTCGGAGGAATAGTATTTAAAATATGGATAATAAAAATATTGACATTCTGGCAATAGAGACATCCTGTGATGAGACTGCGGCGGCGGTAGTGAGAAACGGAAATGAAATACTGTCAAATGTTATTTACTCTCAGATAGATTTTCATACTGTTTACGGAGGAGTTGTGCCGGAGATCGCTTCGAGAAAGCATATTGAAAAGATCAATGCGGTAGTGGACAAGGCTCTTCTTGATGCCGGAAAAAAGATAGGGGATGTGGATGCTGTTGCCGTCACATACGGACCCGGGCTTGTCGGACCTCTTCTTGTAGGAGTGTCATTTGCGAAATCCCTGGCATTTGCGGCGGGCAAACCTCTTATCGGAGTAAATCACATAGAGGGGCACATTTCGGCAAATTATGTGGAGCATCATGAGCTCAGACCGCCGTACATGGGACTTATTGTGTCCGGCGGACATTCTCACCTCATTATTGTGAAGGACTGGGCGGAGTTCGAGGTTCTGGGAAGAACTGTGGATGATGCCGCGGGGGAAGTGTTTGATAAGGTTGCCAGGGCAATCGGGCTTGGATACCCGGGAGGACCGAAGATCGACAGACTCTCGAAGGAAGGCAATCCCGATGCCATTGTATTTCCGAAGGCAAAGGTCAGCGGTTCGGAATATGATTTCAGCTTCAGCGGGCTCAAGAGCTGTGTGCTGAATTATCTGAACAGTGCCCGGATGGCGGGTGAAAATATAAATGAGGCGGATCTTGCCGCGTCCTTCCAGAAGGCAGTGGTGGAGGTTCTTTGCGATCATGCGGTCGAAGCCTGCAAAAGGCATGGGTTTACTCAGCTTGCGATGGCGGGAGGCGTTGCGTCGAACGCCGGGTTGAGGGAAGAACTGACAAAGAGGTGCGAAAGGGAAAATATCGAGCTGTTTATTCCTTCACCGGTTCTTTGCACCGATAATGCGGTGATGATAGGCGCTGCGGCATATCACGAATTGCAGGAAGGAAGGGTTTCCGGCTGGGATCTTAATGCAAATCCGAGGCTTAAGCTCGGAGAACGGTGATAATATTTCGGGATTGCAAAAAATAGTGCTTGCAATCCCGCTTGTGTTCTGATAGAATACAACTTGTTGCTGAGCGCAACGAAAAGAATATTCGGAGAGGTATCGAAGTGGTCATAACGAGGCGGTCTTGAAAACCGTTTGTCCGAGAGGGCGCATGGGTTCGAATCCCATCCTCTCCGCTTGAGAAAAGCATATCCTTTGGGTGTGCTTTTTTTGTTGCTCGGATATGGAAAAACCAAAGGTTTATCCGGGGTTATAGATTTTCTATAAAAAGGTTTGTATTAAACCGAAAGAAATTTTGTTACAATTTGTGACAGGCACAGGTACAACAAGTGCCAGGCACAAACATAGCAAGTGCCAGGCACAAAATTTACAGGAGAATGAAATGAAAAAGATAATACTTACCGCAGCCACGGTTATCTTGGCTCTTTTTGTACTGGCGGGATGCGGATCCCCAAGTGGACGGGATGATAATTTCAAGGTTGTCACCACTGTATATCCGCTGTATGACTGGGCAATCAATCTGACACGGGGAACCGGAACGGATGTGGAATATCTGATCGACAGCGGCGTGGATCTTCACAGCTTCAAGCCGACCGCATCTGACCTTGTCGCTATCTCGGAATGTGATGTTTTCATTTTCATCGGCGGAGAATCCGATGAGTGGGTCAGTGATGCCTTGGCCAGCATAGATTCCGATGTGGAGATAATAAACCTTTCCGAGAAATTAAGTGATACCATGCTGACGGAGGAGACGAAGGAAGGTATGGAATCAGATATGGAGGAGGGAGAGGAGCTCGATGAGCACATCTGGCTTTCTCCCGTAATGGCAAAGAGGGCATGCGGTGCTATGAGCGATGCATTTTCAAAGGCCGATCCGGAAAATGAGGCTTTTTACGCGGAGGATCTTGAAGAATATCTCTCGGACCTTGACGATCTTGACAATGAATACAGGGAAGCTGTTCGAAATGCCGCCAACCGCACACAGGTATTCGGAGACAGATTCCCGTTCAGATATCTTTTTGAGGAATACGGTCTGGATTATTACGCTGCATTTTCCGGTTGTTCTGCGGAGAGCGAGGCAAGTTTTGAGACGATAATGTTCCTGGCAGGAAAAGTGGATGAATTAGGTCTTAAGTACATTTTCCAGACAGAGAATTCCGACGGGACCATCAACAGGACAATTTCGGAAAACACGTCCGGGGATCAGGAAATTCTTGTATTGGATTCCATGCAGTCGGCATCCGAGAACGGGTTAGAAAGAAATTCTGATTATATTTCGGTAATGAAGAACAATCTGGAAGTGCTGAAAAAAGCATTGTGATAGGAAAAAGGAAAAAATGGTACAGATAAAATGTAAGGGCCTGTCCGCAGGCTACGATGGAAAAATAGTTTTTAAATGCCCCGACATAGAAATTGAAGAAGGCGACTATATCTGCATAGTCGGAGAAAACGGATCCGGAAAATCAACATTTATGAAAACTCTTTCGGGCCTTTTGCAGCCTGTCGAGGGCAGCGTTGATTTTGAAAACGGTCTAAAAAAGGAAGAGATAGGGTATCTCCCCCAGCAGGATAATATTAGCAGGGAATTTCCCGCCTCGGTAATGGAGGTTGTCCTTTCGGGATGTGTTCCGATGCTTGGAAGGAAGCCGTTTTTCGGAAAAAAAGAAAAAAACCATGCGATCGAGCAGATGAGAAGGGTAAATATCGAGGATCTTTCCGGAAAACGCTTTGGAAAGCTTTCCGGAGGGCAGCAAAGGAGAGTTCTTCTGGCACGGGCACTGTGCTCAGCAAGGAAAATGCTTTTGCTTGATGAGCCCGCAGCCGGGCTGGATGCCCGCGCCTCCGCATTAATGTATGAGCAGATCAGTTCCCTCAATAAAGAAGGAATGACGATCATTATGATCACCCACGATGCAGCGGCCGCAGATGAGTACGCAGACAAAATTCTTCATCCGGGAAAGGAAGTTTTCTGGGGAAGCCTGGAAAGCTATCGCGAAAGCCGTCCCGGAAAGCGTTTTTTTGAGGAAGGGAAGTGATGGAATGTTAGCTGATCTTTTAATGTATCTGGAATATCCGTTTGTCAGATATGCGATAATCGTGGGCGTTCTGATCGCACTCAGCTCGTCCCTGCTCGGCGTCACATTAGTACTCAAGCATTATTCATTCATAGGCGACAGCCTGTCGCACGTGGCTTTCGGCGCGATGGCTGTTGCGGGAATCCTTAAAATGGCAAATCTGACGGTGATTGTGCTGCCCGTAACAGTATTTTTTGCACTTATAATTATCCGGGACGGAGGCCGTATAAGAATAAAAGGTGATGCGGCGCTCGCCATGATATCTGTCGGGGCTTTGGCCTTCGGATACATGGCAATGAATCTTTTCTCGACATCCGCTAATCTGGCGGCGGATGTTTGCGGAGTCCTCTTCGGCGCAACATCTATCCTGACACTCGGAAGGCTGGATGTGTGGCTCAGCATCGGACTTTCGATTATTGTGGTGGCGTATTACATTTTCTTTTATAACCGAATTTTCGGTATTACCTTTGACGAAAAGTTTGCCGATGCCACGGGCACTAATGTCAAGGCGTACCAGAGTGCATTTGCGGTAATAACAGCCCTGGTGATAGTGATATCGATGAATCTGGTGGGATCACTTCTTATATCGGCGCTTATAATTTTCCCTGCACTTTCGTCAATGCAGCTCTTCGGTTCATTCAGGAAGGTGACGGTATGCTCCGCAATATTTTCGGTATGCGGGGCTCTTGCGGGAATGCTGATTGCGATACTTGCCGGCACCCCGGTGGGATCAACTATTGTGATGGCGGATGTTGTAATATATTTCGTTTGTCTGATCGCCGGAAAAATCGCAAGAAGATAATAAAAACAAATTTCAGATGATGAAAACCGGTATGTATAACAGATTAGAAAAACGACCCGGGTAAAGGACAGCGAAAACAATGCGGAAAATAGATAATGAACCCGGTTCGGATAGCAAATACAGAAAAAATTTTATACTGAACATACTATTTTGAAATGAAACAGGAAGGAACGGTAAAATAATGAAGAAAGCATTTATCTTGATCTTGACGGCGGCAGCGGTTCTTTTTCTTGCAGCCTGCGGGAGCGGCAGCGGAGATAATATTGATTCCGGAATTCAGGGATCAAAAACGACCAGAGACGTTCTTGAGGAGGGCATGGACAAGGAGGACGCGAAGGAGCCGGATGGTGAGAGCAATACATCCTCAGCCGGCGAATCTGCGGATGTGAATGAAGAATCCGGAAAAGAAACCGAAACCGCAGCGGGAGATGAAAATCAGGCGGAGGAATCCGAGAGCGATCCCGATGATGCACTTTCGGAGTACAAGGTATATTCAGAGGAGGATGTGGAGCTCGACCTCACAAAAATGAGCAGTACAATGGTCTATTCCGAAGCCCTGAACATGCTCAAAGATGCAAAATCATACGAGGGCAGAATAGTTAAAATGACCGGACAGATCTCCTCAATTCAGACAAAAAAGAGCCTGGTGACATCCTGTATTGTCAAGGATGCCGCACAGTGCTGTAAGCAGGGAATACCCTTCATTGCCGCGGATGAACTGGTATATCCCGACGATTATCCCGAGATCGGCACATATGTCACTATCATCGGAGAATTCCAGCCCTATGATTACCACGGAGTAATGTCGGGAAGATTGATACATGCTTCCATGGCAGTCGCGGAGTGATGTTTTAGGAATGCATAACATTCTTTGTTATTCAGGTGGATTTGAACATAAAAGTATATTATAATGTGACGGTAAAAACAGTCACTTATGATCACTGTATTTTTCAGGAAGACCTGAATTCGGAGAAGTTATATGGGAAGAAAATACACGATAGGAATGTATGAAAAAGCCATTCCGGATTTACCATGGAAGGAAAAGCTGGAGGCTGCAAAAGAGGCGGGCTATGATTTTGTTGAGATAAGCATAGATGCGTCTGAGGAAAAGATCTCCAGAGTATATATGTCAAAGGAGGAGCGCTTTGAGCTTGTCAGGCTGATGTACGAGACCGGGATGCCCATAAGAACGATGAATGTCAGCGCACTCACAAAGTATTCCCTGGGGGACCCCGATCCGGAGATCGAAAAACGCGCCGTGGATATCATGATCCATGCGATAGAGCTCGCGGAGGATCTGGGAGTACGCATTGTGATGATTCCGGGATACGATATTTATTTCGGAGAATCCACCCCCGAGACCCAGCAGCGCTTCATTAAGAATCTCAGATACGGCACCGAGATTGCGGCAAAACACAGCGTACTTCTCGACATGGAGACTATGGAAAATGATTTCATGAATACTTCCTGGAAGGGAATGTATTATGTAAATATGATCGATTCCCTTTATCTTGGACTTTATCCGGATGTGGGAAATATGAAAAATGCGGCGGTAAAGATCGGATGCGATTCCGCTGATGATTTGAGAAGTGCAAGGGGACGCATAGCAGCCCTTCATCTGAAGGAGACGAAGCCGGGAAAATTCCGTGATATGATGTATGGAGAGGGTCATGTTGACTTTGAGACAATGATAAAGACCGCGTGGAGTCTGGGCTGCAGAAAATATGTGACGGAATTCTGGTATCACGGTGAGGAAAACTGGATGGAAAGACTGGTTTACGGCCGCAAAAAAATGACGGATATTCTCGACAGACAGTGATTTATATGGAAAGGAATGATAATAATGGCTGAATTTAAGGAATTTTTTACACTTGAGGACGGAACAAAGGTTCCGAAGATCGGTTTTGGTTGTTATAACCCGAGAGGTGATGATTTTGTAAAGATCATGACAGACGCGATCGATGCCGGATACAGATATTTTGATACCGCTTCATTCTATGAGACAGAGAAGGATGTTGCAAAGGGAATTAAGGCAAGCGGTATTTCAAGAAGCGAAGTTCAGATAGCTTCAAAGCTCTGGCATGATGAGATGGGTTACGATGAGGCACTTGCGGCCTTTGAGCGCACACAGGAGAGACTCGATACGGAGTATGTGGATTTCTATATGATCCACTGGCCGAAATGCTCCGAGGATGATACCGAATGGAAAGAAAAATGTATCGGAACCTGGAAGGCAATTGAGAAGCTGAAAAAAGAAGGAAAGGTGAAACATGCCGGTTTCAGCAATTTCCTTCCCCACCATATTGAGGTCATTACCGAGAATTGCGAGATAAAGCCGGAGATTGACCAGCTTGAATGCCATATCGGTTATTCTCAGGAGGCTGCTACGGCATATTGTCGGGAGAACGGAATGCTTGTTCAGGCATGGGGACCTCTGGGAAGAGGAAATGTAAATAATAATGCTATCATTAATGCCTTTGCCGATAAATACGGCAAGAGCTTCGGACAGATCTCTTTGAGATTCCTCGTTCAGAAGGGAATAATGCCTATTCCGAAGGCGGCATCAAAAGCGCACATGCTAAACAATCTTGATGTGTTTGATTTTGAACTGTCAAGAGAGGATATGTGGATGCTTTCATGCATTATGCAGGAGACCTGGCAGGGAGAACACCCGGACTTTGCAATTCCGAAGTTTGAGAGCAATTTTGATCAGTAAGATCGAAAAATTTGATAAAAGTTACTGTTTGTGCCGACAATTATTTTGCAGGAGCTGAAAATATGACAGGTTTTGAGTATCATACCCCTACGAGGGTCATTTTCGGAAGGGATGCAATATCAAACCTTCCGGATGTAATGAGAGAGTACGGAAATAAAGTATTGTTCGTCTACGGATGCGGCTCTATTAAGAAATCGGGACTTTATGATAAGGTAATATCTCTTCTGGAAGAGTTTGAGGTTTTTGAACTTCCAGGAGTTGAGCCCAATCCTAAATTTGATCCCAGTGTTGTCGAGGGTGCCCGTATCTGTAAGGAAAACGGCGTGGATGCGATCCTTGCGGTCGGCGGAGGAAGCGTAATTGACTGCGCAAAGGCAATAAGCGGTTGTGCACTGTATGACGGAGATTTATGGGAGCTTGTGTCAGGGGAGGCAGAGACTTTAAGGGCTCTGCCTGTGATCGATGTGCTCACTCTGGCAGCGACCGGATCGGAATTTGACAATGATGCGGTTATTTCAAAGACTGATTCCAACGATAAGCTCTCATACATGAATGATTTCATGTATCCTGCTGTATCGATCCTGGATCCTTCCTATACATGCTCGGTTTCAAGAAGGCAGACCGTTGCCGGAACGATAGATGCCATCAATCATTTCATTGAAAGGTATTTCTGCGCAGAGCATTCCATGCTTACCGACGGACTTATCGAGGCCGCAGTCAGGACTCTTATTGTAAAGGGAGAGGCTGCGATAAACGATCCCGACGACCTGGATGCACGAAGCGAGCTCATGGCAGCGTGCATGTTCGGATGCAATGATATTCTGTCTGTCGGCAACAGCGATTCGGGCTGGCCGTGCCATGCCATAGAACATGCGCTCAGTGCATATTTTGATATCAATCACGGCGAGGGTCTTGCTGCGATCACACCGAGATGGATGGAGAAGATATTGAGTCCGGGAACCGCCGAAAGATTTATAAGTTTCGGGAAGGGTGTATTCGGAATAACCGATAACGGGGATCCTGTGATGGCACTGGCGAAAAAAACGATATATAAGCTGATCGACCTTTTTGAGTCCTGGGGTGTTCCGATGTACCTGTCGGATCTCGGGGTAACCGATGATAAACTCGAGGAGATAGCAGAGCATATCGATGAGAAAGAGGGGATTGAAAACGCATGGGTTCCGCTTAGCAGGAAGGATGTTCTGGATATTCTGGTTGAGTCGATGTGATGTCGGAAAGCGGAAAATAGTGAAAAATTGGTGCCAGGCACATGTACAACATGTGCCTGGCACCAATTTTTCATTAATTAGAATTCTCCGCCGTTTTGCTGTATCTGTATGGCATCCATAAATGCCGGAATAAGTTGTTTCTTCCTTGAAACGACCCCTTTGAGATAAAAGACTCCGTTTGCGGGTTCGATTCCGAAGGCGGTCCTTACTATCTCCTCGCTTCCGTCTCCGCAGAAGAGCAGCTCTGTGGATTCTTCGATTATATCCGTGAGCATAAAGAAAACCATAGACATGCCGTGCCGTCCGCATTCGCTGACAATACGAATCTCGAGCTTTTCCTTTACCATTGCAAGCTCTCCCGCATCCATCGAGCTGATCTGGCCGACTCCGAATACCACATCGCCCTCCGCAATAAACTTCTTGAAATCCTGATAGAAGATTTCCTCCGGCGTTTTGTCGCTGAGATTGCTTCCTGCGGCAAACATTTCCCTGGCAAATTCTTCAATATTAATGCCGGCAATAAGCGCAAGCGCACCGGCCGCCATCTTATCCCTCAATGTACAGGTGGGGGATCGGAACATCAGTGTATCTGAGATGATTGCGGCGCAAAGGATTCCGGCTATTTTTTCGGGAATCTCCAGCTTTTGCTCTCCGTAGATCTCGTACATGATAGTTCCGGTACATCCTACCGGCTCATTGCGGAACGTTATCGGCATCCGGGTTTCCAGAGAACCGAGCTTATGGTGGTCAATGATCTCAAGGATCTCTGCCTGTTCGATATTGTCTGCGGCCTGATCCTTCTCATTGTGATCTACCAGAACAACCTTTTTTTTGTGGATGTCGAGGAAATTTCTTCTTGAGAGTGTTCCTATGCATCTGCCTTTTCTGTCAAGGACCGGGAAAGCACGGTGTCTGTTCTTTATCATCACATCCTGAATATTGTCGGTGTAATCGTCTGTACAGAAGGTGATCAGGTTATTCCTTTTCATTATGTGGCTTACCGGGATACTCTGATTGATCAGCCTCGCAATATTAAAGGTATCCATAGGGGTGCTGATGATCACGATACCTTTTTCTTCGGCTTTTTGCTTAATACTATCCGAAATGCGAATATTGATACCGACAATGATGCAGTTAACGCCTAATTCTATTGCCTTTAGCTGATCCTCCTCGCGGTCGCCTAAAATAACCATGTCCTTTTCTTTTACAAACTGTTCGAGGAGACTCGGATTTGATGTGCCCACCAGAATGCGGCCCTCATCGAATATCTTTTCCCCGTCGCCGACGATCACCTTGCCGTCAATGGTATCTGCGATCTTTTCGTATTTTGTTCCGGCTTTGGACAGGAAAGTATTGTCCGTGTCACCCATATATGTCTCGGCAATATCGCCTATGGTGACCAGGCCCTTAAGATGTCCCTCGCTGTTTCTTATGGGGAGAGAGACTATGGAGTTTTTCTTCATGAGTTCCCAGACATTTTTCAGTGTCATCTGTCCGTCGACCTCCGGAACAGAGCGAATATCCATATCCTTTACCTGAGTTCCGACATTGCTCATGTATCCGGGAGGCTGGATCCCGAACCTGTTTAATACGAACTCGGTCTCTTCATTTATCTGTCCGGCTCTTTTTGGAGTGTATTTTTTGCTCTGTGTAGTTCTGTTCATGATATCGCAGTATGCGATGGCAGAGCATATGGAGTCCGTATCCGGATTTTTGTGACCTATTACATAGATTTTTTCCTGATTTTTCATACTGGTTCCGTCACTGTGCATTGACTGCATCCCTGATGATTTTTGCAAAGCTGTCTACGTTAAATGCTGTTCTTGTGGTGAAGAGACCGTCTATATCCGGCTGGCTTATAAGTGCGGCCGAGTTGTCCGGATTTACGCTTCCGCCGTAGAGTGCCGGAATGTCCCTTCCTTTTTTGCCGAACATTTCCTCAAGACAGTCCTTTATAACGGCATGCATTTCCTCGGCATAATCAACGGGTGCCGGGGTTCCGTTTACACCTATTGACCATACAGGCTCATATGCGATCCATATACGGTCAATCTGGGTTTCGTCCACACCGTGAAGACCTATCTTGAGCTGAGTTCTCAGAACCTCGCGGCTTACACCGAAATTCTTTTCATCAATTGTCTCTCCTATGCACAGAAGAGTGGTGAACCCGTGTTCAAGAGCCTTGAGAACCTTTTTATTCTCAGTGTAGTCATCCTCGCCGAACCCGTGTCGCCTCTCGGAATGTCCTATCATCACCAGATCAAGCCCGAGCTCCTTAAGCATCAGAGGGGAGATCTCGCCTGTAAACTGTCCTTCTTCCTCCCAGCACATATTCTGTGCTCCCAGCATGAATCTGTCCCGGATATCAAGCTTTGAAGCACTCTCTAAAGAGGTGAAGGAAGGAATGAAGAAAAACTGAACCTTTTCTCTGTCTATATCCTTTACAGCTTCGGTGATGGCGGTGAGATATTCTTCGGTTGCCTTTATATTTTTATACATTTTGAAATTGCTTCCGAAATATAATTTTTTCATTTTGTCTCCTTTCAGTGTCAGATATTTATTTTCCGGCAGAAGCAGGGCTTTGCCGGTGTTTGCCGCAAAATGAATAACCGGTTGTTTCACTGAGAATGATTTTCTTAAACGCAAAGCACAGGAATGAGGCAATGCGGCTGACAAAAATCAGGTGGGTGATATTGTCGGTTATTTACTGTAATAGCATATCAGAAAACGCTCTGAATGAAAATGTTATATTTTTTTGTTTCCTTTTTATATGCGATTTTTTCACGAGAATTTCAAGGCACCAAAAAAGAATTGCTACGGTGATTTATTTGTGTTACCTTATTTAGATGAAGGTCCCGGAAAATGCTTTCTTTTGCTTTGAGGGGACGGCATAGCTCCGCCGGATATAATATTCGGGCCGGCGGTTTGCAAAGAGGAGAAAAATAATGGTTAATTTTAAAGAAGATGAGCAGCTTCAGGTTCTGAATCATTCATGTGCACATCTTATGGCACAGGCGGTAAAGCATTTATATCCGGATGCAAAGTTCTGGGTGGGACCGGTAGTCGCTGAAGGCTTTTATTACGATATGGATCTGAACGGAAAGACCCTGACAGACGATGACGTTGCTGCGATTGAAAAGGAAATGAAAAAATGTGCCAAGAAAGGCACGAAAATTTACAGAAGAGAGATCTCAAAGGAGGACGCTCTTGAAATGTTCAAGGACGATCCCTATAAGATCGATCTGATTTCCGGCATGGAAGACGGAACGATCACCTGCTATGATCAGGGCGATTTCACGGATCTGTGCCGCGGACCTCATGTTGATAACGTAAAGCTCTGCAGGAATTTTAAGCTTATTAAGCATTCGGGCGCTTACTGGAAGGGCGATGCTGCAAATAAGATGCTTGAGCGCGTGTACGGCGTATGCTTCCCGACAGCAGAGGAGCTGGAGGAGCATCTTGCACTTCTTGAGGAGGCAAAGGAGAGGGACCACAGAAAGATCGGAAATGATATGCAGATCTTCATGGTAGACGACCTTATTGGCAAGGGCCTGCCGATGTACCTTCCGAACGGATATACCATCTGGCAGGAGCTGGAGAAATATATCATGCACAAGGAGCGCAAGCTTGGATATCTCCATGTTATGACTCCGTGCGTGGGAACGGTGGATCTTTATAAGACATCCGGACACTGGGATCATTACAAAGAAAATATGTTCCCGGCTATGGAGGTTGAGGGGGAGAGTTTTGTTCTGAGACCGATGAACTGCCCTCACCATATGAGAATATTTGCGAACAGACCGCATTCCTACAGGGAACTTCCGATCCGTATTGCCGAGATAGCCCATGACTTTAGATTCGAGTCCTCGGGAACACTTAAGGGAATCGAGAGAGGCCGTCATTTCTGTCAGAATGACTCACATATTTTCGTGACACCTGACCAGATCAAGGATGAAGTAAAGAGCGTATGCGATCTTATCTTCACCACATACGAGGATTTTGGCATAAAGAACTACAGATGCGTGCTTTCTCTTCGCGATCCTGAGGATACAAAGAAATATCACCAGGATGATGAAATGTGGAATACCGCAGAGCAGGCTCTGAGAGAGACTCTCAATGAGATAGGCATCGAATACACCGAGGAGATCGGAGAGGCGGCATTCTACGGTCCGAAGCTTGACGTAAATGTAAAGCCTGCAATCGGAAATGAGATCACCCTTTCCACTTGCCAGCTTGATTTCTGCCTTCCGGCAAAATTCGAGCTCACCTATGTGGATGCCGACGGAACAAAGAAGACGCCGGTTGTGCTTCACAGAGCGATACTGGGTTCCCTTGACAGATTTATGGCGTACATTCTTGAGGAGACAAAGGGAAATCTTCCGACCTGGCTTGCTCCGACTCAGGTTAAGGTACTTCCCGTTAAGAATGATGACGAATCACTCAATGCGTATTCGCTTAAGCTTGTGGAGGCACTGGACGATGCGGATGTCCGCGTAGAGTATGATGACAGATCAGAAAAGCTCGGATATAAGATGAGGGAAGCTCAGATTCAGAAGGTTCCTTACCTTGTTGTCCTCGGAAAGAATGAGGAGGCTGAAAACACGGTTTCATACAGACTTCACGGTCAGAAGGAGACAACTACGGTATCATTTGATGAATTTGTAAATCTTATCGTAAAGGATATTAAGACAAAGGGAAAAATGTGAGAAAATCGCTGTCTCACTAAAATTTTTAATATACTCCCTTTATTTAGTGAGACAGCCCCATTTGATGACAGAGTTAAAATAGATCCTTTATCCATTCCAAAAAGCCCTTCGAGCCGGAAGTCCCGTCCGGAGCGGAACTTCCGGGTTTCGCTGCAGTTCCGGGGTTATCCGGCTTGGTTGTCGTTCCGGAGCTGCCGCCGGAAGAATAATCGTCTTTATTCTGTTCGGCTTCCTGCTTCGCTTTTTCTTCGGCTTCTTTTTTTTGCTGTTCCTCCAGCGCTTTCTTTCGCGCCTCCTCTCTTTCCTTGAGAAGATTCTTGTAATACCAGCTGAATGTGTGGACATTGCATTTTTCTTCAACCATATTTGCCTCGACACAGTACGGGTAGTCGGTTGTTTCCGCATCCGCTGTCTTCAGATAAACAACTGTCTGAGCATCCTTGCAGTAGGTGTTTGAGATCATATGAGTCTCTGAACAGACAGAGTATTTTACATGACAGCTGCAGCTTTCTTTTGGTTGAGTTCCTTCTATAAACAGCTCATCGTATGAGGCGTCTCCCCCTGCGCTTTCGTTACACAGGCCGTCTACTGCAAGAAGTCCGCACTTTGAACATATTTTTACGCTAACAAGATCTTTCAGCGAGTCGAATACATTCGCGTCTGAAGCCCTACCGTCCTCAGATAACAGGGAAACAGAGTTCTCGGAGGGTTCATCCCCGGAGCTTACGGAGTCTTCCGTGTAGGCTTCATTTGCTTTCTGCATGATATTTTTCCAAAGATTTTTCACATGAGAACCCGATTCCTGAGGTGAATTATCGTCATGACCTTCCCAGGCACCGCAGGTGTAATACGGAGAGTAGCCTATAAACCAGGTGTCTGCATTATTTGTTGTTGAGCCGCTTTTTCCTGCCAGAGGGACACCTTCAAAATATGCTTCCATTCCGGTTCCGGAGGTGAGGACCGACTGCATTGCTCCGGTGAGAAGGGAGGCGGTTGAGGAGCTTACCACCTGAACAGGAGATGATTCGTGCTCCAGAAGAATATTTCCTTCGTGGTCGATAACTTTGGTGTAATAAAAAGGCTTGTTGTAAATGCCGTTATTTGCCAATGTATTATATGCCGCCGTCATTTCCAGATTAGTCACACCGTTATACGTGCCGCCGAGAGCCAGAGCCTCGTTTGCGTCTTCTTCTGTCAGAGTCGTGATTCCGTATGAACGGATCTCGTTCATTACTGTTTCGACACCGAGACTTTTGGTACATTCAACGGCAGCGGTGTTTGTTGAATCTGTAATAGCCTGGTGAAGGGTAATATTTCCGCGGTATTCATTGTATGAATTGTGCACATCCGTTCCGTCACTGTAGGTGGTGGGCGCGTCGGAAAAGACTGTCCCCAAAGTAGCACCCTGTTCAATGGCAGCGGAGTATTCACCGATTATCTTGATTGCCGAACCGGGCTGCCGGATACTGTCTGTTGCCCTGTTGAAGATAAGGCTGGCAGCCTTGGTTCCGCTTCCTCCCACAAGAGCTCTCACCGCTCCGGTGGAGGGTTCCATTATTACCAGGGATATCTGCTCATTATCTGAGTAATAATCGGCATTTGCAGCCTCCGCATCACAGATCTCCTGAAGATAGGGATCACCCGTTGAATAAATTACCAGACCGCCTCTGTAGATGATGTCCCATGCCTCTTCCTCGGAATAGCCGTGCTGCTCCATGAGATCATTTTTTACATTCAGAAGCAGTGTGTCTTCATAATATGAAAAAACACTGTCTTTTGAATCCGACTCCACACTGTTTACTTCGGCTATAATATCGTAAGAAACCGCCTCGTTGTATTCCTGCTCGGAGATATATCCCTGATCCAGCATAGCCGTCAATACCAGATGCTGGCGTTCAACGCTCTTTTCCGGATTCTTGAGAGGACTGTAGGTTTCGGGATTTTTTGTAATTCCTGCCAGGAGAGAAGATTCCGCAAGATTGAGCTCGGAGACATCCTTTCCGAAATACCTTTTCGAAGCCGCCTCAACGCCCCAGGTTCCGCTTCCGAGATTGATCGTATTCAGATAATTTTCAAGGATCCATTCCTTGGAATGATCCTTTTCAAGGCGTATAGCCAGATACTGTTCCTGGATCTTTCTCGTAAGCCTGTCTTTAAAAGTCTTCTCACCGGTCCAGTTGTCAAAGACATTGTTTTTCAAAAGCTGCTGAGTTATTGTGCTGGCACCTTCTGAAAACGATCCCGTTGTGATGCCTTTGTACGCCGCTCTTATGATTCCTTTTATATCTATGCCGTGATGTTTATAAAACCGCTCGTCCTCTATTGCAATAAAAGCCTTTTGGACCGTTTCGGGAATCATATCTATTCCTACATAAACTCTGTTTGCTTCCGCACCTGCGAGCGTTCTTAATATTTCTCCGTCGCAGTCGTAGATGGTGGAGAGATATCCTGACGGCCTGACATCGGCGTCATTTACATCCGGCGCATCCTTTATAATAGAGAAGATGAAGATCCCGGCTGCGCAGGCCGAAATTATGAAAACGATCAGGAGCAGCTTTAAAAATACGAACTTCTTTTTCTTTTTCATTTTGTCACCTTTCGTCCCTTTGTTTAAATGGTAATGTATGCGGAATTAACAAGATATCAATATGATATAAACACAGGATTTCAAAAATTCTGTGTTCAATCTAATGATAATGCCGTGAAGCGCAAAGATATATTTTAGAAAACGGGGAATAACAGAGCCTATTTCCCGCAAAATGAAAAATAAATCATTTGGGAGTTGTATAATTGCCGGAGGGAGGATTCTCTTTAAAAGGCATGCTTCTTTACAAAAAAGGCCGGTTCTGCTAAAGTATAGTAATACTTTTTGTGAAAGGACAGACACCATGGAATCATATTCATTAATATTGGATGTAGTTGTATTAGGACTTGGAATATATCTTATAATGCTTGCGATGAAGGCGAAAAAAACAGGAGATGTCCACAAGACTCTGATGTGGAGGACTGATGAATCCTTCAGCCGCTGCCGCGATAAGGAGGGATATATAAAATATGTATGCCCGAGAGCAATAGTGAGCGGAGCTGTTTTGGCTGTGGTAGGGCTTGCCTGCGTGATAAGAGACTTTTTGAAGGTTCAGATTCCATACATTGATACGATAAATATTGTTTCCTGCATTCTTGTAATAATATATTATTGTTATTTTGCTTCGAAGGCTATGAAGCTGTATTTCTATGAGCAGAGATGATTGATCAAAGGTAATTGATGAATCCGGGTTAGTGCCGAGATCCGGGATAGTGCCGAAACCAGGGACAGTATTGAAGAAATCCGGGATAGTTCCGATAATTGCAGGGAATGAAGGCAGCTTTATAATGTATTAAAGAAATAAAAAAAGAAAAGAAAAAAAGAAAGAAAAACAAAAGCCATCCGGAATGGGTGGCTTTTAGTTTACATAATGTTAAAATGCTTTAAATACGACCATATGGGCCCTGAATGACGGTATCGTTCGGAAAAATTATTTCCGATTCTTGTTCATTATCAGCTGGAGAGATATTCCCGCGATTGCAAGAACCGCGATTATCGCAAACATATACCATTCACGGTCCGCGACAGCCGGTATAAGCTGTTTGAGCGCTGTCCCGCAGGAGGTTGCGCCGGAAACCGAAGTAATTACAATGATGATCGGCTTCTGGAATTTTACACCGAGTATTCCGAAGACGATAAAAAGCACAAGAACGATAATGAACAGCAGAATGTCCGAAGCGATGACTTTTTCAAGCAGGACGAGTCCCAATGCTGCAGCACAAAGACCTATGAAAATAAAAATTCCTACTTTATAGAGGAAGAAAGAGGCGGCACCGAGGAATATTCCGGCTGCGATGGCGATTATCCAGTGCACGACATCGCTTATATCAAGTCCGGCTGTAAGAACATATCCCAAAGAGATACCGATCACAAAACCGAAAAATGTGATCCATGCTTTCAGGTATCTGTATCCGAAGAAGCACTGGAGAAGCCCGAGGATAAGAGAGATAACCGTTAAGACAGTGGTGATCGTCGAAATGGCCTCCTGGGCACCGTTCAACAAAGATAATAATTCCATATTGACTCCAATCTGCCGAAAAGCGGCAAAAAACAATATTGTGTTTGCAATTTCTTAGAATTTACAATAATATAGCACAGGGGAAACAAACTGACAATTTTTTTATAATCCGGATTTTTCAGATAAATTTGAGAAATAGAATTATATCTGCTTTTTAGATGTCCGTTTTTTATCGATTGGCCGGAAGAAAAACCTAAAAAATCCCGGAAACATTATTGAAAAAAAGGTAAAAAAAGGCTGTAAAAAAGTAAAAAGTCAGGTTGACAGTGAAATATTCCTATAATATAATAATTCGGTACGACATTCAGAAGTTGCATACCAAAGCCCCGGAATGCGATTTCCTGGAATAAATAACTTATTGACTTACAAATTTGGAGGGAACCTAATGAAAACATTTATGGCTAACCCGGATAAGATTGAGAGAAAATGGTATCTTATCGATGCAGAGGGTTTGGAATTAGGTCGTATGTCTGCGGAAGTTGCTAAGATCCTTAGAGGAAAGAACAAACCGGAATATACACCGCATATCGATACAGGCGATTATGTAATAATCGTTAATGCAGAAAAAGTAAAAGTAACAGGAAAGAAACTTGACCAGAAGATGTACTATCATCATTCAGACTATGTTGGCGGAATGAAGGAGATGACACTTCGCGGAATGCTTGCAAAGAAACCGGAATATGTGGTTAAGCATGCAGTGAAGGGAATGCTCCCGAAGGGACCGCTTGGCACAAAGTGTATTTCCAAGCTTCACATTTACGCAGGTTCAGAACATGAGCAGCAGGCACAGAAGCCGGAAGTGCTCAACTTAAAGTAAGAGGAGGATACGATCTTGGTAGGTGAAAGATATTATGGAACCGGCAGAAGAAAAGAATCTGTAGCAAGAGTATTCATTTCTGAAGGAACCGGCAAATTTACAGTAAACGGTAAGGCTTATGATGAGTACTTTACTGTTGATACTCTTAAGATTATTGTTTGTCAGCCGCTCGTGGCTACAGAAACAGCAGATAAGTATGATATTATGTGTACAGTAAAGGGCGGCGGATTTACAGGTCAGGCCGGAGCTGTTCGTCATGGTATTGCAAGAGCTCTTTGTGAAGCTGATCCGGAACTTCGTCCGGAGCTTAAGAAGGCAGGATACCTTACACGTGATCCGCGTATGAAAGAGCGTAAGAAATACGGTCTCAAAGCAGCTCGTCGCGCTCCGCAGTTCTCAAAACGTTAATTTCAGTTCAGCAAGAGATAATCTTCGGGACTCGGATTTACGTAC
>JBMNQZ010000011.1:0-42924 GCA_050944395.1 Lachnospiraceae bacterium
ATTTCGGCTTGAACAACCTCATTATAGTGGAAAGGTGATTTTTTTGTATAACATTCACCGCGCACCCGCATAGCGGGTGGTTGATATTTCGCACGCTTCGCGAGCTCAACAGGGTCACGACCCATAACACAAAAAAAAGGTGTCGTAACCGACACCTGTTTTTTAATTCAATTAAACGAGCTCAAGAACTACCATTAAAGCGCCGTCACCCTTACGCTGACCGATCTTTACGATTCTTGTATAACCGCCGTTGCGGTCCTTATAAGACTCAGCGATCTTGTCAAACATGATCTGCGGCATATCAACGTTCTTTGTTCCCTTCTTACGGCCTTTGCCTTCAGCCGGAACTTCCTTGATAGGATAGAACACTTTGAGCATCTTTCTTCTTGCATGAAGTCTTGAAGGAAGATCTTTTTTGATCTCTTTTTCTACTTCATCAAAAACGGTAACTCTCTTTCCGTCAACAACTTCTTTTACTCTCTTGCCGTCAGCATCCTTGCGTGCAACCTTGCACATAACCTTTACTGTCTCATAGTTGTCTTTTTCTTTAACTGCAAGAGCAATAAGACCCTCAGCGATCTTTCTGACTTCTTTAGCCTTTGCCTCTGTTGTCACGATCTTGCCGTGATATAAAAGATTTGTTACCTGGTTTCTAAGTAATGCTTTACGCTGTGCAGATGTTCTGCTCAGTTTTCTGTAACCTGCCATTTTTTCCTCCTCCACGGGGTGAATGTGCCACACATCTTCGGGTTTACTGACACATCATCTTATTCCGCGACTACTGATTTTAGTCTTCAGATTGTTTAAGATGAAGACCGAGATCCTTAAGCTTGATAAGCACTTCATCAAGCGATTTGCGGCCGAGATTACGAACTTTCATCATATCCTCGGTCGTCTTATTGCAAAGCTCTTCAACTGTATTGATGTTTGCTCTCTTAAGGCAGTTGTAGGAACGAACCGAAAGCTCGAGCTCATCAATATTCATTTCAAGAACTTTTTCTTTTTCGTCGTCTTCCTTCTCAGCCATAACCTCAGCAGTCTTAGCTGTCTCGGTAAGGTTGATGAAAAATTTCAGATACTCATCCAGAACCTTTGCAGCAAGGCTTACAGCCTCCTCAGGACTAATCGTTCCTCTTGTCCAAACTTCAAGAGTAAGCTTGTCGTAGTCAGTGATCTGCTCAACACGAGTATCCTGAACCGTCATGTTCACACGATCGATAGGAGTATAGATCGCATCGATTGGAATAGCTCCGATAACCATATCATCAGGCTTGCCCTTATCTGCTCCTACATATCCACGACCTTTTGTAATAGTTAATTCCATATACAACCTGCTGTTTGCTCCGCTTAAGTGGGCAATCACCAGATCCGGATTAACGATCTCAATATCCGAATCAACGATAATATCCGAAGCATGAACGACGCCTTCGCCCTCGAACTCGATGTAAGCTGTCTTGGGCGCATCAGAGGATGAATTATTTCTGAGAGCAAGTTCCTTAATATTAAGAATGATCTCCGTTACATCTTCCTTTACACCCGGAATTGAGCTGAACTCATGAGCTACACCCTCGATCCTGATCATACTTACTGCAGCACCCGGAAGAGATGATATCATAATTCTTCTGAGTGAATTTCCAAGTGTGATTCCGAATCCTCTCTCAAGCGGTTCTACTACAAAACGTCCATATTTATTATCTTCAGAAATTTCTTCAATCTCAATATTTGGTTTATTAAAATCGAACAATATATTTCCCTCCTTTGGGACTCTTCTGATACTAATGAGGGCAATCTTCGAATTATATCAATTATTTTGAATACAACTCGACTATAAGCATCTCATTAACAGGAACATCGATAGCTTCTCTTGTCGGAAGTTCTTTAACTGTACCCTTAAGATTTTCAGTATCAGCCTCAAGCCACTCCGGAACGATTCTTCCCGAGGTAGCATCAAGGATGTCTTTATATCTCTGAGATGATTTCTTGTTTTCTTTAACAGCGATAACATCGCCTGCTTTTACAAGATATGAAGGAATGTTGACAAGCTTGCCGTTTACTGTAAGCTGCTTGTGGTCAACGATCTGACGTGCCTCACGTCGTGTTCTTGCAAAGCCGAGACGGAAAATAACATTGTCCAGTCTGCTCTCAAGAAGAACCATGAGGTTTTCACCTGTCATACCCTTCATTCTGTCTGCTTTTTTATAGTAATTTCTGAAAGGTTTCTCAAGTACTCCGTAGATGAATTTTGCTTTCTGTTTCTCACGAAGCTGTAAACCATATTCCGAAACCTTACGATTTGATCTCTTTAATTCTCTTTTTGATTTTTTGTCAATACCTAAGTATGCCGGTTCAATACCTAATGAACGACATCTCTTAAGGACAGGCACTCTATCAACAGCCATGTTTTACTTATTCCTCCTGTTAATACTAATCCTAATAACACAGTGTCATTAAACTCTTCTGCGCTTTGGAGGACGACATCCGTTATGTGGTACCGGTGTGCAGTCCATAATGCTTGTTACGCTAAGTCCATTTGCCGATAATGCACGTATAGCTGCTTCTCTTCCTGATCCCGGACCCTTTACAAATACGTCAACAGTCTTGAGACCATATGCTGAAGCTGCCTTGCAAGCAGTTTCAGCTGCCATCTGTGCAGCATACGGAGTAGATTTCCTTGAACCTCTGAAACCAAGACCACCGGCACTTGCCCATGATAAAGCATTGCCCTCAGCATCTGTCAATGTAACGATAGTATTATTGAATGATGACTGGATGTGAGCCTGACCATGTTCAACGTTTCTTCTAACACGGCGTTTTGTTGCTCTTTTTGTTTGCTTTGCCATAAAAACTAACCTACTTTCCTTTCAATGTTTCCTATGCTAAAAAGCATTATTTCTTCTTGTTTGCAACAGTTCTTCTCGGACCCTTGCGTGTTCTGGAGTTGTTCTTTGTGTTCTGTCCACGAACCGGGAGTCCCTTTCTGTGACGAATACCTCTGTAGCATCCGATCTCCTGAAGTCTCTTGATGTTCATCGCGATCTCACGACGAAGATCACCTTCTACAATCACTGATGCATCCATTACTTCCTTAATCTTGATTACTTCCTCATCGGTAAGATCTCTTACACGTGTGTCAGGATTAACACCTGCTTCCTTAAGGATTTTCTGTGAAGTAGCTCTGCCAATACCAAAAATATAAGTAAGACCGATCTCTACACGTTTTTCCCTAGGTAAATCAACACCTGCTAAACGAGCCATTTGTTAACCTCCATCTCAATTTTCACAGCATAAACTGTGTCCCGAACCATTATTTTTTTCGGGAATTCTACTTGTAACGTATTCCTAATTGGGGTATCCAGGATCGATACCCAGCCATGCAATGCATGACCTTTCCGGCAAAACCGAATGCCGGTATTAAGCACTATTATCCTGATGGCATGCTAAGCTCATCTGCAGATAATAAATCCTTATCAGTTCTTAGCCCTGTCTCTGCTTATGCTTTGGGTTTTCACAGATAACACGGATAGAACCCTTCCTTTTAATTACTTTGCATTTTTCGCAAATCGGTTTAACGGAAGCCCTTACTTTCATCCTTCAAACCTCCTTTCAAAAGGTAAGATGCTCTTGATTTTGAGCAATATTTTATATACGTCTTATTTCTAAGACGCACAACAACTAATACAGTGTAACATTGCAGAATAAGAAATGCAAGTAAAAACTATTTATCTCTCCAAATAATTCTTCCTTTTGTGAGATCGTAAGGTGAAAGCTCAACAGTAACCTTGTCACCCGGAAGTATGCGGATGAAATTCATTCTGAGTTTTCCGCTGATATGTGCGAGAAGCACATGCTTGTTTTCAAGTTCAACTTTAAACATAGCATTCGGGAGCTTTTCAAGTACCTTTCCTTCGACCTCAATAACGTCAGCTTTTGACATATAATCCTCCTGCAATCCTTGCATGTACAATAAACAAATATTTAGTCATAATGGGACACCCCAAAAGGAATGTCCCATTTAATATTATTCACTCAGGAAACCTTTATAGTTCCTTACAACCATCATAGATTCGATCTGTTTTACAGTCTCAAGTATAACGCTTACTATGATGATAAGTGATGTTCCTCCGAATGATACGCTGGCAGCAAAGATTCCGTTAAATATGAACGGAATGATCGCAACTATGAGAAGGCCAACCGCACCAATGAAGACAACATAATTCAAAATTCTGCTAAGATAATCCGATGTGGGCTTGCCCGGTCTGATTCCCGGAACAAATCCTCCGTTTTTCTTAATCGAATCCGCTATCTCAAGCGGGTTAAACGTAATAGTAGTATAGAAGTATGCGAAGAATACTACAAGAACAATGTAAATAATCAAACCGATATTGTAAATCGGTGTTGAAAAATTAAACCAGTTGTTCGAACTAAGTATTCCAAGCAGAGTTCCAAACCAGCCTCCCGGATTAGGATGTCCGGCAAAAGTAGCAATAATTCCCGGGAAAGACATCAATGATGATGCAAAGATTATCGGGATAACACCTGATGTGTTAACACGAAGCGGAATATGTGAGGACTGACCTCCAAACATATTTCTGCCTGCCATCTTTCTTGAATACTGTACAGGAATGTTTCTTACAGCATCATTGAGTAATATTACGAGAACAACTACTGCAACAATTATAGCAATTATTATTATTGCAGCAAGAACTCCTCTTGCGATTGTCGTAGGCTTAATGAACTGCTCGTAAAGACCTGCAAGATCATTCGGTAAACGTGAAATGATATTGATAAGAAGTACTATTGAAATACCGTTTCCGATACCGTGTTCAGTGATCTGCTCACCGATCCACATAAGGAAGGATGAACCTGCAGTAAGACAAACTACAACAGTTGCAACATTAAGGAAATTCATATCGGTGATAAGTCCCTGATTTCCGAATCCGATAGCCATTGCGATGGACTCAAACAGAGAAAGACCGATCGTCAGATAACGTGTAATTGCTATGATCTTCTTGCGTCCGTCCTCTCCGTCTCTCTGCATTTCTTCAAGAGCAGGAATTGCAATTGTAAGAAGCTGCATGATGATCGAAGAAGTGATATATGGCGTAATTGACAAAGCCAGTATCGACATGCTTGAGAACGATCCACCGGTGAATGCATCAAATAAATTGAATGCATCGCCGGTCATCGACTCAAACCATGAAGAAAAGAATTCTTTGTTTACGCCAGGCACCGGGATCTGTGAGCCGACACGGATTACCACAAGACAAATTATTATGAAAAATAATCTGTGTCTGATCTCTTTGATCCTGAATGCATCAGCAATTTTTCTAAGCATTAGATTACCTCGACTGTACCGCCTGCGCTTTCAATCTTTTCCTTTGCAGATGCGCTGAACGCATTTGCCTTAACTGTGAGTTTCTTTGTGAGTTCACCATTGCCAAGAATCTTAAGGCCGTCGGCAACTCTCTTGGAGATCACTCCACTCTCAAGTAATACCTGTGCATCGATAACTGCACCGTCTTCAAATCTTTCAAGCTTGCAAACGTTAACCGCTGTGATAACCTTTGAATTTCTGCAAGTGAAACCACGCTTCGGTATACGTCTGTAAAGAGGCATCTGACCACCTTCAAATCCCGGTCTCGGAGCTCCTGAACGAGCCTTCTGACCTTTGTGGCCGTATCCTGCAGTCTTGCCGTTTCCTGAACCATGTCCACGGCCTTTTCTGAAATTGTTGTGCTTTGAGCCAGCAGCTGGGCTTAAATTAGATAAATCCATTTGTTATCTCCTCCCTGCTTACGCCTCTTCAACCTTAATGAGATGTCCGATCTGCTTGATCTGACCTTTTGTAGCCTCATTGTTCGGAAGAATTACTGAATGATGTAACTTGCGAAGTCCCATGGCTTCCACAGTTTTTCTGTGCTTAGGAATAGCTCCAATAGGAGACTTTACAAGTGTTATTTTTAACATGTCTGCCATTTTAGCTCCTCCTTATGCCAATATTTCTTCAATAGATTTACCACGTGCCTTTGCTACCTGCTCAGGTGTCTTTAATTCACTTAAGCCCTTAAGTGTAGCAAATACTACATTCTGTTTATTATTAGAACCAAGAGACTTTGTACGGATGTTCTTGATTCCTGCAAGCTCGATTACGGCACGTGCAGGGCCTCCGGCGATAACACCGGTACCTTCGGGAGCTCTCTTAAGCAGAACTGTAGCTCCACCGAATTTGCCAATATAATCATGTGTTACACTGTTGTACTCTGTTCTGGCAACGCTGACCATATGCTTCATAGCATCTTCTTTTCCTTTGCGGATCGCTTCCGGAATTTCTGCAGCTTTGCCGATACCTGCGCCAACATGTCCGTTTCCATCACCTACAACTACAAGTGCTGAGAAACGCATGTTACGACCGCCCTTAACAACCTTTGTTACACGTTTAATGGCAACGACACGATCTTCAAAACCGTTATCTTCTCTGTCGTTTCTTCTCTGATCGTCTTTTGCTCTCATGCGTCTTATTTCTCCTTCTGATATTAGAATACAAGGCCTGCTTCTCTGGCAGCATCAGCTAAAGCCTTAACTTTACCGTGATATATAAAACCGCCTCTGTCGAAAACAACTTCACTGATACCTGCATCTACTGCTCTTTTACCAATTACTTCACCAAGCTTTGCAGCTGCAGCAACATCATCAGTTCTTTCGAGACCTTCTTTTACATCAGCCTGTAATGTAGATGCTGAAACTAATGTATGACCGAGATCATCATTGATGATCTGTGCGTACATATGCTTGTTACTGCGGAAGACAGCAAGTCTTGGCTTCTGTGCAGTACCACTAAGATGACCGCGAAGTCTTTTGTGCTTTTTAACACGAACTGTCGCTCTTGACACTTTATTTATCATAATGCACTCTCCTTACCTATTATTTGCCTGTCTTACCGACTTTACGACGAATGATTTCATCAATATACTTGATACCTTTACCCTTATATGGTTCAGGCGGTCTCTTTGTTCTGATCTCAGCTGCGAACTGACCAACCTTTTCCTTGTCGATTCCGGCAACTGTGATCTTATTTCCTTCAACCGTAGACTCAATTCCTTCCGGATCATCCATCTCTACCGGATGTGAATAACCGAGTGAAAGAACGAGCTTTTTGCCCTGCTTCTGAGCCTTATAACCTACACCGTTAACCTCAAGAACCTTTGTATAACCTGTGCTTACGCCTGTTACCATGTTCTGGATAAGTGAACGTGTAAGACCGTGAAGTGATTTGTTTTTCTTAAGGTCGTTCGGTCTTGTTACGATGACTTCGTTGTCCTTAAGTTCAATGTTCATTTCTGTCGGCAGCTTGCGTGTAAGTGTTCCCTTAGGTCCCTTTACAGTCACTTCGTTGCCGGCCTGGATATCAATTGTAACACCTGCAGGTACTACAACTGGCATTCTACCAATACGTGACATTTATTCTTCCTCCTGACTTAAATTTTCGGAGGGAATCTTTCGTTCCCTCTGTTTTCAGTTCTGACAGATACTTTTAATTACCAGATGTAAGCGAGAACTTCGCCGCCGACTTTGAGCTTTCTGGCTTCTTTATCAGTGATAATACCCTGGTTTGTTGAAAGGATAGCGATTCCAAGTCCGCCAAGAACTCTCGGGATATTCTGTGTATCAGCGTAGATACGAAGACCCGGCTTAGAAATTCTCTTGATACCGGAAATGATTTTTTCATTCTTATCTGCGCCGTATTTAAGTGTGATGCGGATATCTTTATATCTTCCGTTGTCAACAAGATCATACTTCTCAATGAAACCTTCATTTAAAAGGATATCAGCAATAGCAAGCTTGATCTTTGATGACGGAACATCAACTGTATCGTGCTTAGCAATGTTTGCATTACGGATTCTAGTAAGCATATCTGCAATTGGATCATTAGTTGTTGCCATATTGTACGAAACTCCTTTCTATAGTCTCATTACCAGGATGCCTTCTTAACACCCGGAATCTGGCCCTTGTATGCTAACTCACGGAAACAAATACGGCAGATTCCGTATTTTCTAAGATATGCATGTGGACGGCCACAGATTTTGCAGCGGTTATATTCTCTTGTAGAGAATTTCTGCGGACGCTGCTGTTTGATTTTCATGGATGTTTTTGCCACGGATGTTCCTCCTTACTTTGCGAACGGCATTCCGAAGAATCTGAGAAGCTCTCTTGCTTCCTCGTCTGTCTTAGCCGTTGTTACGAAAACAATGTCCATACCTCTGACTTTATCGATCTTATCATACTCGATCTCCGGGAAGATGAGCTGCTCATGGATACCGAGAGCATAATTTCCTCTTCCGTCAAATGCGTTTGCATTTACTCCACGGAAGTCACGAACTCTCGGAAGAGCAAGATTGATAAGTCTGTCAGCGAAATCATACATCTTTTCGCCTCGGAGTGTTACCTTACATCCGATCGGCATACCCTCACGGATCTTGAAATTAGCAATTGATTTCTTAGCCTTGGTCTTGATAACCTTCTGGCCTGTGATGATCTGAAGATCATTAACTGCAGAATCGAGAACCTTGGCATTGTCCTTTGCTTCGCCTATACCCATGTTGATTACTATCTTCTCGAGCTTAGGCACTTCCATAACGTTCTTATATTCGAACTTCTTTGTCATAGCTGCTACGATTTCGTTATCGTACTGCTCTTTAAGTCTGCTCAAAGCTTTGCCTCCTTATTACTCAATAACTTCGCCGGTAGTCTTGGCAAAACGAACTTTCTTTCCGTCTACCACCTTAAATCCGACTCTGGTTGGTTTGCCCTTGTGAAGATACATAACATTTGAAATGTGTATCGGTGCCTCTTTTTCAATGATTCCGCCGTTCTGGTTAGCCATATTCGGTTTCTGATGTTTCGAAACCATGTTTGCACCTTCAACGACAACTGTATCATTCTTTGTATTTACGGAAAGTACTTTACCTTCCTTACCTAAATCTTTACCTGCAATTACGCGAACTGTATCGCCTGTTTTGATTTTTCTGGCTGACATAAAATACCTCCTATAATACTTCCGGAGCCAAAGAAACTATTTTCATGAACTGCTGTTCACGAAGCTCTCTTGCTACCGGTCCGAAGATACGGGTACCCTTAGGACTCTTGTCATCCTTAATGATAACTGCAGCATTCTCATCAAATCTGATATAAGAACCGTCTTTACGACGTGCACCCTTTACAGAACGAACAACTACTGCCTTAACGATATCTCCCTTTTTAACTGTACCGCCCGGTGTAGCATCTTTTACAGTAGCTACGATTGTGTCGCCTAAACCAGCATATCTTCTGGTAGAACCACCAACAACGCGGATACATAAGATTTCTTTGGCGCCTGTATTATCAGCGACTTTAAGTCTTGTTTCCTGCTGAATCATAAAACGTATCCTCCCTGCTTATTTAACTTTTTCTACCACAGATACAAGTCTCCATCTCTTGTCCTTAGAGAGTGGTCTGGTCTCCATAACCTTAACTGTATCACCGATGTTGCACTCATTGTTTTCATCATGAGCTTTTAACTTATAAGTCTTCTTAACGATTTTCTTATAAAGCGGATGCTGAACATGGTCAGTGATTGCAACTACGATGGTCTTGTCCATCTTGTTGCTGATAACCTTGCCAACACGTGTTTTTCTGAGATTTCTGTTTTCCATTATCTATTCTCCTTTAAGCGTTGGCCTTCTCGACCATGATTGTCTCTATTCTAGCAATGTTCCTGCGAACAGTTTTGATTCTGCTCGTATTGTCAAGCTGACTTGTCGCATTCTGGAATCTCAAGTTGAAGAGTTCTTTCTTAGCAGCTACAAGTTCTTCCTGAAGTTCAGCAACTGACTTATTTCTAAGATCTTCTACATATTTGCCGGCTTTCACTCTTCGTCACCCCTTTTTGTATCCTCTCTTGATACGATTTTGCACTTGCACGGAAGTTTGTGCATAGCAAGACGAAGAGCCTCACGTGCATCAGCTTCCGGTACACCCGCAACCTCGAACATTACACGGCCTGGTTTAACTACTGCTACCCAGTACTCAACAGATCCCTTACCTGAACCCATTCGGGTCTCAGCCGGCTTAGCTGTTACCGGCTTATCCGGGAAGATTCTGATCCATACCTTACCGCCACGCTTCATGTATCTTGTCATAGCAATACGAGCTGCCTCGATCTGGTTTGATCTGATCCAGCACGGCTCAGTTGCCACAATACCGAACTCACCGTTTGCAATGAAATTTCCGCGGTTTGCTTTTCCTTTAAGTGATCCACGGAACTGCTTACGATGCTTAACTCTCTTAGGCATCAGCATTATCGATCACCGCCTTCCTTTTTTCCTTTTGAAGGAAGAACCTCGCCGTTGTAGATCCATGCCTTAACGCCAACCTTGCCATACTGTGTATCAGCCTCTGCAAAGCCGTAGTCGATATCGGCACGAAGTGTCTGAAGCGGAATAGTTCCTTCACTGTAAAACTTTGTACGAGCCATATCAGCACCGCCGAGACGTCCTGAAACAGATGTCTTGATTCCGAGTGCGCCGGCTCTCATTGTACGCTGCATTGTTGATTTCATAGCACGTCTGAATGAAATACGATTTTCAAGCTGAAGTGCGATATTTTCAGCTACGAGCTGAGCATCACGGTCAGGTCTCTTGATCTCTTTGATATCAACGATAACTTCCTTACCGATAAGCTTTGCAAGTTTCTTCTTGAAGCTCTCGATTCCTGCACCGCCTTTTCCGATAACCAGACCCGGCTTAGCTGTGTAAATGCGAACCTTTGTACGGTTTGCGGCTCTCTCGATCTCGATCTTTGAAACGCCTGCGCTGTAAAGGTTCTTCTTTACAAATTTCCTGATATTATAATCTTCAACAAGATAGTCTGCAAAGTTTTTGCTGTCTGCATACCATCTTGAATCCCAATCCTTGATGATACCTACTCTCAAGCCATGCGGGTTAACTTTCTGTCCCATCCTTCTCCTCCTTACTTCTCATCCAGAACGATGTAGAGATGGCTCATGCGATGTTCGATGCGATAAGCTCTTCCCTGAGCTCTGGGTCTAATTCTCTTCATTGTCGGAGCCTGACCTGCATAACATTCTGCAATGTAAAGATTCTCTCTGTTCATTCCATTGTTGTTTTCTGCGTTAGCAATAGCGGATTCCAGAAGCTTCTTTAAAAGTGAAGAAGCGTATCTTGGACTGTAGGTAAGTATACCGAGTGCCGTTGTAACGTCTTTGCCTCTGATTGCATCAAGCACATAACAAGCCTTACGTGTTGATACTCTTGCAAATGACAATTTAGCTGACGGTCTCGTATCTCTTTGTTCGTTTCTCGCTCTCTTGATTTGAGATCTATGTCCTTTAGCCATATTCGATTACTCCTTTCGATTCTTTGACACGTCGAGCATTATCTAACTGATGTTTTACCACCGCTGTGTCCGCGGTATGTACGTGTTGCTACAAACTCTCCGAGCTTGTGACCAACCATATCTTCCGTTACATATACCGGAACATGTTTTCTTCCGTCATGTACTGCAAATGTATGGCCAACAAAGTCAGGTGTTATCATTGATCTTCTGGACCATGTCTTGATAACTGTCTTTTCGTTAGAAGCGTTCATAGCACTAACTTTCTTTAAAAGGCTTTCGTCAGTAAACGGGCCTTTTTTCAATGAACGATTTGACATGCTTTTCCTCCTTTATATTCCGTCGGCCTTATCTGCCGTTTCTTCTTCTGATGATGAGCTTATTGGAAGCTTTCTTGTTGTCTCTTGTTCTGAGACCAAGTGCAGGCTTGCCCCACGGAGTGCTCGGGCCGGAACGTCCGATCGGAGCGCGTCCCTCACCACCACCGTGCGGATGGTCGTTCGGGTTCATAACAGAACCGCGGACAGTAGGTCTGATACCCATGTGACGCTTACGTCCTGCCTTACCGATGTTGATAAGGTTATGGTCTCCGTTGCCGATAGAACCGATTGTTGCACGGCATCCTACCGGAACAAGTCTCATTTCGCCTGACGGAAGACGAAGGGTCGCATATTTTCCTTCACGAGCCATAAGCTGCGCTGAGTTTCCTGCAGCACGTGCAAGCTGGCCGCCGCGTCCCGGATAGAGCTCAATATTGTGGATAACAGTACCAACCGGGATATTTGCCAGCGGCAGGCAGTTACCTACTCTGATTTCTGCTTCCGGTCCGTTCATAACAGTGTTTCCAACCTTGAGTCCCTCAGGAGCAAGGATGTAAGCCTTTGCGCCGTCTGCGTAGCAGATAAGTGCGATATTGGCTGTTCTGTTCGGATCATACTCGATAGAAACAACCTTTGCGGGGATTCCATCTTTTGTTCTCTTGAAATCGATGATTCTGTAATATCTCTTTGATCCGCCGCCGCGGTGTCTGCAGGTGATCTTACCCTGGTTATTTCTTCCGGATTTCTTCTTAAGCATTACCGTTAAGGATTTCTCCGGTTTTTTTGCAGTGATTTCTGAGAAATCTGAGCCACTCATCTGTCTTCTCGACGGTGTATATGGCTTATATGTCTTAATTCCCATTGATTTTCTCCTTAAATTTATTCTCACGCTTTATTGCGTATAAAAGTCGTTTCCGACTGTGCCGTTATTAAAGTCCCTCGAAGATCTCGATATCCTTGCTGTCCTCGCTAAGGAATACGATAGCTTTCTTTCTGGCAGCGGTACGTCCCTCTGTACGTCCTCTTCTCTTTAATTTGCCCGGGATGTTCATTGTGTTGACACGTTCAACCTTTGTACCCTCGAACATTTTCTCAACGGCTTCCTTGATCTGAGTCTTTGTAGCTTCCGGATGTACATAGAATGTATATTTCTTCTCAGCCATGATAGACATGCTCTTCTCTGTGATTACCGGACGCTGAATTACATCATAATATCTGAGGTCTGCCATTATGCGTATACCTCCTCAATCTTCTTAACTGCATCCTGAGTCATAACAAGCGTGTGATATTTCATAATGTCATAAACATTGATAACATCAGCATTGATTGTCTTGATTCCAGGAATGTTTCTAGCTGAAAGAACTACGTTCATATCTGTTGACTCGATAACTACGAGAGCATTGTCAACTTTGATATTTTCAAGAACCTTTACCATTTCCTTTGTCTTGATTCCTTCAAGAGCAAGCTTGTCGAGAACGATTGCCTTATTATCCTGAACCTTTGATGTAAGAGCGGATTTAAGAGCGATTCTCTTCTCTTTTCTGTTCATCTTGAATGAATAATTTCTCGGTGTGGGTGCGAATACAACTCCGCCGCCTGTCCACTGCGGTGCTCTTGTTGAACCCTGACGGGCATGACCTGTTCCCTTCTGTCTGTACGGCTTCTTTCCGCCGCCGCTAACCTCAGAACGGGTTTTTGCCTTCTGTGTTCCCTGGCGCATATTTGCCAAATGCCAAACTACAGCTTTGTGTACAAGATGTGGTTTTACTTCGATACCGAAGATTCCATCACTTAAGTCCATCTTGCCGACTTCAGCGCCTTCCATATTAAAAACAGATACGTTAGCCATCTGCTTCGACCTCCTTTAGACTTATTTTGCCTTTACGGCATTCTTAATTGTTACAAGTGATTTTCTTGGTCCCGGTACAGCGCCCTTGATAAGAATAACACCGTCTTCAGCATCAACTCTGACAACCGTAAGATTCTGAACGGTAACCTTGTTTCCGCCCATCTGACCCGGCATGTGTTTTCCCTTGAATACACGGCTCGGATCTGATGCAGCACCGTTTGAACCCTGATGTCTGTGGTATTTTGAACCGTGTGTCATCGGTCCCCTGTGCTGTCCGAATCTCTTGATCGTTCCCTGATAACCTTTGCCTTTGCTTGTTCCCGTAACGTCAACCATATCGCCTGCCGCGAAAACGTCTGCCGTTATCTCCTGTCCTACAGCATAGCTTGCAGCATCTTCAAGCTTGAACTCAGCGAGGAAACGCTTTACAGCTACTCCGGCTTTTGCGAAAACGCCCTTGAGCGGTTTGTTTACAAGTGACTCTCTGATGTCTTCAAAGCCAACCTGGATAGCTGAGTATCCATCATTTTCCACTGTCTTAACCTGTGTTACGACGCATGGACCAGCCTTGAGTACAGTTACAGGAATTAATATTCCGTCTTCATCAAAGATCTGCGTCATGCCGATCTTGCGGGCAAGTATTGCCTTCTTCATAAATCTGTCCTCCTTACAGCGGATTGCCTCTTCGGCAATCATTCTAATTCAGGTTATTTGTTTTTCATCTTTATATCAATGTACACGCCAGCCGGCATCTCAAGGTGAGATAATGAATTAACCACCTTCTGTGTAGGCGCGATGATATCAATTAACCTTTTGTGTGTTCTCTGCTCGAACTGTTCACGTGAATCTTTGTACTTGTGAACCGCACGAATAATTGTTACTACTTCCTTCTTTGTCGGAAGCGGAACCGGTCCGCTCACCTTTGCTCCGTTCTTCTGGACTGTTTCGATGATCTTTGCTGCAGATGCGTCTACCAGCTGATGATCATACGCTTTGAGAATTATTCTCATTACCTGATTTGCCATAAAAAAAGTCGCCTCCTTTTCGCACTTTGATTAGTACGACAAGCGGTGACTGTACATACTTCCGTGTGTGTCTTATTTTTTCGCACACACGACCGCACCTTGTCCTTTGTGCGGTCATTTTTAATTACCTGTACAGTGACTTGTCGTCAGTTTCCTAACATGACATTCGCTCCACGGAACTACCTGCATCATTTGTTGTGCAGCAACCTCGCGCTTCATAGCTATCATGCCACAGCACTGTTTATTCTACTAAAAGCCTCCTGCATACACAAGAGGCTTTTAGAATTATTATTGTATTTTTTCGAATACAATCTCTATATTCTACTGTTTATTTTCTGTAAAATCGACGATTAATTTTTCTCATCTCTTTCCCGGATCTCATATACTTTTTGAGTGAAAAGATCTATGTTTTCCGAATGATCTTCCAGCTCCGCAAGCTGCGCGGGCGTGAGCTCATACCATTTAGAATCCATGAGTTTCCGCCTCTCTTCCTCACTGAATCTGTACCTTATCACTCTTGCCGGATTTCCCACGGCGATGGCATAGGGTTCTATGTCCCCGGCAACCACGGCACCGGCGCCTATCACTGCGCCGTCACCTATCCTGCCGCACCCGGCCGTTATTACCACATTGGCTCCGATCCAGACGTCGTTTCCTATTACAAGTTCCTTCTCACATATATTTTCCTTGAAAAAGCCGTACGAGCTCCTCTGAAAAATCGAATGCGTCGAGAACATATCCATTTCTCTGTCATGCGAAAATCTCTTGACATCCTTTGCGATCGAGCAGTATGCCCCGATCTTTGTATGGGGTCTGAATCCGTTATTGAACCATCCGTAGGAGCCGAACCCTGCATCGATATCAAACAGCTCTCTGAAGAGCCTGCGCAGCGTCCCCGAAAACAGTTCCCCCTTTTCTTTTCTGTCAAGATATTTTTTTACTATCAGAAAAAAGACAGGCCGTCGTTCGCAGCACCATTTCATTATCCGGTATTTTGTTTCTCCGACTCTGCTGATTAACCTTCTATCTCCCATATCCTATCAAACAAACACTTCTCTTTGAAACGGTTCCAGCAATAATCTCAGATTATCGAAACCGCTGTTTTCCGCAGCCTTCAAGGCCGCCGCCCTGCAATTAATATCGTCATCTTTTTCAAAAGGAATATGATAAAGCATAATATGTCTGATACTGCTTCTTTTTATCGCATCCTTACCCTCCGGCATCATTATCCATGGGAATGTAAAAAATCCGATATCGGCCTTCTCATTTATTATTGAAGAAACCGCATTCTCTTCTCCCACCAGAGTGTCTCCGGAAAGAAAAATACTGAAGCCCTCTCCCTTTACTGTAAGGCAGTAATTCGGAGTATTTCTGTACGGCTCGCCGGAATGCTCTGTCCTTGCATACTTTAATTCCAGAGCTCCCTTCCCGGTTTGAACGCAAAATACAGCTTCTTCTCCGTCAACAACAGTGCCTACGGGCTCATCCTCCCCGGGAAATACCTCCCCGTAGCCTTCAACCGGAAGAGGCACGAATACCATGCTTTCCGGAAAAAGATCCATGGCTTCCTTTAAATACGACAATGTAAAGTGATCCGGATGTCTGTGTGTAAACGCGATCACATCAGGTTTTAACTCCGGATTCTTTTTTATTTTATCCCACATTGCCTCATCCACGGAAGAAGTATGCAATCCAGTCAGATTATGCATGAAATCCACCCAGACCGTTCCCGAAGGAGTATCCAGGCAAACTCCGGCTCCCGCGCTGAAAGTTACTTTAACAGCACTCATATTATTCCTGTAACTAAAAGAGGAGGCATCTGCCTCCTCTATAACTCATTTATTAATTCATTAAAGAAGATCAGAAAAGTCGATTACAGATACGCCTGTAACACTGTCCTCGCGAACATCAAGATCATCTTCGGATTTTCCTGTTTCTTTTACAATGTCATCAAAATCCGGTCTGGATACAGGTACAAATGTTCTGTCCGCTTTAAAATCTATGTCCTTCAGATCCGGGATATCGGCCGTTCTGGCTCTGGCGATCTCATCCTCCATAGCACCCTGCATAAAGGAATCCTCGAATCTGCCCTCATCTGCACTATCATTTCTGATATACGGTGACACGTCAAACGCGCCGGATACGCTTTCCTTCTCGGAAACACAGCCTTCATCTGCGGAAGTATATGACCTGTCCGATACGCTCTCGAAAGTCTCTTCACCGTCCGATGCGCTTCCGTGAGCGTCGTCCGGAGCTTCAAATGAATCATAATATCCGTCGTGATCATCGTCCTCCGGTTCACCCTCTGAATCAAGCGCGTCAAGCGCGATGGCAGCTCCGTATCCTCTGTCGATATCACTGACATGATCATCCTCAGCCTCAAATGCCGATCCGGAAGCTTCATCCTCCTCCGGTTCTCCGGCGTCACTTAATTTAGCTTCCATGTTCTTGACGAATTCATCGTAATCTGCGAAATCACTTTCACCGTCTTCCCGAAGATCTTCATAATCCTCAGACTCCTCCGGCATTTCCGTATAGGCTTCAGGCTCATCAGCCTCTTCTTCACCGGAATAGATGTCATCTTCTTCATCCTCTTCCGGCAGCTCTTCAGCCTTCTCCATCCTGCGCTTTTTCCTCCGGGAAATCTTTTCAGGCTTCTCATACTCAATGTCTTCATCTTCATCACCCGCAGGATAAAAATCCTCCATGAAATCTTCCTCGGTTTCTTTTTTCCACAATTCCGAAAGCACAAAAAGAACTATAACGACGAGTACGGCAAGAGCGATCAGCATGATGCCCTCAATGCTGTGCATAGCATACACAACATATCCGATGAACGGAATCGTAACTATTACCCGCGGAGCGCTGTTCAAAATCTGGATCTGCACAGTTGCGGCAGACGTATCCATCGCATCCTGGACTCCGAAATCTCCTGTGGACGGGTCCGCACTTTCTACTATATATTCATATGTAGATGTATCCTTCTGAGCAAGGATCTTATCTCCGACCTGAATATTTGTCACATATACTTCCTTTGAGTAGGTCACCGATCCAACCGGAAGATTAGTATCCATCGATGACGAATCAATAATAGTTGTGTTGACTCCGGCAAGCGGCGGGATCAATATCGCAGCTGCAACAAGAATTGCCAGAACCATAATGATGTTTACTATAACTTTGAGAAATTTTGACATAATCTGCCCTCCGGAACCGCAAAGCACTCCTAAGACGCGGTTCCCAAAAGTTGAAAGGTTTTCCTATTACTGTTCTCCGCAGGCAAGGAACTTTTCAAGACTGCTCACAGCCTCCTGTTCATCACTTCCCTCAGCCTGAATACGCACTTCTTTTCCTGCTTCAAATCCGAAATTCATCATTCCCATGATGCTCTTTGCATTTACTTTTCCCTGCTCGGTAATGATCTGGATTTTGCTCTCAAATTTTCCCGCAACCTGAACGAATTTCGCAATAGGTCTGTCAACGATGTTGTCATTGATGCAAATCTTAATATCTTTTACAAGCATTTCCTTCTCCCATAATTCCTTTTTTAATTCTTATCTCCTCAGCTTCCTTCTCAAGTCTCTTCAGACGTTTGCTCACTCCCGACCTTCCCAGGGGCGGAACGAGCATATGTCCGAGTTCGCTGAGCGAAGCTTCCGGATTGGAAATTCTGAGCTCGGCTATTTCTTTCAGCTGCTCAGGAAGTCCCTCAAATAATTCTTCTCTTTTAATAAATTCAATATCCTCTATCTGCCTGCACGAGGCATTTACGGTCTTGCGGAGATTTGAAGTCTCGCAGTTCACCTTTCGCTGAACCGCTCCCCTGACCTCCCGGGTCACCCGGGTGTTCTCAAATTCCAGAACCGCACTGTTTGCGCCTGTTATTCCCAGAAAAAACGAAATAGTTTCCGCGTCCTGAAGATAAACAATAAAGCTGCCTTCCCTCTCCGAAATCCTGGGTTCGATCCCTTCCTCACCGAGCACATCAAAGACCCGGTTTGCATTGTCGGGATCCCGGCAAACAAACTCAAGCCTGTAGTACTTATCCGGCGAGCAGATCGTTCCAACCGAAAGAAAAGCTCCTCTCAAAAACGACCTCCTGCAGCATTGTCTCTCGAGCAGCTTTTTCGCACGGATGCCATCGGATATCACCCCGATATCATCCCCGGAATTCAAAAAAGCAAAGCACCTCTTTTTACTCCTAATAGGCACAAAATCTATCAATATATTAAATGCTTTTTTTATTAAAGTAAAGACTTTTCTTTTCAGTTCATCTGTTTCGGCATGCAATCCCGTAATTTTCCTGCCGTCAAACTCTCCCAGAAACAGGAGAATTCCCGCCAGTTCCGCTGCCGCACAGTGTCTGTTGATAGCCTCTATTCCGGTCAGTTCTTTTTTTACAATATTCGAAAATGACATTATTATTCCTGACGTTTATGTTCTTTATCCTTTTCCAGATCCCTGTGTTCGATCCTAACTCCGTATTTTTTCTTGTTTTTCAGTCTCGAATATATGGCCTCCGCCACCATCACGGAGCGATGGCGTCCGCCGGTGCAGCCTATTCCGACGATCAGCTGTGTCTTCTCTTCCTTTATATAATTCGGAATAAGGAATTCCAGCATATCTTCAAGCTTGTCAAGAAACAATCCCGTCTCCTCAAATCCGTTAAGGTAGTCCGCAATTCCCCCGTCCTTGCCGGAAAGAGCTCTCAGCTTGTCAATGTAATAAGGATTCGGCAGAAATCTCACATCAAAAACAAGGTCGGCATCCAGCGGTATCCCGTTCTTAAAGCCAAACGACAGAACCGTGATGAAGAGTCCTCCGTATTCCTGATCCTCCACAAATATTCTGTCAATCTCTTTCTTTAGATCAACTCCCAGCAGTTTGCTAGTGTCTATCACATAATCCGCATGGTTTTTCAGGCCTTTCAGGATTTCTCTTTCTTTTTTTATTCCCCGGTTTACCCTTTCACCTTCCGCATACGGATGGCGGCGTCTTGTCTCCTTATAACGCTTTATCAGAACCTTGTCATCCGCATCCAGAAACAGGATCTCACAGCGGATACCCAGAAGGCTGATGTTCTGAGCAATTGAATCATAGTATTCGTCAAATTTGCCTGTCCTCGAATCTATTCCGATGGCAACCTTATCCATATCCGGAGAGTTTCTTACCGTATATTCAATAAAAGCTTCTATCATCGGAATAGGAATGCCGTCGACACAGTAATAGCCGGAATCCTCCAGCCTCTTAAGGACAGTGGTTTTTCCCGCTCCCGACATTCCCGTTACAAATACCAGCCGCATATCAAAAATCCCCTAACAATTTCACTTCAGTCTCGAGACTGACTCCGAATTCCTCAAACACCTTCTCCCTGACATATTCAATGAGTTTAAACACATCTCCGGCAGTCGCATCATTGTTATTGACAATAAATCCGGCATGCTTTTCAGAGACGCACGCTCCCCCGATGCTGTATCCCTTAAGTCCGGCATCCGATATGAGCTTTCCGGCAAAATGCCCTTCGGGTCTCTTAAAGGTACTTCCCGCACTCGGAAAATTCAAAGGCTGTTTGTCCTTTCTCATTTTTGTAAGCTCGGCCATACGGTTTTTTATATCTTCCCTGCATCCCTTTTTCAGCCTCAACAACGCGCCGAGAACGATATAGCCATCCCTGGATATCGCACTTGTCCTGTAGCCGAGCTCCATCTCATCCCTTGAAAGAGTCAGGTGCCTTCCGTCGGCTGACAGCACATCAGCTTCCACAATAACATCCCTGATCTCTCCACCGTATGCTCCGGCGTTCATTGCCAGGGCTCCTCCGATCGTACCGGGTATACCCGAGGCGAATTCAAAACCCTCAAGCTCATTTTCCAGGGCGGCTGCCGCCACCGCCGAGAGAAGTGCTCCTCCCTGAGCTTTTATCGTTTCCCCTTCGACCTGAATTTCGGAAAGATTTTTTGCGATCTTCACGATAACTCCATCATACCCTTTGTCAGAAACCAGAAGATTTGATCCGTTCCCCATAACAAAGAATTTCTCGCCTCTTTTTCTCAAAAGCTCAATAAGGCCGATTGCCTCACTCTCACAGGAAGGTTGAACCAGATATCTGGCATTTCCTCCTACCCTGAAGCTTGTGTGGTTCTTCATGGGCTCATTTTCCAGAACGCTTCCGATTCCTGCAGCAGACACTATTTCGTCTCTAAGATTCATACTTTATTCTCCATCAGATGCAATACGGTCTTCATTTTGCATCAACACTACTCATAGTCTTCGTCTTCATAATCACCGTAATCCTCGTCCTCATAGTATTCCTCCTCACTGCTGCTCTCGTCCTCAGCACTTTCGGGAGAAACAGTATCAGTCTTCGGAACATAATCCCCGGTCTGGTTTGCGGTATTGGAACTCAGGTAAAATCTCGCCTCATCAGCCTTGGAGGAATCCGGATATTTCTCAATGATGAGGTTAAAGATTGCATCCGCATTTGCGGCATCTTCGCTGTCGCGATACGCATGTGCAAGGGTTCTCAGGACATCGTAGTCGTCTTCGGATATCTTCCTTGCCTGTTCCAGCTTCACAACTGCTGCGGCATAATCCTTATTATCGTAGGCCTGCATTCCGGATTCCTTAAGGACCGCAAAAAGCTTTGTCTTAATATCCGGATATATCCTATTGTATATATCCATTCCGTTTTCCGACAGCAGCGACGAATCGATCATCGACATATATGAAGTCGCTGTGTCGAGATTACCGTCATAATACGCCACGTAGGCAAGAGCCAGATACTCATTGGAATCAGCGGTATTCTTAAGGTTCGCCTTTTCCGAATCACCGGCCTCAATATTCCCGTTTGCGGCTTCAAGCTGACTTTCAAGCCTTGCCACCTCGGCACTTTTGGAAGCCGATTCGGAACTGTACTCTGTGATCTTATCATTTGCCTCCCTGTTTATCCTGCTTATCCTTGCCGGCATGACGAGGAAAAGAATCGCACACGCGCCGATAACTATGCCTATCACAATACTGAATATGGTAGCCGCAAGAGTAGTCTCCTTGAATGAAGAGGGCTGTATCGTATCCCCTGCGGCAAGCATCGACTCCGCATATTCTTCGTCGTCGGGGGCGCCGTGTCCGAAAGCGCTTCTGAGATCGGTGGAGGTAGGCTTGCCCGTGACCTCGTCGATCTCCTTTAAATATCTCAAGGTGGTGGTATTTGTCCTGTCGATCCTTCCCGCCTTTTTGAGGAGTCTGCGGGCTTTTTCGTATTCACCGTCCCTCATCATTAAGAGAGCAAGCAGATGATACCCCTTAATCAGCTTCGGATTCTGGGCAAGGATCTTTTTGAGCTGGATCTTTGCAATGTCCTCATTGCCCTCACGGCTGTTTTTCAGGGCAATATTGAACTTCTTAATGGTATGGTTGATCACCTCGAGTTTTGCCGCATTTTTCTTCAGATCAGCTATATAATATGAAGCCAGATTTTCCTCCGGCTGAATATTTTTGCTGATTACCCACTCCGATAAGGCCGACACGACCTCACCGATCTCGAAATAAACCAGTCCCAAAAGATTTCTTGCGGGAATATTCAGCTTATTGAATTTCAGGCTTCTCCTCAGCTGATCTATCGCTCCGGACAGATCCCTTATCTGGGCTTTTTCCAGTCCCTGATTATAATAAATTCCGGAGAGAATGATCGCCTGCTTCTGAACCGTGACGTCCTGACCGCATACCGGACAGTATACCTCCCGCCCCAGCTCGGCTCCGCAATTCATGCATCTCATAAATATTATTACTTCCTTCCGCTTTCACTTGTCTCTTCGAGCATCTCTTTTAAGATATCGATGACATCCGTAAGATCCCTGCTGTAAATGGCACCCTCCGCATCATCGACATCAAGACTGGGAGTGAATTTTTTAATTTCTTCATCAAAATTAATCATGTTTTTCTCCGTATATCTTCAGTACTTCACCGATAAAGTACAAACTTCCAACATAAAAAATAAATTCGTCTTCCCGGGGGGCACCGGTTTTTTCAACCGCATCGGATGCTTCAGGCACAAAAGAGACCTCCGGAACACCCGCCCCGGCAAAAAGATCCGCCAGAACATTTCCGTCCGCAGCTCTTCCACCCTCAACCGTTGTTGTGATCACGCGGGCAGGATGCAGATCCTCGGCAATATTCTTTATCATCCGGGGATAATCCTTATCGGACATTGCCGCAAATACAAGAACCGCCTTGCCGCCTTCGGATATTCTGCGGGCATTCAAGACAAATTCCCTTATCCCGTCCTCATTATGCGCACCGTCGGCATAAACGCGGGGTGCGAGACGCTGCATTCTTCCCCGCCAGGATGCATTTGCAATACCTTCTCTTATACTTTCAGACGTGATCTCTTCAAATCCGGTCAGAAGGCAGGCAGTCTTCACTGCCAGAGAAGCATTTCGTATCTGATAACCGGCATTGAAGGGAATCTCATAAACATCGCCGCAGCTTCCCCTTGCGATGATAGTGTCATCCCTTATCTCCTTTTCCTCAAGGAGACATTCACTCAGCGGGAAAACGGGGCATCCCTTTGACACGGCAGTCCTTTTGATAACTTCCGCCACCCGGGAGTCGGTATCATCAAACACCACAGGAACTCCTGCCTTGATTATACCGGCCTTTTCGGCCGCTATCTGAGGAATGGTATCTCCCAGATATGCCATGTGGTCTTTTCCTACCGATGTAATAACGCAAACCAAAGGCTTATCGAGAGTGTTTGTCGCATCGAGCCTTCCTCCGAGTCCCGTCTCGACAACAGCGATCCTTACCTTTGCATTTCTGAAAATCACACAAGCCATAAGGTAAAGAAACTCAAAATATGCCGGATGAGGGATCCCCTCCTTATCGGCCTTCTTCACCGCAGCCATAACTTCCGAAAAAGCCCGGCAGAAATCGTCCTCCGAAACGGTTCTGTCGTCCAACGCAAACCTCTCTCTCATGGTGATAAGATGCGGGGAAGTGAATCTTCCACACCTTATTCCCGAAGCGCAGAAAACAGACGAAAGGAAAGCACATGTGCTTCCCTTTCCGTTTGTTCCGGCAACATGGACAGACTCGTACGTGCTGTCCGGTTTTCCCAGGATCTCAAGACATTTCCGGGTGTGATCCGGGGAATGCTTTTCAGTAAATCTCACTAAATTTTCAATATAATCCACAGCATCGGAATAGCTTATCATTTCAGATATTCTCCGAGCTGTTTTTCTACCGCCGCAAGCATCTTTTCGTATCTTTCCAGCTTCTCCCTCTCGGCATTTACCTTTGCCTCCGGAGCCTTATTGACAAAATTCGGGTTTGAGAGCATTCCGCTCGCGCGCTTGATCTCAGATTCGATCTTTGTCTTTTCTCCGGTAAGCCTCTCTATCTCTTTTTCCTTGTCCACAAGCTCATCAAGAGGAATATAGGCAGTCATTTCCGATCCCACTATCGAGACCGCATCTTCCGGAACTCCGGTCTTGTCTCTTGCAATGACCACCTCCGAGGCAAAGAGCATTTTATTCATTACCTCAAGAGAATTCTTGAGAACCATGAAATCCTCAAATGCCTTGTCGCTGGATGCAACAATAAATACCTCAGTCTGTCTTCCGTGGGGAACCTTCATCTCCGTACGGATTCCTCTGACGCCCCGAACCAGTTCCTTATATTTTTCCAGAAGCTTCTCCTCGCTCTCAAATTTCAACGCCTCATCGAAGTGCGGCCACTGCGCCGTCATTATGGTCTCCTCTTCCGGAAGAAGAGTGCAGTAGATCTCCTCCGTAATGAAAGGCATGAAAGGATGCAGAAGCTTCATTCCCCTGGTGAGTACTTCTTTTAAAGTCCACAGCGCCGCATCTGCGGAAGTCTTGTCATTTTCCTTGTTCTGAAGTCTTCCCTTGGTGATCTCGATATACCAGTCGCAGAACTCGTCCCAGAGGAAATCATGGATCTTCTGAACGGCGATACCCAGCTCATAATGCTCCATATTGTACTGAACTTCCCCGGCAAGAGTGTTTACCTTTGAAAGTATCCATCTGTCGGCCGGCTTAAGATCTTCATTGGAGGGCTTATTTATCTCATAATCGGGCAGGTTCATCATAATATAGCGGCTCGCGTTCCAGATCTTATTTGCAAAGTTCCTGCTGGCCTCAACCTGCTCCCAGTAAAAACGCATGTCATTTCCCGGCGCATTTCCCGTGACAAGGGTAAGCCTCAGAGCATCGGCGCCGTATTTGTCAATAACCTCAAGAGGATCTATTCCGTTCCCCAGGGATTTGCTCATTTTTCTGCCCTGAGAATCCCTTACAAGGCCATGGATAAGAACATGGTGGAACGGCGTCTTTCCGGTCTGCTCAAGCCCGGAAAATACCATTCTTATTACCCAGAAGAAGATAATATCATATCCTGTCACCAGAACATCCGTGGGGTAGAAATACTCCAGCTCCGGTGTCTTTTCGGGCCATCCCAGCGTAGAGAACGGCCAGAGTGCCGAAGAAAACCATGTATCAAGTGTGTCCGGATCCTGTGTCATATGCTCACAGCCGCATTTCGGACATTTTTCCGGCTTACCTGATGCAACCACCATCTCGCCGCACCCGTCACAGTAATAGGCCGGAATTCTGTGTCCCCACCAGAGCTGTCTGGAAATACACCAGTCATGGATATTTTCCAGCCAGTGAAGATATATCTTGTCAAATCTTTCGGGTACAAATGTCAGATTTCCGTCTTTGAGAGTCTTGATCGCAGCCTCTCCCATTTCCTTCATCTTAACAAACCACTGCTGTTTGATCATCGGCTCAACGGTAGTTCCGCATCTGTCGTGAGTTCCGACAGCATGTGAATGCGGAACGACCTTTACAAGAAGTCCGAGCGCCTCCAGATCCTCGACCATCTTCTTTCTGGCCTCGTACCTGTCCATTCCGGCATATTTTCCGCACTTCTCATTCATTGTCGCATCGTCGTTGAGAATACAGATCTCCTCAAGTCCGTGCCTTTTTCCCACCTCAAAATCGTTGGGGTCATGTGCAGGTGTGATCTTCACGCAGCCTGTTCCGAATTCCCTGTCAACATAGCTGTCCGCGATAACCGGAATAGTCCTGTCCGTAAGAGGAAGAACGAGCTGCTTTCCGATAAGATCGCTGTATCTTTCATCCTCGGGATTGACCGCAACGGCTGTATCTCCGAGAAGAGTTTCCGGTCTTGTGGTGGCTATCTCCACGAAACGCCCTTCTTCTCCAACGATCGGATAATTAATATGCCAGAAAAAGCCGTTCTGATCCTCGTGTTCCACCTCTGCATCGGATATGGAAGTCCGGCACACCGGACACCAGTTGATTATTCTGGACCCCTTGTATATGTAGCCCTTGCTGTGAAGCTTTAGGAAAACCTCCTCTACAGCCTTTGAACAGCCCTCGTCCATGGTGAAGCGTTCTCTGTCCCAGTCGGCCGATGAGCCGAGCTTGTGGAGCTGCTTTATGATCCTTCCTCCATAATCTTTACGCCATTCCCAGCAGTGCTCAAGGAATTTTTCTCTGCCTATTTCATCCTTGTCAATTCCCTGCTCCCTTAAATGATTGATCACCTTTACCTCGGTAGCAATCGCCGCATGATCCGTTCCCGGCTGCCAGAGAGCCTCATATCCGTCCATTCTCTTCCATCTTGTAAGAATGTCCTGAAGGGTATTGTCAAGTGCATGACCCATGTGCAGCTGTCCCGTGATATTTGGCGGGGGCATCACGATAGTAAAAGGCTTCTTATCCTTATTTACTTTTGCGTGGAAATAGCCTCCGTCCAGCCATTTCTGATATATTCTGTCTTCAAGACCGCTCGGGTCATAGGTTTTAGCAAGTTCCTTTGCCATCATCAAGCCTCCATATTGTGTTTCCTCGTGGACATAGACAGGAGCTTGTCCTTGAGGTCGCTTTCAAGTTTCTTTAATTCAATTTCCGCTTCCGCTCTCTTTGCTCTTCCCTCATCCTGGATCTTAACGACCTCATCCAGTGTCTGAATAAGAGATTCGTTGGTATGTCTCAGAGTCTCCATGTCAACGATACCTTTTTCGGAAGCCTTTGCCGTCTCGATAGTAGCCATCTTAAGCTTATCGGCATTATTCTTAAGAAGCTCGTTTGTTGTCTCTACAACAGCAGCCTGAGCCCTTGCCGCTCTGGTCGAATTCTCCAGACCCAGCGCAATTATCATCTGATTTTTCCACAACGGAATCGTATTGACCAGTGTTGACTGGATCTTTTCAGCCATAATCGTGTCGTTGCTCTGTATCATCCGGATCTGGGGAGCCGTCTGAATCGATATCTGACGTGTGAGCTCAAGATCATAGATCTTTTTCTCGAATCTCAGACACTGATCGCTCAGATCCTTTGCTCTCTGAGCATCCTCGGGAAGTCCCGATGCCGCAGCCTGCGACTCAAGCTTTACGAGATCATTTTCCCTTACTTCCTTGAGCTTCAGCTTTCCGGCCATAACATACATGGTCAGTTCCTTATAATACTGAAGATTTGCCTCATACATCTGATCCAGCATAGCCACATCCTTCATAAGACCCAGCTGATGTTTTTTCAGATTCTCGGCCACCTTGTTGACATTCACCTCAGCCTTGTCATAGCGGGCCTTCATGGCCTCCATCTTCTTTACAGGCTTCTTAAATATTGAGAAAAATCCGCCCTTGTCCTCGTCGTCTTCCATGGATTTCAGCTCTCCGACAACCGAAGTGAGCATTTCTCCGACCTCTCCGAGATCCTTTGTCCTTACGCTTTCAAGCGCCGAATCGGAGAAATCAGCCATTTTCTTCTGCACGCCTCCGCCGTATTCCATAATGGCGTTGGTATTGGAAAGATCTATCTGTCTGGCAAATTCCTCGACCTGCTTCTTTTCAGCCTCAGATAATACATTTTCCTCAGCCGCTGCCGCCTGAGTCTCAATGCTTTCTTTCTTCACCGCCTGACTCATATCCGGAGCTTCAGGAGCACTACCGAATTCAAGTTTTATCTCACCTGCAGCATTTCCCATTGTTTTTACCCCTTTCAGTTATTTTATTTCGAAATCCGACGATGCGAGACCGTCCTGCTTCATCATAGTTTTCATAACGCTGATATCTGTTTTCACATCAAGCGCTTTCTCCTTAAACATGCTGTCAAGAAGGACCTCATAGGCTGAATTTATTGCATCCAGTGATTCAAGTATCTCATTCCTTGTCTTTACAGCCGTCTCAATATCATCTCCCTCATCGCGAAGCTCCCTGTATGCTTCCACGAGCTTCATGGTAGTCGGAAGATAATAATCCATAAACTGGCTCAGCTTACCCGCCTCTCTCGGTTGATTTTTCACTCGCTCGAAGATCCTGCCGATAATAGACTCCAGCCTGTCCAGCTTTTCCGTGATCACAGGCTCCGGCATCTCCTCGTTTGCCTTGTGGATCTTGCGGATATATTCATCACCGGTATCCAATACCTGCTGAACCTCATCGGTAATGATGATCCCCTTCCTGATCTTCTCGGCCTTTTCGGCTTCCATGGCATCAACGTTTGCCTGAGTTTTCCGATATTGCTCATAGAGATCATCCGTCGCAATAAAGGTCGTTCCTGAATCATCTATATGTCCCTGTTTGAAGGAGTTATCCTCGATCATTCTGTCGAGGTCCCGTCTGACATTTGAGGCACTTCGGCCGACCCTTCTTGCCAGTTCTTCTATTTCAATATAATTCTTTTTCCTTATTTCCCTGGCATATCTCATAAACCGGGATGCGTAATCATTCTTTCCGAACCCGAATCCCAAAAGTGCAAGGCTTCCGGCGAACAATGCAAGGGGAACAGAAATGGCTGCAACAGCCGCCCCTGCCAGTATTCCCCCGACGACAGCTAATCCGAACACTGCTCCGCCCGCTATTCCTCCTGCGATCATCAGCTTTCCGGAAACTCCCTGTCTCGGCTTGCTGTAGAGTGCCGGCGGAAGTCCCTTCTGCACGGCCACCGGCGCTTTAACCCCCGATGCCTCATTCGGACGGTAATTTGTGAAATCATATTTATTGCGCCTGATATCACTTTTTTCCGAACGCATATCAAAACTGTATGTATTTGCCGAACGTTTTGCTTTTTCTCTTTGAAGATCGGCTTTCGCCTGTTCAAATGTTCTGCCGTAAGTTGTCCTGGCCGTATTGATTCCGTCTTTTATCGCTTTGTCAATCGTGCCGCTCAATTCTTCAAAGTTTTTTGAACTCAGGGCTTTGTCCACAGCATCCACTATCTGCTGACCGCAATCATTAAATTTACTGCCCATACTGCTCTCCTTTTCTTTGATTCCGACAATAATGCAACCTACATTATACTTTACTTTGATAAGGAATTCCACTAAGTTTTTGACAATAGCATTAAAAAAAAGTAATATAATATAGGATAACTGAAAAATCAGAGGGAGTATGCTTATGGATAAAATTGCGGTTCTTGTTCCGTGCTATAACGAGAGCAAGACTATTGAAAAGGTTGTAAAAGACTTCCGGCGGGAGCTTCCCGAGGCTGTGATCTATGTTTACGACAATAATTCCACAGACGGAACAGCTGAGATCGCCGAAAAGGCGGGCGCTCAGGTCCGATATGAATATAAACAGGGCAAGGGTAACGTAATAAGAAGAATGTTCCGTGAAATAGACGCCGAATGCTATATAATGGTTGACGGAGATGATACTTATCCTGCCGAATTCGCCAGGGAGATGGTTGATAAGGTGCTGAACCGCGGTGTCGATATGGTGGTCGGAGACCGCCTTTCTTCAACGTATTTCGAGGAGAACAAAAGGCCCTTCCACAATCTCGGAAATGTGCTGGTAAGAACTTTGATAAACGGCGCATTCGGAAGCGAGATCAAGGACATCATGACCGGTTACAGGGCCTTTAATTACCAGTTTGTAAAAAGCTTTCCGGTTATATCCAAGGGCTTTGAGATCGAGACTGAAATGAGTATTCATGCCGTTGATAAAAACATGTTTGTCGAAAATGTGGTAATCGAATACCGGGACCGCCCCGAGGGAAGCGAATCAAAGCTCAGCACATATTCCGACGGTTTTAAGGTTCTGAGGACCATATTCAGGCTTTACCGAACATATAAGCCCATGAATTTCTACGGCATCCTCTCCCTTATTATGATAATTTTAGCCGCATGCTTTTTCCTCCCGGTGCTGGTCACTTTTGCAAAGACCGGAACCGTTCCCCACTTCCCCACACTCATTGTGTGCGGTTTCGTGGTGCTTGCGGCAATTACATCATTCTTTGCAGGTACAATTTTGTCAACTCTGCGTGTTCGAGAAAAGCAGGAATTCGAGTTTACGCTCAAAGAGATTCATACCTGGAAGGACCGGTAACAGCTAAATGGAAGAAAAAAATCAGAAAAAAAGGCTCAGTGCAGTCTCTATACTGATAATTCAGGGTGCGGTGATAATCTACACGCTCTCAAGCATCTTTTCAAAACTCTCATCCAATTACGAGGTCATGTCCCCCATGTTCATCGTCTGTATCGGGCTTGAGGTGCTTGCTCTGGGTGTGTATGCCATCTTCTGGCAGCAGATAATTAAAAGATTCGACCTTTCCCTTGCGTACGCAAACCGCGCATCGGCGATATTCTGGTCAATGATATGGGCGGCTCTTCTCTTCGGTGAAGAGATAACCCTGAAAAATATAATAGGCGTAATAGTGATATTCGCCGGAATAATGCTGGTGAACTCTGATGCAGCTTAGTCCGTATCTTCTTATCTTCGTTCTCTCAACATTTATAGCAGGGTTTGCACAGGTACTGCTTAAAAAGGGAGCGATGAAAAAATATGACTCTTTTATCAGGGAATATCTTAACCCTTATGTGATCAGCGGATATTTTCTGATGTTTGCCGGAATGCTCCTCGGAGTTATAGGATACCGTTTTGTGGAATATAAAAACGGCCCCGTAATGGAATCACTGGGGTTCATTTTCGTAATGATCCTCGGCCGCATTTTCTTCGGTGAAAAAATCACAAAAAAGAAAATCATTGGCAATTTTCTCATTCTGGCAGGAGTTGCGATATTCTACCTGAGCTGAGAAATGTCTTTTATACACTGAATTATCGATCAAATGATCATAAATAATATTACATCACGGAATATCCTTAATTTACGGATTTCCACAGGAGGACAAAATGGAAACAATGAGGGATTTTGAGTCAGTGATCAATTCATCCATGCGTGAGATGCATCAGGGTGATCTCATAGAAGGAACAGTCATCGGGGTATCCGACACCGAGGCTGTGGTGGACCTTCAGTATTATGCCGAGGGAATCATCAAAACCGAGGACTTTTCCGACGATCCGTCCTTTAATATAAAACAGGATGTTGAGATAGGAAGCACTGTCAAGGCCATTATCTTACGAATGGATGACGGAAGCGGAAATATCCTCTTATCCGTAAAAAAGGCTAACGATATACTCATCTGGGAGGAGCTTGAAGCGCTTCAGGAATCCGGCGAGCACTTCTGCGTAAAGGTATCAGAATCCGTAAAGGGTGGTGTCATTGCCTATTACAAAGGAAAAAGAGCCTTCATTCCGGCATCAAAGCTGGCACTTACCTTCGTTGAAGACACTGAAAGCTATGTAGGACAGATCCTTGAAGTCATAGTTATCACAGCCGACGAGAGCGAAAACCGCCTTGTCCTTTCTGCCAGAGATGTTCTCAGACAGAAAGCCGAGGAGGAAAAATCGCGCATGATCTCCAACCTCGCCGTGGGATTTGCGACAGAGGGAACGGTTGAGAGCCTGATGCCCTACGGAGCATTCGTAAACATAGGAAACGGAATATCAGGACTGGTGCACATTTCCCAGATCACCGGTATCAAAAGGCTCAGGCATCCGAAAGAAATGCTCACCGTCGGAGATAAAGTAAAAGTAAAGGTAACCGACATTAAAGACGGAAAAATTTCTCTCTCCATGAAAGCTCTGGAAGAATCCTCCCAGTCAGTTGAAAAACTGGAGGAAGAAACTGTGGAAATACCCGAGTCGGAAGAGCTCTCCACAAGTCTCGGAGATCTGCTCAAAGGTTTCAGATTTGATTAACAAAAACAGGATACGTAATAAAAAATGCAAAAAGAAAACGCCCTCGTTTCCGTGATGCCGGAAATGAGGGTGTCTCTCGTATAAGCTAAAAAATCTACTGCCCCACAGTATTTTCTTCAACAACAAATTTTTCCAGAGCCGCAATACATAATCCGCGGATCATCCTTATCGCCCATTGAGGTGCAAAATCATCATCCTCCGGACTCCAGTCGACATGATTCTGATAAATATTCCTGTGCTCTCCGAATGCGATTATCGAACCGTTGATATATCGGCTGCAGATAATTGCTCTTTTTTCGGTAGTAGGAACAAGATAAGTGAGCAGAAGCGCCATGAGCCTTTCATGTTTTACGAAAACAGTATCGGCAAGAGATCCGCTGGCCTCAGTGCGGTTCTGAATGTTTTCATTGTAAATAGTAGCTGTTACTATTCTGTATTTACTGCGGAATGCAACTTCTATCTGAAGATCTATCATCATCTCTATATACTCCCTCGCCTTCTTGGGGGTCATAAGATCATTAAACAGATCCTCATATATCATGGAATATGCCTTATCGTAGAAATCCTTAATAAGCTCTTTGTTTTTAGTTACACATGCGTTATACAGTTCCTGCTTGCCGCCAAAGTAAAGAGATATCGCCGAGATATTAATTCCCGCCGCCGAAGCGATCATCCTTGTGGATGTCCCGTTAAATCCATACTCAGCAAAAAGCTTGGCCGCTTCCTTCTGTATTCGTTTTTTTGTCTCTTCACCCTTGCTACTCATGATAATGATGTAATAACCTTTCTTTTATATCTGTTATAAGAATAAGTATAGTCGGACATAAGCGAAAATCAAGCGATTATTTGATTTTTTCATAATATATCCTTTAAAAGCTTAACTATCTGCTGATCCTTTTTCTTATCTCCGGTCAGTCTGTAAATATTTTGAGGAATGACATTATCAATAACATCTTTTCCTACATATTTAAGACCGTATTCCTCTTCTATCTTCAGAAGCTTTTCCTTAAAATCAACCTTTTTTGACGCATAAGAATCCGGAAATGACACATAGCTGCTCTCATTTACATGTCCGGCAACCTGAACCGTTACTATCGAATCACCGTCCCTGAACAGATAAAGATTAGTAAGGCAACAGCCTATCGCCATGGTCTCATCCTCAAAGTCATCCACGACAATTCGCCATAATCTGAGTTTGTCCATACCAAACCTCCATATTCTGTACAAACGAAAAATTAAGTGTAATCATTTTTCAAGATGGTTCTCGTCATATTCCTTCAGCATAATGTAATACTGAAGGTACCTCTCGCTGTCGCATGGCCTGTCTCCCGATCCTTTCGAGCCTGCAACCACCGCGAGTTCGTGATACAGTGTGATAAGAGACTGGCAGGGATGAGTTGAATAATCCAGAAATTTCCCCTTCATCACGAGCTTGCTCATTCTGTTCTGTCTGTTTTCTATGTCAATAAGGATTTCGAATGATTCCGGCACCTTTGATGCAAACTCCTCCGCATCGAATTCGGTGTCATCCAAATAATCCTCTATCTCATCAACCTCCATATCAATACCGAGGACGCTGTGCAGCAGCTTTGCGGTCTCTTCGTTTACTCTGCCGCCCAGCAATGAAAGATATATTATATAATCGCAAAAATCCTTTTTTAAGAGGCTTCGGATATCCAGGCCGCGGCATTCCTCCTTGGGGATATTACACTGGTTATAAATTCTAAGGAAAGCATCATGAAGGTCCTGCTCCTCACTCACAAGAGCAGTATCAGAAACCTCCGAAGCTCCGGATTCCTCAAATCCCATCTCCTCAAGAAGCTTTCTGCACTTAAGTGAAGTATCATTGTCGGAATATTTATAAATATACTCGTCCATTAATACCAGGTATTTTCTAAGAACATCAAGCTCTCTCACATAGGGTCCGTCATCGCATTTCACTATTGCAGCACCTGCATTGCAATACAGCTCCAGTATGCTCCTGACATCTGCGATACCCATATCGATTACCGCCATCAGAAAGAGGGGAACCTCCGAATTAAATGTCCCTTCACCGAAGAAATCGAGATCCTTTTCGATTCCCTCAACCATATATTTATCTACATGGAAATGGCACAGATTTCTTATAAAGTCCATCTCCGTTTCATTCACTCTTTTATCTGCCGATGAAAGCATCACAAGGAACATTCCGAACTCGTTTGCAAAAGTATCCTTGATCTTCCAGGCAACTCCGTTGTCGTTCAGAAATCTGGGGGAAGCCATCTCAATGCCGCTTTTTTCCAGAATCCCGAAAATATCATCATATAGTTTTCTAATCACATCAAAATCAGGTATTTTCATAATTGACCTTCTTATTTTTATAAGATAAATGCGCATACGTCATAACGTAACGTATGCGCATTGAAAAACTTAATTGGGAACCTTATCCGTCTGTACGGCAACTCCGTGCAGTTCTGCACAAAGAATACCATCCTTGGTAACGGTTCCGGCCATATGATATGCTTTGCTGCCCTCCCTGTGAGAGTCAAGATGGACTTCTATATGTATCTTGTCTCCCGTATAGACAGTAGACTTGTAATCAACTCCAAGGTGAGCTGTTACTATAGCTATATTTCTGCTATACAGTGCATGAGCCATCATATCATCCATAATAGCGGCAAGGATGCCTCCATGAAGCATGCCTGCGTACCCCTCATACTCCTTCCTGGCGACCCAGTCACAAACCGCAGTGTCCTCTCCGCTCAAAATGTTAAGATGAAGACCTATAGGATTATCTGAACCGCATATGAAGCATTCGTTAAACTGGGGTTTGCATATCTTTTCAAATTCCATCGATTAAAATCTCCCTTCGAGACCGCCCCATTCTTCCTGGAAAAGTGCCGCGTCCATAAGCTTCGGGCCGCCCTCCGGTAAGATATAAGCTGCCATGTGGTCAAGGACATCCTTCTGAAGGTCGATGCCCGGAGCAACCTCTGTAACCATAAGGCCGTCCATAGTTGCCTCGATAACGCAGCGCTCAGTAATGAATGTAACCTTGTTTCCTTTCTTAAGGCACTCAATAGCTGAGAATGAAAGCTGAACGCAAGTGTCAACGAACTTATCAAACTTACCTTCCTGATCGATAACAAGCTTGCCATCCTCGATATGCTCTACAAGACCCTTAGCGGTAAATGTACCTACGAAGATAGAGTGCTTAGCATTTGCAGAGATATTCGGGAAACCGCCTACGCCTGCTGTTCTTCCGTTAAGGAATGTTGTGTTAACGCCGCCCATCTTATCTACTTCCGAAAGGCCGAATACACCTACATCAAGACCGCCTGCATCAAAGAATGAGAAGTGGTCTGTCTGCGGATACATTGCAAGTGGATTGTAGTGAGCACCGAAATCTCCGCCCGGAGCCGGAACACCACCGATAAGTCCTGACTCGGAAATAAGAGTGATCTTTTCACTAACGCCCTCTTCAACGAGTACAGGAGGAATAAGACCCGGCATACCGATACCGAAGTTAGCCTTGTCTCCTGCCTTAAGCTCGAGAGCAGCTCTTCTTGCAAATACTTTCTTTGCGTCAAGCGGAAGCTTAGCAACTGTTCCTGAAGCAAGCGGAACTCTAACCTCGCCTGTAAATGCAGGATTGAAGTGTGTGATATGTGTCTGCATAATATCTTCCGGATGCTCTGCTACACATACATAGTCAACGAGGATTCCCGGAACCTTAACCTGTCTCGGATCAAGAGTGCCTGTTGCGGCAAGTCTCTCAACCTGAGCGATAACGATACCGCCAGCAGCCTTGCATGCAAGTGCAAGATCAAGCGGCTCACACGGCATACACTCCTTCTCATATGTACAGTTGCCTGCTTCGTCAGCAGTAGTAGGTCTCAAAAGAGCTACATTAAGAGCCGGAAGTGTATAGAAAAGCCAGTCTGTGCCGTTAAAATCAGGGATGTATTTTACAAAATCTTCTCCCTCATCCTTAGCCTTCTGATTGATCTTACATCCGTCAAAACGGGCATCCATGAAAGTACCGAGACCAACTTTTGTCAAAAGGCCGGGGAATGCACGTCCCTGCTCTCTCCAGATCTGACCGATCATACCAAGCGGGAAGTTGTAAGCCTGAATCTTATTTTCAGCAACCTTCTTAACAACCTCAAACGAGCATCCGCAATGTCCGTGAATCGTTCTTGTCATAAGACCGTCATGCGCGAGAACGCATTCACCATGACATTTCTTTCCTTCCGGATCCCGGCGGGCAAAGTCGCCGTTTCCTGCGCCGTGGATATGTGTAATTCCTGCAGGATGTCCTGTCTCAAGGAATCTCTTTTCAATAGCTTTTCCGATTTCCTCAGGCCATCCCGTCATACCCTGAACGGCAGAACCTATAACGTCACCGTCTTTAATAAGTTCAGCTGCTTCTGCTACGGTAATTATTTTTGCCATAATTTTATCCTTTTCCTTTCTGGATTTTTAAAGAACTTTATTCGTATCAAGCTTTATTTTTTGAAGCACGCAGTTTCGTCAGTATTGCAATGAGAACCAACGCAAGAGCTCCCATTACTGCAACGATAGTAAGCGGAAGACCAAATCCGGATGTAAGCTCTCTGAGCTTTGAGAAGAAGATAGGGCCTACAAATCCGCCGAGTGCGAAACCTATGAACATTACGCCATAGTTGATACCGTTATTCTTCGGTCCGAAGTTATCAGCGGTAAGTGCCGGATAAATACCCATTGAACCGCCATAGCATGCTGCTATGATAAGAACGAGTATAAGGAACAGCACATAAGATCCGTTAACTAATGTAAGACCGAAGCCCGCAAGACAAACCAGAGCCCCCATAATCATAAGTGAAGGATATCTTCCGATCTTATCTGAAATAGCACCCCAGAGAAGACGTCCGCCTGAGTTTCCGATTCCGATAAACGATACAGTGTATGTTGCAAGCGCCGCGTCTGCTGCGATTCCGCCAATATCTGTTGCCATGGTTTTTCCCGACTGAATTACGAAAAGTCCGGCTGCCGAGAAGAACAGGAACGCGATAACTGCCAGGTAATAACGAGGATCAGCAATCATCTCACGCCATGTATAATTCTTTGTAGTAGGAGCCTTTGCGCCCGGTGCCGGAGCTTTGAATCCATCCGGAACCCATCCCTCGGGAGGAGTGCTGATAAAGAAACCGCAAATGAACTGTACAACTCCGATGATGATGGCAAAGATAAGGATGGTCTTCTGAATTCCGATGCTGCCAACCATTGGTCTTAAAACGAACGGCCAGATGATAGAACCAAGACCAAAGAAAGCTGTTGTTGTACCGGCGATAGTTCCTCTCTTTTCCGGGAACCAAAGGCCTGTATTTGTCGTTGTGATACCGTTTGTCATTCCTACGCCGAATCCTGCAAGGATACCAAATCCTATGTAGAGTACAGGAAGCTTTGGAACTAAAGCTACAAGCAAGAGACCGATAAGGTTGAGGACTGCGGAAAGTTTTACAACATTTCCTACTCCTCCGAGTTTCTTTCTTATGGCGCCGCCTGTTATCATTGTGATAGGACCTACACCTGTGTTAAGTGAGAATGCCCACGCCAGTGTTGATGCAGCAACAGTTGCACCAAAGATTTCTTCGTTCATAAAACCTGCAGAGAAAACAGCCCAGCAGTATGTAATACCGATGAACATATTTACGATGCAGCTCGCCGCAAGAACGACATACCTTTTTTTCATTAGATTCTGCTCCATGATGATTCCTTTCTTCAATCTTTGAAATTATTAATGCAGCATTTCGTTTCTTTATCGCGTTGTTTTTTTAACAAACATACGCTCATATAACCCTGCTCCATTTAACCTGAAGCAGGGTATATATCAATGAAAATCAGATTCGAATATTAAGCTATGCCTGCAAGAATCTCTTTGATAGCAGCCTTAATTTCCTGAACCTTGTATGAGTTGAATGCCAATGGAGATGCACCCTTAACTGCGATCTCAGCAGCCTTCTCAGCAGTCTTCTCATCCGGAGTCTTTCCGATAAGGTATGCTTCTACCTCAGGAATTTCCTTCGGGATCGGAGCAACGCCGCCGAGTACAAGCTTAGCATCAGCAATCTTTCCGCCCTCAACCTTGATTGCATATGCACAGGATGTGATAGCAAAGTCGATTGAATTACGTACTCTGAATTTATAGTATCCTGTTGTATAGCCTTTAAGCTCATCGATCTTGATAGACTTAACAACTTCATCGGCATCGAGCATATCATATGCTTTGAGCTCTGTTGTGAAGAAGTCTTTAGCCTTGATAGTCTTCTTTGTTGTTACAATATCAGCATTGTACATTGTAAGAACCGGAGAGATATCAGAAGCATTTACACTGTAGCATCCGCAGTTCATGCAGCGCTTAGCTTCTTCAATGGCATCCTTCTTGCTGAGTGACTTGCAGTCCTCATCAACAAGTGTTCTCTGTCCGAGCGGAGCCTCTTCAAGCTCATGTTTTTCCTTAACAAGAACGCCCTCATTATCATATGTAATGAACTGCTCTTTCTGGAATACCGGATAAGCCGGAGCATCCATAGCCTTGTTCATGGAAGCAGCTGCCTTGCGTCCTGCTGCTATAGCACGGATAGCAATGTTCGGACCTGTAACAGCGTCACCACCTGCGTAAACGCCTTCTTTGTTTGTTTCGCCTGTTACATCATCAGCCTTGATAAGTCCGCGTGCTGTCTTCATCTGATCTGCGAATTCGCCGAGGAAGTCGATATCAACTCTCTGACCTGTAGCAAGAATGATGCAGTCAGACTCAATAACCATAGACTTGTCGCCGTAAACCGGTGAGAATCTGTGATTCTCATCAAATACGCTTACGCACTCTTTAGCCTGAAGTCCGCATACCTTGCCTTCAGCATCTGTAACAACCTTGTCAAGTCCCCAGCCGTTATAGATCTCAACGCCTTCTTCTTTAGCCATTGCGATCTCTTCATCCTGTGCAGGCATCTCTTCTTCTTTCTCAAGACATACGAGTTTAACCTTCTTTGCACCGAGACGGCAAGCTGTAAGAGCAACGTCCATAGCAACGTTACCACCACCGCAAACGAGAACTTCGTTTCCGATAGCGCCCTTAAGGTATGTGTTTACTTCTACGAGGAAGTTAAGACCGAACTGTGTAAGTGTTTCGCCTTCAAGTCCGAGTACCGGAGCCTTCCAAGCACCTGTTCCAAGATAAACAGTATCGTAATCAGCGTAAAGCTTATCAAGCTGAACATCTTTTCCGATCTCTGTCTTAAGCTGGAACTTAACGCCCATCTTCTCAAGAGCTTCAACATATTTGTCAATGAGATCTTTTGAAAGTCTGTAGTGCGGAATACCATATCTGAGCACACCACCGGCCTTCTCCATTCTATCGATGACAACAACTTCATTTCCGGCTGTTCTTAAATAGAAAGCAGCTGCAAGACCGCCAGGACCTGCACCAACTACTGCAGCCTTCTTGCCTGTCTCCTGCTCCGGAGCCTTGTAATATTTATCCATGTTCTCAAGAACATAATCACCGAGTGATCTTTCAACAGCATGGATGTTTACGCAATCGCCGTCACAACCCTGGTTGCAGGCATCCTGACACGGATGAGGACAAATACGGCTTGTGATGAAAGGCATCGGGTTGTACTGCATAAAGATTCTTGCAGCAGCATCCCAGTCACCTGCTCTTAACTGCTCCATATATCCGGGGATATCTGTTCCTGCCGGACATGTGAATGAACAAGGTGTAAGGTGAGCCTTCATTCCTCCGAATACGGAGTGGTTTCTATTTTCACCCTTGATAGCGTAGCACTCAGCTCCGCCTTTTCTCATACACTCAAGTCTTCCGCCTACGTTGTTAGGATAACGATAGAACCAGCATCTAACATCCTGGCAGATGTTTCCGCCGATAGTAGCCTGATTACGGATAAGCGGGCTTGCAACTGAACGAGCAGCCTCAGCGAGTGCATTGTAAGAATTCTTGATAAGATTATTCTTTTCAATATCAGCAAGCTTTGCAAGAGCGCCAACCTCAACGCTGTTTCCTTCTTTAATGATGCTGTCAGCATCCGGAATTGTCTTAAGATCGATAAGCTCTTCCGGATATTCCGGGAGAAGTTTAGCCTTAAGTACTCCTATAAGATCTGTACCACCCGCAAGAACAGCCTTCTCACCCTTATTAGATCCCTTCAAGAGAGAGACAGCCTCGTCATAACTTGTGGCATACTCATAATCAAAATATTTCATGAACAATCCTCCTACTTGAATCAAGCCTTTCCAAGGGCCTTAAGAATAACTGACGGTGTTGCCGGATATTCTTTAATGTCTGTTCCGATAGCATTTGATACAGCCATAAGTACTGCAGAAGCACCTGCTGCACCTGAGATTTCACCGATACCTAAAGCTTTGAACATGAAGGAATCGATCTGAGATTCCATTACATATCCATCGTATGGCGGGAACTCATTGAATGTTCTCCACTTATAATCGATAAGTGATGAAGTAAGAAGTCTACCTGTAGCGCCCTGGCCCTTATCAAGTACGCCTTCTTCGAAGATAGCAGTATCAACACATGCAGAACCGATACCACCGTGAAGCTGCATTTCAACTGCTTTCTTGTCAATGATCTGACCGATATCTGTACCACCGTTGAGCTTGATGATGTCGATACGTCCTGTCTCGAGGTCAACTTCAACTTCTACGAAGATTGCCATACATGACGGGATATCGAACATTTCAAGGTGGTTACCGTAACCTACTACTGACATTTCCTTCGGAGCTGCCTTGAATACCGGAATCTTGATATCCGGGTTATCACGAACATAAATGATGAAGTCTTTCATATCAAGCTGATCTTTATTTCTCTTAAGAGCTAAAGCACCGAGCTTGAGAGCTTCCTCTTTCGCATGAAGAGCTGCAAGAGAGATAGCCTTACCTGTTGTGATAACTCCTCGTGATCCGCAAAGACCATAGTTTGAAGGATTGAATTTTGTACCTGGATCAGTGATTGAAACCCATTCAACCGGGCAGTTAAGAACTTCCGCGCAAACCTTGAGAGCGTTAGATCTTGTACCCATTCCTGATTCGGTAATATCTGTTTCGATAATAGCTTTTGATGCACGCGGAGCACCTACGAGGTCAGGTACGATACGTACGATTGCCTCTGTGTTGTCCTCTGAGATATCGGCATTACCGATAACGCCCATACCAACACCGCGAGCTTTCTTTCCGTTAACTGATGTAGGAACATTCCAGCCTTTCCACTTCTCTGCCCATCCGAAACGATCTGCAGCACCCTGCATAGCATCCTGGAAGAAGAGTGAAGAACGGCTCTGCCACCAACGTCCGTCACGCCAGATGAATCTGTCGCCCGGCTCGATGTAGTTTTTCTTGAATACATCAAGCGGATTGAAGTTTCCGGCTTTCATTGTAGCGCACATAAGTCTTTCAAGACATGAGTTAAGCTCCTGTCCGCCGTAACCACGTACGATACCTGCTGCCTGACGGTTTGTAACAGCGATGTGGCTGTCGAAGAACCAGTTCTTACATTTAGCATTTACGAGCTGTGCTTCACCGAGACCAACACCAACCTGACCCTGAACTGAGTCAGCGATTGCTCCGGTATCTACCAGCCAGTCGCCTTCAACTGTTGTTACATATCCTTCTTCGTCCATACCGATCTTAGCTTTCATGGTTGAACCAAGACGAACTTCGTAACACATAAGCTGCTCTTCCTTTGTCATACAGATCTTTACAGGTCTGTCTGTTGCAAGTGCGAGCATTGCAGCTGAAAGGATAGTTGTCATGAATGACTGCTTGTTACCATATGATCCACCAACGTTGAATGTCTTAACATTTACGTTTGATTTCGGGATACGTCCCTCAGCCATGAGCTTCATGATATGAGCTGACTGTGAGGAAGCCCAGATTGTATATTCATTGTTTCCTTCGGACTGTGCGATACAGCAAGGTGGCTCCGGTGCAAGCGGACACGGCATCTTTGAGAATTCAACCTTGTCCTCAGCGATATATTTAGCCTCTTTGAATCCCTGCTCAACATCACCACGGATGATCTGCCACCATGGTCCGTCCGGCTGGAAATATTTGATACCATTGTCAACCTGATTGCCTTTGAATCTCTTGTAAAGCTCCGGAGCGCCTTCCTGAAGAGCTTCTTCTGCTGAGTAAACAGCCGGAAGTACTTCGTACTCAACCTCAATAAGGTCGATAGCTTCGTTACAGATATCAACTGAATCTGCAGCTACAAGTGCAACAAGGTCTCCAACATAATAAACCTTATCCTCAAGAAGCATTCTGTGAACCGGAAGACCGAGTCCCCATGGTTCAGGCATGTTCTTGTATGTAATAACCTTTCTTACTCCCGGAAGCGCCTCTGCCTTTGATGTATCAATGCTCACGATCTTAGCATGTGAATACGGGCTTCTCTTTGTTCTTCCGTAAAGCTGTCCCGGTACATTGAAATCATCAAGGAAAGTAGCCTTTCCTGTTACAATACCCTTAGCTTCACGACGTGGAGTATAATTACCTATATGACGATAATTAGGCTGAACGACGTCACGATATTTCATTTTTCCCATATCAATCTCCTCCTCAATCTAATGCGTGCGCATCTACCTGGAAGCCATTAGCGTACGGTGAAAGCCAAATTCTCTGACGTACAGGAATCGGATCTTCAACATCATCGTTTGCACGATGCATAACTGCTTTGTCATCCGTATTTCCGGCAATCTTATTAACTGCACGGAGAACTGTATAGTGGCTGATGCAACGGCAGTAGTTTCCTGAAAGTCCCTCTCCAATCTCTTCGCTTGTAGGATGCGGATTTTCGAGAAGAAGACCTTTTGCTGCCATGATGATACCCGGTGTGCAGTAACCGCACTGGAAAGCGTATTCATCAATAAATGCCTGCTGAAGCGGATCAAGATCACCACCCGGTGTCTGAAGTCCTTCAATTGTAACAATGTCCATTCCATCGCACTCAACAGTAATGAGCATGCAGGACGTTACAGGCTTTCCGTTCAGAAGAACTGTACAGCATCCGCAAGCACCTTCGCCGCAGGCAAGCTTAGCGCCTGTGAGCTGAAGACGTTCACGCAATGTCTCAACAAGTGTCTCCGAAGGTGAAACCTGTCCAAATCCATCACCGACAGAAAAGCGATACAAAGTACCATTAATCGTCATTGATATCATCGGTTTTTTCATTTCTGTTCCTCCTTTTGTTCAGTCTAATAAACAAATCAATCA
>JBMNQZ010000012.1:0-42531 GCA_050944395.1 Lachnospiraceae bacterium
GCCGGGACGGGATAAACGCTGAAGGCATCTAAGCGTGAAGCCCCCCTTAAGATTAGACGTCCATTCCTAAAAGGAAGTAAGTCCCCTTGAAGACGACGAGGTAGATAGGGCAGAGGTGGAAGTGCAGTAATGCATGGAGCTGACTGTTACTAATAGGACGAGTGCTTGACCAAAAAAGAATGTTTTGATATAATGTATATGCAGTTTTGAATGTGTGTAGAGTAAGGCCCGGTGGCTCAGTTGGTTAGAGCGCCGCCCTGTCACGGCGGAGGTCAGGGGTTCAAGTCCCCTTCGGGTCGCTTATAAATGGGATCGTAGCTCAGCTGGGAGAGCATCTGCCTTACAAGCAGAGGGTCACAGGTTCGAGCCCTGTCGGTCCCATTTTTATAAAGTTAATATGCCGATGTGGCTCAATTGGCAGAGCAGCTGATTTGTAATCAGCAGGTTAACGGTTCGAGTCCGCTCATCGGCTTTGGGGTACAGAAATCCTGTACCCTATATTATTTAAACGGATGGGTTCCCGAGTGGCCAAAGGGGACAGACTGTAAATCTGCTGGCGACGCCTTCGAAGGTTCGAATCCTTCCCCATCCATTTTTTAATATCGCGGGGTAGAGCAGTTCGGTAGCTCGTCGGGCTCATAACCCGGAGGTCGCAGGTTCAAATCCTGTCCCCGCTATTATGCCTGGTTAGCTCAGTTGGTAGAGCAGAGGACTGAAAATCCTCGTGTCTTTGGTTCGATTCCGAAACCAGGCACTGGACTCCATTAGGAGTCCTTTTTTTATTAGTTCTGTAATATCGCTTTATTACATTGTTTTATGTAAAGTTAATGGAATTGTAAAACATTTTTTAGGTAGCCGCCTTGAAATGTTTTATTAAATAATGTAATCTTTATTTCATACGATGGATTTGTTATATCTATTAATTGATCAGTAATCCATAGTTCAAAAATAAAGGGGTAGTATTATGAAAAAACGTCTTGCATCGATAATAATATCAGTGGCATTGATATTATCTATGTTGCCTGTCTCTGCTTTTGCAGCTCCTGATGATAGTAATTCTTCATCGGATTCCTCTATCGAGAGCATTGTTGATTCAGTTGATGATTCCTCGGATGTTTCGGATGTTTCGGATGTTTCAGGTGATTCGGATATCTCTTCAGATGATTCTTTACCGGATGATTCTTCTTCCGATAGTTTACCGGAAGATCCGACAACTGATACTCTTACAACACCGGTTCCGGATCAGCTTCTTGAGGAGCAGGCGGTATATGAAGATATTCCTGAGGGATACTATGTGCTTGAGACAGCAACAGATTCATCCTATTGCCTTGAGGTAGAAGGTGGAAAGGATGAAAACTTTGCTAATGTCAGGATTGGAACAAAGAAGGGTAAAGTTTATCAGATTTTCAAGCTTGTAAAATATCTTGATTCTGAAAACAGACCTATTTACTCTCTTGAGGCTTGCGGTACATCAGGAAAAGTTCTTGATGTTTATGCAGGTAAAAGTGACAATTTTACTAATGTAAATATTTATAAAAGCAACAACACTGCGGCGCAGAGATATTATATAACCAAAGGAAAGATTGAAGATGCCTATGTCCTTCATTGCATGGTTGGCGGAGATGAAAAGGATATGGCTCTCGATGTTTATGCCGGTATTGCAAAGCCGGGCGCTAATGTTTCTATTTACAGAGCAAACGGAACAAAAGCTCAGGAATGGAAGTTCGTTCCTGCTTCTCTTCCGGAAAAGTTTAATGATGGCACATATCAGATCCACAGTCTTGCGAATTTTTCTAATGTCATTACACTCATGGATGGCGCATCAACTGTAGGTGCCGATGTAGGTGTTCGGCCGAATACCAATAATTATACACAGATTTTCAAGGTATCCGAACTTGGAAGTACATCAACTTATAAGATTCAGAATGCCAATTTTGCAACCGTACTTGATGTTTATGCAGCTATCGGTCAGTCAGGTGCCAAGGTTTGGTCATATGTTTTTAATTCTTCATCTGCTCAGATATGGACATTTGCTAAAACCGGAGAAAGAATAGATGGCTACGATATTTACAAGATAAAATCTGATGTCGGCGATTTCTATCTTGGAAATGTGGACGGTAAACTGCAGATTCTTTCAGATGATGGGTCCGACAATATTAAGTGGGTTTTTACTGATGCGGTACTTCCCGATCCAACGGTACAAGAGGGAATGTATACAATTAACTGCAAGGGTAATGATAATAAAGTTCTCGACATTCATGGCGCAAGCTATGATAACGGAGCCGCCCTGGATGTTTATTCGAGAAATAATTCTTCCGCTCAGAAATTTATTATCAAAAAGACTTCCGATGGATATTTTACGATTCAGGCGGTGTGTTCCGGCAAGTACCTCAATGTTCCGTATGCAGAGGGTAAAAACGGAAATAAGATCTGGCAGTATTCAAATGACGGAAGCCGGGCAATGAAATTTAACTTTGTAGATACGGGAGACGGAGACGGAAGTTATTACATCAAGTATTACGATACTGAATTTACGTTCGATGTTCCGGGTGCTGACTTTACAAACTTTAACACTATCCAGCTCTATAAGAAAAATGGAACTTTAGCTCAGAAGTTCTATTTCAGGAGAACATGTACATCTGTCGGTTGGCAGCATTATATGGGCGGATACAGGTATATTAAGGATTCCGAAGGCAATTATTACACTAACTGCAAGACTCCTGACGGTTTCCTGGTAGATAAGAACGGTATCAGAAAAGAGCAGTGGGTGATCAAAGATGGTTTCTACAGATATATGCTCGCTGACGGAAGCCTTGTAAATGATACAAGACCGTATCTTTCAAAACTTTTCGGAACAAAAAATGTTACTACATTTTTCGGTACATTCTCAGCTCCGAAATGCAGTTATAAAGCAACTGTAGACAGATCCAGATGCCTTGTTACTATCTATACAAAGTATCCGGGAACTAATAGTTATAATTTACCTGTTTGTGCGTTTAAGTGTTCACCGGGTAAGAATTCCACACCTACAGATGCCGGAAACTGGACTACCTGTGAGCTCGCCGGAACATGGAGTCTTTTGATGGGACCGTCCTACGGACAGTATGCAACCCGTATTCACGGCGGTGAGCTGTTCCACTCGGTTGCATGTTCAAGGATGAACAGATATAATCTTGATCCGGGAACATACAATGCACTTGGAACAAAGCAGTCCCACGGATGTGTAAGACTGAATGTTCGTAATGCATACTGGATTTACTATTATTGCGGAGTCGGCATGCCGGTTCATGTAGGTGACTATCTTGCAAATCCGATTGCAAATGCACCTCAGCCGAAGATGTACGGTAACGCATGTATCGATCCAACTGATCCATACTACACAGGAAACTACGGATATGCAGATACGAATGTATATTACGGATCATATTACTTCTAAGAAATAATAAAATATTATGATTTATGCAACGGCTGTATTAGTACTGATACAGCCGTTGTGTTATAATCGGTTTAGAAAAAATCATTTCGGATATTTAAGTACACTGTATCGTTGTGTGCGGAATGGAGCTGCTATGGAAAAGTATTTTAACTGGTCTGATGTGGAGAAATTCAGAAAAAATGTATTAGATTCAAAAATTCGCACCGAATTCGAAAAATGTGCTGCAAAGGGCAAGGATGTTTATGACGAGAAGCTGGCGGATACATTTGAAAGAATTAAATCTGAATGCAAGGACAAGAAGGATAAGGTTGAGAGCTATTTCAAAAACAATGAAAAGGCAAGATTGTGTGCAATTATTGTCGCAGCACTTTGTGCGGGAATAATTATAGGATGCCTTGTCTCCCGCAGAAAAAAGAAAAAAGAGAATAAAGCATAAACAGGAGGCCGGAGTTGAAACTTATTTCTTGGAATGTGAATGGCATCAGAGCGTGTGTGGGAAAAGGATTTCTGGATGCTTTTAGAATGCTGGATGCGGATATTTTCTGTCTTCAGGAGACCAAGCTGCAGGAAGGTCAGATTGAGCTTGAACTTCCCGGTTATTATCAATACTGGAATTACGCCGAGAGAAAAGGGTATTCAGGAACGGCGGTATTTTCCAAAAAAGAACCTCTTTCCGTGTCAGTCGGTATGGGGATAGAAGAGCATGATAAAGAAGGCAGGATAATAACTTTGGAGTTCCCGGAATTCTTTCTGGTGACTGTATATACTCCGAATTCTCAGGATGGTCTGGCTCGTCTTTCTTATCGGATGAAATGGGAGGATGACTTCAGAAATTATCTGAAAACACTGGAGAAATCCAAGGCTGTATTGGTGTGCGGTGACCTTAATGTTGCAGCTTCTGAGATCGATATTAAAAACCCAAAGACAAACACAAAAAACGCGGGTTTCACACCCGAGGAAAGGGAAAAATTCAGAGTACTTCTTGATGCGGGTTTTACGGATACATTCAGATATCTTCATCCGGATGAGGTGAAGTATTCCTGGTGGTCCTATAGATTCAAGGCAAGAGAACGAAATGCCGGTTGGAGGATAGACTACTTTTTGGCATCTGATTCTGTTAAGGAGAAAATAAAAAGTGCAGAGATCCATACGCAAATATTTGGATCTGATCACTGCCCGGTTGGATTGGATATAGATTTTTGATTTAACATGCTAAAGGCAAGGTTGCTTAGATAGGAAAAGGGCTGATTTCAGCCCTTTAATGTTGCTTTTTCTTATTTCCCTGGTTTTTGGGATCTTTCATCGCGAGCTTAAGGCGGTATATATGGATGAACAAAATTATACTTATATTTTGGAATGTTCTGACGGAACATATTACACAGGATGGACAAATGATCTGAAAAAAAGAGTAGCTGCCCACAATTCGGGGAAAGGAGCAAAATATACAAAAACCAGATGCCCCGTAAAGCTGATTTATTATGAAGAATTTGGAACCAGGCAGGAAGCGATGAGGCGTGAATATCAGATTAAACACATGAGCCGGAAAGAAAAGGAAAGTTTGTCGGAATTATTTAAGTCGGAGAATAAATAAATTCCATCTTAGTCATTTAATATGGAAACTGTTAAAAAACATTAACAATTTATTGAGAATTATTTACTATTTACAAATATAGCTTTTAGGGGTATTATAGTCTAAGCGTAAAAAAGGGGAAATTTACGCTGCTTGGGAGTATAAACAAAAAATAGGACAGGGTGTATATGGAAAGATTCGTAATCAATGGCGGGAGGCCGCTTATTGGCGAAGTTGAGATTTCCGGCATGAAAAATGCCGCATTACCTATATTGGCAGCGTCTATCATGACTGACGAGGAAGTTGTTCTTGAGAATCTTCCCGATGTGAATGATGTACGCGTTTTGGTTGGTGCGCTGAAAAATGTAGGTGCTAAGATAGATTATCTCGACCGTCATACTGTAAAGATCTGCGGCGGAACGATATCAAATTACAGCATTAAGTACGACTATATTAAAAAGATAAGAGCGTCGTATTATCTTTTAGGAGCATTTCTGGGAAAATATAATAAGGCCGAGGTTCCGCTTCCGGGTGGATGCGCTATCGGCAGCAGGCCGATAGATCTGCACCTTAAGGGCTTTAAGGCTATGGGCGTGCATATTGATATGCGGCGCGGCAGCATTATCGGAAGCTGTGACAGCATGCACGGGGCACATATTTTCATGGATACCGTGTCTGTGGGAGCAACCATCAATATTATGATGGCGGCATCCAGAGCTGAGGGCAGAACCGTTATTGAAAATGCAGCGAAGGAGCCTCATGTCGTAGATGTGGCAAACTTCCTTAACAGTATCGGCGCAAATATCAAGGGCGCCGGGACTGACGTTATCCGTATCAGAGGAGTTAAGTCCTTCCACGGAACCACTTATACAATTGTTCCGGATATGATCGAGGCCGGGACTTTTATGTGTGCGGCAGCGGCTACAAAGGGTGATGTTACCGTAAAGAATGTTATTCCGAGGCATCTTGAGGCTGTGACTGCCAAGCTTGAGGAGATCGGCTGTGATGTTGAGCGCTTTGATGATGCGGTCAGGGTCATTGCGCCGAGAAGACTTACGCGTACACATGTGAAGACTTTGCCTTATCCCGGATTTCCAACCGATATGCAGCCACAGATGGCTGTGGTTCTTGCACTTGCGGACGGAACAAGCGTTGTGACCGAGAGCATTTTCGAAAACCGGTTCAAATATACTGATGAACTTGCCAGAATGGGAGCGAGCATTAAGGTTGAAGGAAATGTGGCAATTATTGACGGTGTAAATGAATTCTTCGGAGCACAGGTTTCTTCTCCTGATCTGAGAGCGGGCGCTGCTTTGGTGATTGCGGGACTTGCTGCGAATGATTACACTATTGTTGATGATATTGTATACATTAAGCGCGGATACGAGGATTTTGCCGAGAAGATCCGAAGCCTCGGAGGAAACATCGAGTTGCTTGAGGATGAAAGAGAAATTGAGAAATTCATGCTGAAGACCAGCTGATGGTCATTTGGCTGATAAAAATACATAAGTTACCTTATTCAGAGCAGTGGAGATTTAAAGGGTCTGAGAAGCTGCGACAACCTCTGCGAAAAGCAGAACGGTGCCTGCCTGAAGCGAATTATCGAACAATAAGGGGTCTTTGTAAAGAGTGATTATATTACGGAGCCCTTTTGGGCTCCGTTTTTATATGACAGGAGATGGAAATGAGATTTCCGTTATAGAAAAACATTTCGCCGGGCATGTGCACTATCGTGATGACAGTTTAGTTTTTGGAAGAAGGAAAGGAAATTGTAATGGAGAGAAGATTATTTACTTCAGAATCTGTAACAGAAGGGCATCCGGATAAAGTCTGTGATGCAGTTTCTGATGCTATTCTTGATGCCTGCATGGCACAGGATCCTATGAGCAGGGTTGCCTGTGAAACCGCTGCGTGTACGGGATTTGTTTTGGTAACCGGGGAAATTACAACAAAAGCGCAGATCGATATTCCTCAGATAGTAAGAAATACGGTCGTTGAAATAGGATACGATGAGGGAAAGAAGGGCATTGACGGAAATTCCTGTGCAGTTTTTGTTGCACTGGACAGGCAGTCTGCCGATATTGCCATGGGCGTCGATAAAGCTCTTGAGGCTAAAACAGGAAAGATTGTTGACGATCTTGATACCGGTGCAGGGGATCAGGGCATGATGTTTGGTTATGCTTCCAATGAAACGCCGGAGCTTATGCCGTATCCTATTGCCCTTGCACACAAAATGGCATTCCGCCTTACCCAGATAAGAAAAGACGGAACGCTTCCGTATCTGAGACCGGACGGAAAAACACAGGTATCTGTTGAGTATGATGAGGCAGGAATGCCGCAGAGACTGGAGGCGGTGGTTCTTTCCACACAGCATGATGAGAATGTTTCTCAGGAACAGATCCATGAAGATATTAAGAAATATGTATTTGACGAGGTTCTTCCTAAGGAACTGATTGACGATGATACGAAATTTTTCATCAATCCGACAGGCCGTTTTGTTATTGGCGGACCTCACGGGGATGCGGGACTTACCGGAAGAAAGATCATCGTTGATACATATGGCGGAATGGCTCGTCACGGCGGCGGCGCTTTTTCGGGAAAGGATTGTACAAAGGTTGACCGTTCTGCGGCTTATGCGGCTCGTTATGTTGCAAAGAATATCGTGGCAGCGGGAATCGCGGATAAATGTGAGATTCAGCTTTCATATGCGATCGGTGTTGCCGAGCCTACATCTATCATGGTTGACACTTTCGGAACAGGAAAGATTTCGGACGAAAAAATTGTTTCTCTGATCAGGGAGAATTTTGATCTCAGACCGGCCGGAATTATTAAGATGCTTGATCTCAGACGTCCGATCTACAGACAGACGGCAGCGTACGGACATTTCGGCCGTACCGATATCAGCCTTCCGTGGGAAAAGGTGGATAAGGCAGAGGAACTCAGGAAATATCTGTAACAGATTTTTCAGAGGATGCCGGAAACTGCATAATAAATTAATTTAAGACCAGTTTAAATTAATATAAATCAAAATATTTCAGAGAAGGATGATACCGGTAATATACCGATAGAATCCTTCTCTTTGCTTTTAGTTAATTTCATGGGTAATGTTTGATTTTTCCTCAAGCTCTGCGCCGTAACGGAATATGAGCGATGCGAGAATGAGCACTATTCCGGTTACGATTCCGGGAAGATTTCCGGCGTCAGAAATATTTCCGGCACCCATGCAAACTGATATTACCGAACATATAACTATTGAAATTATAGGAATGTAAATGCATTTGATTCCCAGATTTTTCAGGAGGCCGGCACCGCTTTTGGTGAAAGGAGTGCCGGCGGCAAGTTCGGTTTTCAGATAACGGCATGTGAAAGAAAGAAGGATAATGTCCGTTATCAGATAAATGAGATCAGTGAGGAGAACGGCCGTCGTATGGAGCATATCACTTTCTTCGACATAGCTGATGATAGGTTCGCCGAAAAGACCGAAAACGCGGCCGCCTGAGTTCCATACTGCGCAGCACAGGGTGCCCAATGCGCAGAAGGAGGCTCCTACGATGCAGAATATTAATGCAATTTTGGCCAGAACATGGAATACGTTGAAGGTTTTTTGAATTGTCTGAAGGGATTTCATAGCTGTTCTCCTCTCGTGCACTTTTAAAGTTGAGGTTATTCTACATGAATAAAGATTGTATAAATAGGTTTTATAAGTATGCAAATGTGTTTATTTTATAGATTTGACGAATTATTAAATGAATTATTTCTTTGCGGCAAAGTTGATTTTGGATTAGATTGAAATCAGGTATGATATATTAAAAGAAAAGCATTATTGGGGAAAAGAAGGAGAATTGCACATATGATATATACGGGGAACCATCTTTCGTCTACAAAAGGATTTTTAGCTATGGGTAAAAAGGCATCTGAGCTGGGAGCGGATACTTTTGCATTCTTCACGAGAAATCCGAGAGGCGGAAAAGCAAAGGATATTGTTCCCGGGGATGCTCAGGCATTGATGGATTATCTGAAGGAGAATAAATTCGGAAAGATTGTAGCTCACGCGCCATACACTATGAATTTGTGCTCCGACAAAGAATCGATAAGAGAATTTGCCGAAAATATGCTTGCCGACGATCTGAGGCGCATGGAGTATACTCCCGGTCAATACTATAATTTTCATCCGGGCTCACATGTCGGGCAGGGCGTGGATGCGGGATGCGGGATGATTGGCGCGGCACTTAACAGGTCCATGTTCGAGGGAATGACCACTATCGTGCTTCTGGAAACTATGGCAGGGAAGGGGACCGAGATCGGATCAAGGTTTGAGGAGCTGAGGATGATAATCGATGGTGTCGATATGACCGGAAATATCGGAGTGTGTCTGGATACTTGCCATGTCTGGGACGCCGGCTATGATATTGTCTCGGATTTTGACGCAGTTCTGGATGAATTCGACAGTATAATAGGACTCGACAGATTGAAGGCAGTTCATGTGAATGACAGTATGAATAAGCTGGGATCCCGAAAGGACAGGCATGAAAAAATAGGGTACGGAAATATCGGCACAGAAGCATTTGAGAGGATCAAAAAGAATCCAAGGGTTCAGGGATTGCCGTTTATTCTTGAAACGCCGAATGATGATGCCGGGTACGCAAAAGAGATAGCTTTTTTAAAACGATAGGGACAGGCAAATGACCTAATTGTGCCAGGCACAATTAGGTCATTTGCCTGTCCCTTTTTTAGTAGACTCTCCCCCTGGAGGATGGGTTAGAGTTATTTTGATGAAAGGAGGACGCCACATGCTGAAGATCGGAGAGTTCTCAAAGCTGGCTCACCTTACGATAAAGGCTTTGAGATTTTATGAAAAGGAAGGTCTTTTAATACCTGCTTTTACAGACGCCTGGACCGGATACAGGTTTTATGAAACGAACCAGCTGGAAGACGCTGCCAGGATAAAGTCGTACAGGCAGCTGGGACTTTCGATCGATGAGATCAAAGAGATATTGTCCGGAAAAGATGTCAGAGAAATATTTGCGAAAAAAGCAGAGGCTCTGAAAGCGCAGCGGGAAGATATCGATGCGAGGCTTTCTATTATCAGACATATTTTGGAGGAAGATGAGATGAAGTATCAGGTAGCGGAAAAGCTGATTCCCGGAAAGATCGTTTATTATTCGGAAACCGTGCTGGATAAATATGAAGATATCATGACCTGGATACCGGAGCTGGGAAATGAGTGTATGAGACTTAATCCCGGTTTGAAGTGTGCTGAGCCTGCATATGAATATTGCGAATACCTGGATGGGGAATATATGGAGAGCGGAATAAGAATAAGGCACAGCGAAGCCGTCTGCAAAAAAGGCGTTGAAAGTGAGCGGATAAAGTTTCGGGAAATGCCTGAGATCAGGGTCCTTAGCATTTATCATAAAGGCCCGTATGACAGAATAGGAGAAGCATATGCCTATATCAGCAAATATGCGAAGGAAAACGGCTACACGATTGCCGGTCTGGCCCGTGAATGTTATATAGACGGGATTTGGAATAAGGAATCTCCGGAAGAATGGCTTACGGAGATACAGCTTCCGGTCAAATGAGATTTTTACAAAATTTTTACCGATGAGCGATTTTGAATTTTACATTCCTGGAATAGAATCATCCCTGTAATAAAGATATTTTACCTAAGGGAGGAAAATAGGAATGAAAAAATTTGGAAAAGTTATCGCATCCGGCGCTTTACTTGTAACAATGTCGGCTATGCTTTTTGGATGCGGATCACAGAATGCAGAAACTTCTGAGGCCGATAGTACAGCTGTCGCAGCGGAAAGCGCACAGGAGACGGAAGCGGAAAGCGCACAGTCCGAAAGCAGTGCTGAAAACACTGAAAGCGAACAGACGCTTGCAGGAACTATTTCACTTGCGGGCAGCACTTCCATGGAGAAGCTTTGCGAAGCAATGAGTGAAATGTTTATGGAGTCTTATCCGGAGATCACCGTTACAACGGAATACACCGGATCCGGAGCAGGAATCGAGGCTCTTGCTGCGGGAAGCACAGATATCGGAAACTCATCAAGATCTCTCAAGGACGAGGAGATTGCTGAGGGCATTGTAGAGAATGTTGTTGCCATCGACGGAATTGCGGTAATTACCGATAAAGACAATACTGTTGCTGATATCACGACAGAACAGCTGGCATCTATCTATAAGGGCGAGATCGTAAATTGGAGCGAGCTCGGAGGAAACGATGAAGCTATAGTTGTGATCGGACGTGAAAACGGATCGGGAACAAGAGGCGCCTTCGAGGAACTGCTTGAAATTGAAGATGCGTGCAAATATGCGCAGGAGCTTGATTCTACAGGAGGAGTTCTTGCCAAGGTTGCGGCAACACCGGGAGCTATTGGATATGTTTCTCTCGATGTTGTAGATGATACTGTAAATCCGATCGCACTTAACGGTGTTGAGGCTACTGAGCAGAATATCGTTGACGGAAAATATATATTGTCAAGACCGTTTGTTATGGCAACAAAAGGTGAGCTCAGCGAGCAAAATGAACTTGTTAAAACATGGTTTGATTATGTTCGGTCTGATGAAGGTCAGGAGCTGATAAAATCTCTCGGACTGATTCTCCCGCAGTAAGTCAGGAGAATGTGCGATGAACATTAGGACCGGGCACAAAAATCACAAAGAGGTAATGGCTAAAGCGGTATTTGTTGTTTGCGGTATCGCAGCAGTCTTCGCGGTCTGTGCCATTACTTTATACATGATCATCAAGGGAACTCCGGCAATAGCCAAAGTCGGAGTTTCCGAACTTCTATTCAGTACACAGTGGAAACCCACATCTGAAGACCCTTCTTTTGGAATTGCATACATAATACTTTCATCGATAGCCGGGACAGCCGGAAGTGTTCTTATAGGAGTGCCTGTGGGAATACTTACAGCGGTATTTCTCACGGAAATCTCGGGCAAACGGCTTGCGGGTATCGTGACCCCGGCGATCGAGCTTCTCGCTGCAATACCGTCGGTTATTTACGGCCTTCTGGGAATGATGATTCTCAACCCGATAATGTATAAGCTGGAAAAAATCATTTTTGCGAATTCTCCGAATCATCAGTTTACCGGGGGATCCAATATGATTTCGGCAATAATTGTGCTTGCGATAATGATATTGCCGACGGTAATAAGCGTCAGTGCGTCCTCGATCCGTTCGGTAAGAGGCGATCTTCGGGCGGCTTCTCTTGCACTGGGTGCAAGCAGGATCCAGACAATTTTCAAAGTGACCATTCCTGCCGCAAAATCCGGAATTCTCACGGGTGCGGTGCTGGGAATCGGAAGAGCTTTGGGTGAAGCTATGGCAATAAATATGGTTGCCGGCGGCGCTGTCAATATACCGCTTCCGTTTAACTCTGTAAGATTTTTGACGACACAGCTCGTAAGTGAAATGGGTTATGCGGAAGGTCTGCACAGAAAAGTCCTGTTTACGGTAGGACTGGTGCTCTATATTTTTATTATGGTTATCAATCTGATCCTCATGAAGATAAGAAAGGGGGCGGAGAAAAATGGCTGACGGAAAATCAAATGCGTCAGGCAGGGAAAACAGCCTTGTCAGCAAAAGACGCCGTCCGGCGGAACTGGCAGTGTATTTTCTGATTTTTCTCTGCACATCGTTTTCGGTTATTCTTCTGGCGGGAATAATAATATATGTTCTGATTAAAGGTCTGGGAACCGTTAATCTTGAATTTCTTACAACGGTTACATCTGTGGTTCGCGGTACGGTGGGAATTGCCGGAAATATCGTGAACACTTTGATCATTGTGTTTGTCACAATGCTGATCGCAACTCCGGTAGGCGTCGGTGCGGCCGTATATCTGAATGAGTATGCTAAACCGGGAAAACTGGTTTCCGTTATTGAGTTTGCGACCGAGACATTGTCCGGAATCCCCTCTATTATTTTCGGACTGTTTGGTATGATGTTTTTCGGTCAGACGCTCGGACTCGGATACTCACTACTCACCGGATCCCTGACGCTGTTTTTCATGATTCTTCCTCTTATAACCAGAAATACTCAGGAAGCATTAAAAACGGTTCCCGACAGCTACCGGCAGGGCGCAGTAGGCCTGGGTGCGGGAAAATGGCATACTATAAGGACTATTTTGCTTCCGTCGGCAATGCCCGGAATAATCACAGGCGCAATACTGGCGATAGGCAGGATCGTAGGAGAATCGGCGGCACTTCTGTTTACTGCGGGAAGTGCAAAAGCGCTTCCAAAGGGAATCGGCGACATTTTCGGAAAATTATTCCAGTCCGGAGGAACTATGACCACCCAGCTGTATCTGAGTGCAACGAGCGAGGGAGATTTCGAGACGGCTTTCGGAATAGCGGTAGTCCTTCTGGTTATTGTTTTTGCCATTAACCTGGGAACTAAGAAGCTGGCGGCGCGATTTGATGTTACAAGGAGAAAGTAGATGAATACAGGTGAAAAGATACATGTTGAAAATCTGGACCTTTATTACGGCGAAAATCACGCTCTAAAGGGAATTGAAATGGATATCAGACCAAATGCCGTGACTGCTCTTATTGGGCCTTCAGGCTGCGGAAAATCCACATTTTTAAAGACTTTGAACAGAATGAACGATCTGATCGATAATGTCAGAATCGAAGGAAAAGTGCTGCTTGACGGCGATGACATATATGCGCCGGGCGTTGATACGACGATACTCAGGAAAAAAGTGGGAATGGTGTTTCAGCAGCCGAATCCGTTTCCGATGAGTATTTACGATAATGTCGCCTACGGTCCCAGGGTCCACGGAATCAGAGATAAAAAGAAGCTGGACAGAATTGTCGAGGAGAGTCTAAAAGGAGCCGCTATATTTGACGAGGTGAAAGACCGCCTTAAAAAATCGGCGCTGGGTCTTTCCGGAGGACAGCAGCAGAGGCTTTGCATTGCAAGAGCGCTTGCCGTGGAGCCGGAGGTCCTTCTTATGGATGAGCCGACGTCTGCGCTGGATCCGATTTCGACGTCAAAAATAGAGGATCTGATGGAAAGCCTGAAAAAGAAATATACCGTAATTGTTGTTACTCATAATATGCAGCAGGCGGTGAGGGTATCTGATGATACTGCGTTCTTCCTGCTGGGAGAAATGATCGAGTTCGGAGAGACAAAGAATCTGTTTTCTTATCCGAAGGACAAGAGGACGGAAAATTATATTACCGGAAGATTTGGCTGATACAAAGGAGAATCGAAAAATGAGGTTAAAGTTTGACGAGCAGCTTAAAAGGCTCAATGAAGAACTTATCCATATGGGCAATATGATCGAGCAGGCGATACAGAGCACCGTAGAAGTTTTTTTTGCAAAGGATGTGAAGGGTGCGAAACAAATAATGGAGGATGATGAACTCGTCGATCATGAGCAGAAAAAAATAGAAAATATGTGTTTTCAGCTGCTTATTCAGCAGCAGCCGGTGGCAAGGGATCTGCGCACGATAACGGCGGCCATGAAAATGGTTACCGATATGGAGAGGATAGGAGACCACGCTGCGGATATTGCCGAGATCACGATCATGATGGCGGGGAGCGATTATCCTTTGAATATCGATAATATCAGAACTATGTCGGTTGAGGCGATTGTGATGCTGCTCCATGCCGTGGAAGCGTATGTTGAGCGGGATATGGAAAAGGCAAAAGAGGTAATTGATCACGATGATGTGATAGATGAGCTGTTTATCAAGGTTAAGAAAGAGCTTATTGATATGATATGCAATTATCCGGAATATGCGGAGCAGGCAGCGGATCTTCTGATGGTCAATAAATATCTGGAAAGGATAGGGGATCATGCTACAAATATTGCCGAGTGGGTGATATTTGCGCTTGACGATCATAAAGAAAAATAATATCGATGATTTGGCATATATACTTCGAAGCGGTATAATGGATCTATTCGGAGGTAATGCTAATGAATGAGATATTAAAAGCGATGAAGGAGCGCAGAAGCGTTCGAAAGTTCAGACCGGAAATGCCGTCTGAATCTGATATTGAGAAGATTATTGAGGCAGGTCTTTATGCTGCAAACGGTAAAGGGAGACAGTCGGCGATAATCGTTGCCGTGACTGACAAAGCTCTTAGGGATCGGATATCCCGGGACAATTGCAGTATAGGCGGCTGGGGAGCGGATTTTGATCCGTTTTACGGGGCGCCTGTGATACTTATCGTGCTGGCAGAAAAGGACTGGCCCACAAGGGTTTATGACGGAAGTCTTGTTATGGGAAATATGATGCTTGCGGCCCATTCACTGGGGCTGGGCAGTATCTGGATCCACAGGGCAAAGGAAGAATTTGATACTCCCGAGTACCAATCCCTTCTTACGGAGCTCGGGATAGAAGGACAGTGGGAAGGAATCGGACACTGTGCCGTGGGCTTTGCTGAAGGAGAGGTGCCTGATCCGGCGCCGAGAAAAGACGGAAGAGTTTTTTGGGTGTGAGATAATAAGGTGCCTGGCACATGTATATCCGGGGACAGGTGAAGTAACAAAAGGGGACAGGGACAGTAGCAGGTGGTGCCAGGCACCACCTGCTACTGTCCCTGTCCCCTTTTTTACATTCTTCTTGAATCCCCTTTGTTAACAGTGTTAAAATCCCAATAAATGATATTTGAAAAGGCGCTTTATTTTATTCGCCGGGAAGGAACACATGAGTAGGATTTCAAGAGAAGAAGCGTTTGAACTGCTTAAAAAATACAATAGCGATCCGTTTCACATTCAGCATGCAATAACACTTGAAGCTGTTATGAAATGGTATGCAGAGGAGCTTGGGTACGGAGATGATGCCGAATACTGGGGAATAGTGGGACTGCTTCATGATATCGATTTTGAGGTGGCACCGGAGGAGCATTGCCTGAAGGCTCCTGAGCTTCTCAGGGAGGCCGGAGTCGGAGAGGATATAATTCATTCGGTATGTTCTCACGGGTACGGTATTACCGTGGGATGCGGCGCAACGATAGATATCAAGCCGGAGCATCAGATGGAAAAGGTGCTCTTTGCTGTGGATGAGCTTACGGGTCTCATCTGGGCAGCGGCACTCATGCGTCCGTCGAAAAGCACAAAGGATATGGAATTAAAGTCATTAAAGAAGAAGTATAAGAGCAAAGGCTTTGCGGCCGGCTGTTCCCGGGAGGTAATCGACAGGGGTGCCGAGATGCTGGAATGGCCGCTTGATGAGCTGCTTTCAAAAACCTTGAAGGCAATGGCTGAAACAGAAGATCAGGTTTTAGGACAGTTATGAAACTTAAAAATGTTTTGATAGTTGTAAAAGATATAGAAAAATCCCGGAAGTACTATGAGGAACTTTTCGGGCTTGAGATGATTCTTGATAATGACGGAAACATGATATTGACAGAAGGTCTGGTGCTTCAGGATGTCCGCTATTGGAAAGAATTTCTAGGGACGGATGTGATTACGCGAAATAATTCATGTGAATTGTATTTTGAAGAAAAAGATATTGAAGGGTTTGCTGCAAAGTTGGAAAAGCTGTATCCTGACACGTGTTATGTCAACCGCATGATGACCCACAGCTGGGGTCAGAAGGTGATCAGGTTTTATGATCCCGACGGGAATCTTATCGAGGTCGGGACGCCGGTATAAAGGTGCCAGGCAAAAGCACTAAAGGTGCCAGGCACAAGCACTAAAGGTGCCAGGCACCATTTTTTCAGAGAGGAGTTTGTTATGGAGTTTATTTGTTATCCGAGGTGCTCCACATGTCAGAAAGCGCGGAAGTGGATGGAGAGCAAGTCCGTGAATTTTGAGGAGCGCCACATAGTTGAAAATAATCCAACGGTTGAGGAGCTGAGTGAATGGTGCCGGAAGAGCGGTCTTCCGTTGAAGAAGTTTTTCAACACGAGCGGGGTTCTCTACAAGGAGATGAAGCTGAAGGACAAGCTTGCCGATATGGACGAGAAGGAGCAGCTTGAGCTCCTGGCTTCCAACGGAATGCTGGTAAAACGCCCCATTCTTGTCGATGGAGACACTGTACTTGTTGGTTTCAGGGAGTCGGAATGGGAGGAGAGGATTCTTTCTTCCGGTGCATCTCTGGCGGATCTGGTGGAGAAGTATTATTTTGAGGGCAATTATAATTGTGCCGAAACCATAATAAGGGCCGGCAATGAATATTATAACCTGGGGCTTCATGACCGCGATATGATAATGGTGGCAGGATACGGGGCCGGAATTCAGACCGGCAATACCTGCGGCGCAATTCTTTCGGGTGCAGCGGTGATGTCCGTGAAATATGTGGAAACCACAGCTCACGAAAGCGCGGACATAGGACCTGTGGTTAAGAAAATGATGAGAATGTTCAAAGAGAAGTTCGGTTCTGTTCTCTGCCGTGACATCAAACCGCAGCTGTTCAACCGCGAAGAAAGGTGCCTTCACACTATCCTTGCTGCCTGTGAAATTATTGAAGAAGTAATTCATTGGTATGAAGAAGAAAAATAAGAAATTATAGATATGTAGATCAGGATTCTGAGAAATCCGGAAAAAGCAGATGTAATGTATCTGCTTATCCATGAGCAGATAAATCCGATCAACGGGCACAGACCGATCACGGCAGTGGCATGCAGAGACGGAGAGAATGTGCTGAAAATGCTGCTTAGAGATTATTGGCACACTGAGGATACGCAGTGTGAGGCTATACTCAGCAGGCTCATTACCAGTGCTCTTGTTGCGTTGGTCGAGCACCCACAGTTCATTAGAATGTATTTGGGAATTCCGGATGACGCATCGTTGTCCCAGGAAATATGGGACGAGGTGAAGGCGTGTTCTCTTGCTATGATTCACGGTTACATACCGAGAGCGTTTAGAAAAATATGACGATCGGAGCCTGAAATGACAGAAAAATTTGAAAGATTAAAAAATAATATTATAGATATGATAGCCGAAGAGCAGGCAAAGCTGGGATACATGAAGGAGTCGGTGAGGCTCTATTATCCGCTGGAATCTCTAAGGCATTTGACGGGAACAGAGGCAGGATCCGGGGAAATGCCGGGAGTATTAGCGGAGTTTGTCCGGGAGGCTGAGGCTGAAATAGGCAGGATAGAGGTATCGCAGAAAGGTGAAAGGTTCTGTTTTATTTGCAGCAAGGAGGTCTCCGAATATGTTCACGAGAACTACGGAGGGGCCTTCATTTACGAGTTGATCAACCTGCTTACCCGGCACGGGATCTCATTCGATGATATAATCGCACTGTTTAAAGGCGAAGATGCGGATTGCATTGTTGAGAGTGTTGATAACGGGGAATTCCATATGATGATCAGGTTCTCCAAGGGTCCGGATGAGTATTATTACTGCTTTAAGGATGAAGGGGGACATATAATCTACCATAGGTTTCTGCCTGAGGATTATAAAGATTTTGGGTTTTGAAATAAGGCGGTAAAAAGGTGACAGGCTGAGGCAACAAAGGTGCCAGGCACCAACATGGTTGGTGCCTGGCACCTTTGTTGCCTCAGCCTGTCACCTTTTTTCTTATTATACAGAAAAGACCATATTTGGCGTTTCTACTGCATCTCTTTACAGTATCTTTTTGTGTTTATTCTTTTATTATGGAAACAATCATGATAAAATATACTTTTAAATAAAGTGAAAATGGGGGTCCGGATGAGAAAAAAAGCAGGGTTTACACTAATGGAAATGCTTATAGTTGTTGCTATTATTGCGGTCCTTGTTGCAATAGCTATTCCGGTTTTAAATAATCAGATTGAAAAGAGCAGAGAGAGCACAGATCTTGCAAATGTAAGGGGTGCTTATGCGAAAATTATGGTGGCAGTGCTCACCGGTGATGCGCAGGATGTTGATTACCGGAACGGACAGTATTCTTTGGAAGTGCCGCTGAAGCAAAAGAAAGCGGGCTGGACACAGGATGAAAGTAAACTTGAAATCGGAGGAATAAAGTCAAGTGATACCGCGCATTGGCTCAATAAGCCGGCAGGAGCGGGAGGAATCTGCAGAGTTTTTTGTGAGGAAACCGATAATAATGTGATAATAGACTGGAATGCCGGCGGAGCCTCGGGAAATTCCTTTAGTTATGTTTTCGAAGATCCGATGAAAATCATTTCCGATGCGCTTTCCGCTATTATTGTTCCGCATTCAATGATCAATTCGCACGAAAAACAGCCTGACGGCGGTACGGAGAGATTGATGAATGCATTGAACGGAAGCATTGATTTTGAAAAGATGGGGGCAGCTACCTGGACCATTTATCCGACATCGCGTACGGGTAAGGAGAATGATATTATTTACTGGTCATCTCTGAATGTTGATGATGTGGTGAAAGACCAATCCATCACCTTTGATGAAAAGGGGCTTTCTAATGTGTACATTCCAATGATGGGATTTCAGGCGGGGACGAACACCTATGATGTGTATTATTCGCGTGTAGTCAGATATAATGACGGAAATACCGGGAAAACATACCATTCCCTTGCCAATGTTTCTGTTAATAGTGCGACTTTCCAGTTCTCGAATTTTGATGAGGCAAAAGGTGCCTATGATAAATTGATGGGTGTTTATAATGAAAAAGGGACGATTTCTTACAGCGACATTGTAAATAATGGATTGACGACCTGATCGGAGGATGAGTGAAAAAGTGTCATGTAAGAACATACAGTGAATAGTTACGAGTGATAATTCAGAAGATGCTGTCGCATCAAAGGGTAAGCTGACTGCTATGCTGCCTTGGATGCGACGGCATTTTTTTTGCGCATTTTCTGCTTAAAAACATAATCAGCCGGAGCTTCAACATTTTGCAGCTCCGATATTTTGCCGGCAGGATTTTCACGAAAGCGCTCCGCATTTTTGATTCAGAAGTACTGACCTTTGTGTGCCCCGAATTCATCAAAATCTTTTCTGTTGAGTTTCATGCTTTTGTCCTGTTTTTTCTTCTCATCAATACAGCTGCCGCAAGAGCACCTGCGCTGACAATGAGAAGTGCAATCCAGAGCGCAAAATGGCTGTTATCCCCGGTTGCCAGAGAGTTTGCTCCGCTGCCGGTTTCTCCTGTCGAAGAATGGTCTGCACCTCCATTTGTACCTCCGTTTCCATCGTCAACCGATTCAGCTTTCACAGTCACGTCAAACGTTGTGGAAGCGGTACCGCTGTCCGAGACGATACCGACCGTGTGCTCACCGGCTGAAAGTGATGCCACATAGTCCGCATTCAAAGACACAAGGATACTGCCCTCCACTGCGGAATAATTTTCCGCATCCAGAGTCTTTCCGTCGATCTCAACGCTCAGGAAATCCTCAAAAGCTGCATTGGAACGGAATGATAGTGCCCTTGGTTCGCCTTTGACAGTCTTCTGCCCCATTCCCTCTATAATCTCAGGCGGGAGCTTTGGCAGTATTGCATCCACAGGATCAATATTATTCTTCCCGGTTTGATCGGAAAAGTATTCTCCGCAATCGATACAATGCCAGTACATTATATTACCGGTTTGAGTTACGGTCGGTTCATTTGCGCTGATGACTTTGAGATTATGATTTGAACTGTCGATATCTCCGTATTCTTCGCCGCAGTATTCGCAGACCGCTTTTTCTATGCAGGTAGCCTCACCGCCCGCATGCCGGGAGATTGTTTTAAAACATATTTCACAGACGTGATCTTTATTATTATCTATGTGCTCATCTTTTACCGTAATCTCAATATCGTCTGTCAAAGTCTTGCCGTTTTTGGAAAATGTTACCGTCAATGTCTTTGTGCCCGCATTAAACATATCAATGTCGGAAGCATTGGTTGTAAAAGCTGTCACGGCTTCGCTGTATCCATCCGGATAATAAGCCTTCACGGCAATGTCATCCAAGTTCAGCTTTTCTCCCTCCATATACTCCGTTTTGGTCTTGGCAGCTTCTATTCTTTGCGGAGCAATATTCGCATCATGGGCGATTTTTAATTTTCCGTTTTTCAGAGTAATATCATAATTGCCCGTAACATCGCTTCCAGATAAATTTTTGATCTTCACCCCGCTTACGGAAATCGTTCCGCTATCTGTAAGATTTGAAGTGCCGGGCAAAAGTGTTATTTCAGTTATCTGGTCACCTGATGCAAGTCCATCTTCCGAAACACTGTATTTTTCCCGGTCTATCTCAGTTCCCCAGTATATGCTCTGGTCATCCGCAGTAATTATGACAGGTCTCTTTGTAATGGTGACAGTTTTTGATCCCTCGGCCAAATCAAAATTATTTTTCTGAATCCTGTAGTAAACGGTATATGAGCCCTCATCAGTAAATGACGGATTCTCATTTCCGTAAATGACTCCGTCAGTGCTGTATGTTACGGCTGCACCGGAAGGAGAGGATACTATTACTTCTATACTGTGCGGCTTTCCGTCATACTTCCCGCCTGAGTCTGATGCCTCATACTGAATAGTTCCGTTGGAAACCGTGAGAGTAATGGTTTTCTCTCCTGCTGCATATATTCCATTCGCCGCAGTATTCAGCTTTATGTTGAATTTTCCGATCTTTGTCACGGAAAGAATGGATCCGCTTATTGTTCCCTCTCCCGATTCCTCTTCTGTGCCTTCAACAAGGGTGTATGTCGGAGTTCCCGAGTTCGAATCAATAGAAAAATACTTTGATACATCAATACCGGAATCCGTAAATGCCGTCGCACTGTCGGTCCCTGTAATGTTGACAGGCGATGCGGCTTTGTTGGTGATCGACACAGTGCCTGTGATAATGCCGGAAGACGCATCATAATATGGGCAATCCGCACAATCATAATCTGATAGTGCATCGGCCGGAATCGTCCACCTGAAAGTATTTACGGCTCCGTGTGTATTGTCATAATCGGCGCCGTCGGCATTTTCAACGGTCCATTGCACATCCACTGCTTCTTTTTTTTCAGTGTTATCACTCTTGTCCAGTATATTGAGCGTGGCCTGCTTTCCCAGCTCACTTCCGCTCAAAGGCAACGCTTCGAACCCTTCATAACCGTAATAATCAGTAAAAATACCGTCTGAAGGCGTATTGGGGAGTTCGATTCCGGTAATGCTTTTTTGTTTTTGAGTCGAAAATTCTTTGGTAATCGTAAGAACACCGTCGACATCCGGTGACAAACGTTCCGGCAGCGCCTCGCCGTCTATTTTCACATAAACGCTGCTGTCAAAATAATACACCACCGAATACATAATAAACGTGCCAATTTTGATTGTTGCCTTATAATCCTTATTCCATTCCACAGTTCCTGTCACGGGCACATCAACTCCGTTCACCTTCGCTGTGTATACAACATTGTGGTCAGTAATAGGCAGCTCCATATGACAGGTTGACGGAAATGTCTGACCCGGAGTCGGAATTGCACCTGTAAGACTGACCATTGTGATCTGTCGTCCTTTCAGATTATACGGTGATTCCCATGTTCCCTTCACGGCATAGGTCATCCCGGTACTTCCATCTGTTGTTTCCAACCATATTTTGCACTCGTCAAGGGACAGATCATCCATACCGCTTGCCACCTTGAGCATTCCCTTTGTAACATAGATTTCAGAAGAATCCTCCAGCTGCAAGGTGTAATACCAGTCCGAGCTTCCGTTATTTCCCTGTACAACCAGAGAAACCGGATCTGACGCACCCGGATCCTTTTTCGCTGCGATTAACCCTTCTATGTCATTATACCTGACAGTCCCGATTTTTTTATCCGAGCCATCCAGCCTCAGCACCATCGCTTTATCTGATTCAATTGCGCCATAATCTAATCCGCCGGCTGAAGCCTCAGCTGAAGATGCGAAAAGAACAGTTGACAAATCCAGATTGCCCGCAGGGCGAACATCATACTTCAGATTGACAGGGTAATAATAACATTTTTTATTATAGAAAACACGAACACAGGCATCTAATTTTTCATTGGGCGACCTCAGCCATATAGAACTGTTATCATTATAAATAAAAGTCTGAGCATCTATTTTTTTTCTTCCGTCAGGACTTCCTATTTCAGGGAATGCCCAACCGTCTAAATATCCGCCAACATCATTATATGACAGTAAATACAGCTTTTCCTTAGTGGTATAATGAATAGTTTTACTACCGTAATCATCAATGGTTATGATAGGAGTCCAGTTCATAATATCCTGCTCTGCAGTGGTAAAATACCCTTTATTCCCGGCAATTCCCATCAGAAGCTTTCTGACATCGCTGGCTCCGTAATGGTTTGGAGCCACCTCACTTGGGGTGGTTGTTGCATATTCACACCCCCATCCGGAATCATATTCAATAGAAACAACTAAATTTTCAAGGTACGGCACTTTCCTTGCGATCGGTCTTGTGGCGAATATCATGGTGTTATCTCCTTCCACTCCTTCATCTTTTCCCATGATAAACCACTCAAGTGGAGCTCCTTCACTGTCTTTGCCGAACACCACCTTTCCAATATAAGTAGTATCATCCGATGAAAAGGCATCCATCAATTGCTGTTTTTCAGCAAAGGATGTTACACTAGGTGCACCGCCTGTTTCTCCCTCAGCAAATACTGCTTCCGGAAACATCAGAAGAACCATACAAATTGTAAAAATTACAAATAAGAACCTATTTTTCATAAACACTCTTCCCGATCTATGAACATCATAATTTTTCATCTGTAAAAATAAATAACTAAACGCTTATTATTATAAAATATGGCGGAAACATTTCGCAATGCTAATTCTGAAGGTATAACTCTAAATCATCAGTCATATCAGCAAAATAAAGAGCTTTCAATTTTCCTTTATCATTTCCGCCTGTCCCTTTTTGCGTCAGTGCCAGGCACAAACTGCTCCTGTGCCAGGCACCATTTGTACACTTCTATGATTTTTAACATTGACACTCCGAAAATGTTAATACGTATTGGTAGATAATAATAAACAGATGAAATACAATGTAAAAAAAGATAGCGGAAGTAAAACTTTTTTTACTATTCACAAGAGGTGCTACATGTTTAAAGAAAACCTGCTCTATTTGAGAAAATTGAACAATATGTCCCAGGAGGAGCTGGCGGAAAGAATTAAGGTCAGCCGTCAGACGCTTTCAAAATATGAGACGGGAGAGTCTGTTCCGGATATTGAAAAATGCAGGATAATCGCAGAGGTTTTTGATGTCTCGCTTGACGACCTTGTCAATTATGATAATGAGGGCAGAGGCCCGGCAGTTCCGCCGAAAGGGAAACATGTTTTCGGAGTGGTAAAGGTAGGTGAAAAGGGTCAGATAGTTATTCCCGCAAAAGCCCGAAAAGTGTTTAATATAAAGCCAAATGATAACTTGATTGTTTTGGGTGACGAAAATTCGGGCATAGCTCTTTTGAAGGAAGATGATTTTATGGTCATGATGAATATGATATTGAACTCTAAGGCAGGTGACGCTTAATGGAAGAAATTCTTAAGGTTAGAAATATCAGCAAAAAATATCCGGGATTTGTCCTGGACAATATCTCCTTTGATATAAAAAAGGGCTCGATCATGGGCTTGATTGGGAGAAATGGGGCGGGAAAATCCACCACTATCAAGGCAATTCTAAATTTGATCCATAGAGATTCGGGTACAATTTCGTACTTTGGAATGGACTTTCTTGAGAATGAAGCAGAGATCAAAAAAAGGATCGGCTACGCCGGAGGAGCCGTCGATTATTATAAAAAGAAGAAAATTAAAAAAATCATGAATGTGACAAGATCATTCTATGAAAATTGGAATGAAGATGCATATTCGAGATATATGAAACTGTTTGAGTTGGACGAAAATAAAACTCCCGGAGAGCTCTCTGAAGGAATGAAGGTAAAATTAAATCTTGCAGCGGCATTGTCACATAATGCCGAACTGATTATTCTGGATGAGCCGACCTCGGGTCTTGATCCGGTGTCGAGGGATGAGCTTCTTGAAATATTCGGATATCTGGCTTCGGAGGGAACTTCGATTTTATTTTCCACGCATATCACATCTGATCTGGAAAAGTGTGCGGACAGCCTCACATACATAAGAAGCGGTAAGCTTGAGAGCACCGGAAATATGGAGGAGCTGCTTGAGAACTGGAAGATAGCCGGAAGAGGAGAGACACTTGAAGAGGTAATGATCAATTTTGAGAGGGAGGCGCTCCGTGAGAAATTTGCTGAATAAGGAATTATTTTTATCGTCGTCGAAAATATCATATCTGTTTATTCTTTTTGGAGCTATGGCAATGATTCCCGGCTATCCGATTCTGGTTGGTCCGTTTTTTGTGTGCTTCGGTATTTTTCAGACCTTTCAGTCCGGTCGGGAAAACAATGATATTTTGTATACCGTACTGCTTCCGGTAAGGAAGACGGATGCCGTGAGGGCAAAGTTTGCTTTTGCGGTTATTATACAGATGGCGGCATTTCTGCTGGAAACGATATTGACGATACTTAGAATGCTTGTTTTTTCCGAGGCTGTGCCATATGTGAATAATGCAATGATGAATGCAAATCAGATTTATCTGGCGTGGTCGCTTGTGATTTTTGCGATATTCAATTATCTTTTTATCGGAGGCTATTTTAAAACCGCATATAAATTTGCCGGACCGTTTGTCACTTTCCTGATTACTGCTTTTGTTGTCATTATTGCCGCGGAAGTGCTGCATCATATCCCGGGGTTGGCATTCTTAAACAGCACATCACCGATCGATAACGGCTTTATGTGGGGAACTTTGGCGGCAGGAGCCCTGATTTACGGAATAGTAACTTTGGTGGCATGCAAAGTATCCGTGAAGAGATTTGAAAAAGTTGATTTGTGATGAAACAAATGGACCGGATGGTGAGAAAATGTTTTCATTTACCATATCAAACACAACGAAAAGGGCTGTTCAATCAGTCCTTTTTTTGTAAATACTTTCATTCACCTTAGTCCGTGTTAAACTTTATTGATGAAAAATACAGTGGTGTGATAAAATATTTTTTCAAAGGGGACAGGCACGTGCACACTTTGTGCCTGGCACAAAGTGTGCATGTGCCTGGCACAAAATTTACAAAATTTTCACAGGAGGCGAAAATGGCTTTAGAGGAAGCGAGAAGGTTTTTGGAGTCAAAAAACTACGGTGACAGGATCATTCTGTTTGATGTGTCAAGTGCGACAGTAGAGCTGGCAGCAAACGCACTTGGGACGGAGCCTGCAAGGATCGCAAAATCTCTCACTTTTATGGTGAATGATGCCCCTGTTATGGTTGTGTGCGCGGGAGATGCGAAGGTAAATAACAGCAAGTATAAAAAATTCTTCGGCACCAAGGCAAAGATGCTCACACCGGAAGAGGTCAGGCGCCTCATAGGACAAGAGGTGGGCGGTGTATGCCCCTTTGGAATAAAGGATGGAGTGAAAGTGTATCTTGATGTGTCACTCAGGCGTTTTGATAAGGTTTTTCCGGCCTGCGGCAATGCGGCCAGTGCTGTCGAGCTGTCGCCTGATGAGCTCTTTGAATTAGCAGGGAGCAATGAATGGATCGATGTCTGCGTTGTCATCGAAAGCTGACCACCCGAAATGGAGGGCTTGAAAAATGGGATTTGAGAACAAGGTCGCGGTCGTAACCGGAGGCGCCCGTGGAATAGGAAAGGCAATTGCGGATTCTTTTGCCGCAGAAGGCGCGTCGGTGGAAGTGATAGATATTTGCGATGGTGAACATTTTCAAGGGGACATTGCAGATAAGTCCACATTGGAGGAGTTTGCCGATTATGTCGTAAAAAAGTACGGCAAGGTTGATTTTCTTGTAAACAATGCACTTCCGATAACGAAGGGTATCAGCGAGTGCTCATATGAAGACTTCGAGTATGCGCTTGCTGTCGGAGTGACGGCGCCGTTTTATCTGTCGAAGCTTTTTGCACCGCATTTTTCCCGGGGCGGAGTCATCATAAATATCTCTTCCACCAGAGACAGGATGAGCCAGCCGCAGACCGAAAGCTACACTGCGGCAAAAGGCGGAATAGCTGCGCTGACCCATGCATTGGCGGTGAGCTTATCGGGAAAAGTAAGGGTAAACTCGATATCTCCCGGATGGATCGACACAGATTATAGGAAATATGAGGGGGCCGATGCTCTTCAGCATCCGGCGGGACGAGTCGGAAATCCTATGGATATCGCATCGATGGTAATGTTTTTGTGTTCTGAAAAAGCAGGATTCATCACAGGCGAGAACATTTGCATTGACGGAGGCATGACAAAGCAGATGATCTATCATGACGATCACGGCTGGGAATTTACTGAGGAGAAAGGCTTTCTTTAAAAGGGGAAAATTATGGTTAAGATTATTTCAGACAGCACATGTGACTTATCGAAGGATTTAATTGAAAAATATAATATTTCAATCATTCCGCTGCATATCCTTTTAGGGGAAAATGAATATGAGGACGGCGTTGATATTACTCCGGATGAAATTTACAAATGGGCGGATAAAAATAAGACTACGCCGAAAACCTCGGCTCCTTCGGTGGACACGGCGGAGCGGGTAATGAGGCAGGCATTGGAAGAGGCGGATGAGCTGGTCTGTTTCTCCATTTCAGAGACAATGTCTTCCTCGGGAAATGTAATGAAGCTCGTTGCGGAAGATATGGGCGTATCCGAAAAGGTATTCGTTGTTAATTCCAAGAATCTTTCCACCGGAATAGGTCATCTGGTTATTGAGGCCGCTGTTATGGCAATAAACGGAAGCTCCGCATCGGAAATCGTTGAGCGAATAGAGGATATTATTCCGAAGGTGAGGGCAAGCTTTGTGGTCGATACACTCACATACCTCCACAGGGGCGGACGCTGCAGCGGTCTTGCGGCGATGGCCGGAGGCGTACTTAAGCTTCATCCCAGAATCGATGTGGTGGACGGTGTGATGGGAGCTGGCAGGAAATATCGCGGGAAACTGGAAAAAGTGATTATAAATTATGCCGAGGATCTGGAGCCGGACCTGAAAAAAGCAAAAAAGGACCGGGTGTTTATTACACATTCAGGCTGTGATAAAGAGATTGTGGATAGCGTCAGGGATTTCCTCACGGGTCTTGATGTTTTCGATGAAATCCTTGAGACCAGGGCCGGAGGAGTGATCTCCAGCCATTGCGGTCCCGGAACGCTCGGAGTTTTATTTATAAGCGGTGAATGATTTTTTGAATAAAAAAGCAGGTGTAGAATGAAAATAGTTTTTCTTGACAGACAATCCATAGGTGAGGATCTTGATCTTTCCGAATTTTTTGAGCTCGGAGATGTGAAAATATACGAATATTCCGAACCGGGACAGATTCCCGAAAGGGTTAAGGATGCGGATGTTATCATCCTGAATAAGATGCCGATAAATGAATCCACTGTCGGTGAGGCCGAAAATCTTAAGCTGGTATGCGTTACCGCGACCGGAACAAATAATCTCGACAAGGAGTTTTTGGCCCGGCGGGGAATTGAGTGGAGAAATGTTGCGGGTTATTCGACGGATGCGGTTGCCCAGCACACATTTGCCCTCCTTTTTTACCTCATGGAGCATCTCAATTACTACGATGATTACGTTAAGACGGAAAAATATGTGAATGACAGGATGTTTACACATTTTGATATGCATTTCAGAGAGCTGGCCGGAAAGGAATGGGGTATTATAGGCCTTGGAAATATCGGCCGGAGAGTTGCGAGAATCGCAGAGTGCTTCGGGGCTCATGTAAAATACTATTCCACCAGCGGCAAAAATCATTCTCCGGAATTTACTGAGGTCGGTTTTGACGAATTGCTGGAAACTTCGGATATTGTTTCGATACATGCGCCGCTTGATGAAAACACTTATCATCTGATGGACAGAGCGGCATTTAAGAAAATGAAGAGGGATGCAATTTTGATAAATGTCGGCAGAGGTCCCGTGATCGTCGAAGAGGATCTGGCAGAGGCCCTTGAAAACGGTGAGATAGCTTCCGCGGGGATCGATGTGATAGATGTGGAACCGATGGTTCCGGAAAATCCGCTGAGGAGAATAAAGGACAGCGATAAGCTTATCATCACGCCTCATATCGCATGGGCGGCAACGGAGGCCAGGCAGAGGCTGATGAGGACGATTGCGAAACAGATCAGGGAGTGGAAAAACGAGAATTCATGAGATATTCTGAGACGGTAAATGCAGTATTCCTCAGCCGCCCCAATCGATTTATCGCTTTTGTCAATCTTGAAGGGGTGACAACGCAGGTTCATGTAAAGAACACCGGGAGATGCAGGGAACTTTTGATACCCGGGGCAAGGGTCATCTTAGAGAAGGCAAAAAACGGGAACAGAAAGACGGCGTATGATCTGATTGCCGTATATAAGGACGGCATGGGATGGATAAATATTGACAGTCAGGCGCCTAATAATGTGATGCATGAATGGCTTTTAAAACAGAATTATGATCTGGTGAAGCCGGAATATAGCTGTGGAAATTCCAGATTTGATTTTTATATGGAAAAGGGCGATGAACGGTATCTCATGGAAGTGAAAGGCTGTACTCTCGAGATCGACGGAAAGGGATATTTTCCGGATGCGCCGACTTTGAGAGGCACCAGGCATTTGAGGGAGCTGGCTTTTCTTGTGAATCAGGGTTATAAATGCACCGCAGCATTTGTGATTCAGATGGAGGGAATAGATGAAGTGATTCCGAACACCGGTACCGATCCCGAATTCGCCGCCGCTTTTTTTGCGGCGAAGGAGGCAGGGGTAGAGATTAGATTTTTCAGATGCCGTGTAGGAGAAAGTGAATTAGAAATCATTGAATAGAGAAATGGAGAGACGAAAGATGAAGTACGGAATTTATTATGCATATTGGGAGAATTCATGGAGCGCCGATCAGAAAAGCTATATTTCCAGGGTTAAAAAGCTGGGATTTGACGGCCTTGAGATAGGCTGCGGGGCATTGAAGAAAATGACTATGAAGGAGCTGACCGAGATGAGGGATGAGGCTGCGGGAGAGGGAGTCATCCTCACCGGAGGATATGGCCCGCAAGCGGGTGAAAATCTCGGATCCTCTGACCCGGCAGTCATAAAAAATGCAATCGGGTTCTACAGGGATATGTTAGAGAAGCTGGCATTTCTTGGCATTCATACCTTTGGAGGCGGCCTCTATTCTTACTGGCCGGTGGATTTTTCAAAGCCGATCGACAAGGAGAGGGATTGGGAGCAGAGTGTAAAAAATGTCCGGATCGTCGGGAAGATGGCCGAAGATCTGGGAATTGATTATTGTCTGGAGTCGCTTAACCGTTTTGAGGGGTATCTGATCAATACAGCGGAGGAATGTCTGAAATTTGTAAACGAGGTGGATGTTCCCGCGGTAAAAGTCATGCTCGATACATTCCATATGAATATTGAAGAGGACAGTATGGTGCAGGCAATTCTCACCGCCGGAGACAAGCTCGGGCATTTCCATGTCGGAGAGAATAATCGCCGGGTTCCCGGAAAGGGAAATATGCCATGGAACGAGATCGGGCAGGCACTGAAAATGATCGGGTATGATAAAAATGTTGTTATGGAGCCGTTTGTAAGAAAAGGCGGAGAGGTCGGCGCAGACATTCATATCTGGAGAGAAATCATAAAGGATGAGAGCCTTTTGGACAAGGATGCGGCAAATTCGGTGGCTTATCTCAGACATGTCTTTGAATAATGAAGTGTTTTCGGAGAAAAATCCGGAAAAATGAACAGATGACGGGAGTAATAATGTTAAGAAAAATTGTAAGAATTGATGAAGAAAAGTGCAACGGCTGCGGCGCGTGTGCAGAAGCCTGTCACGAAGGCGCGATAGGAATGGTGAACGGAAAGGCAGTTCTTTTGAGAGATGATTATTGTGACGGAATGGGCGACTGCCTTCCGGAATGCCCGACAGGAGCGATCTCTTTTGAGGTGAGAGAGGCTGAGGCTTATAACGAAGCGGCGGCAAAGGAGAATATGAGAAAAAGGGCTGTTGTTTCGAATGATATGCCGGAGCCGGAACGGAAGGAATCTTTGGAAAACAGCGGTCTAAAACTGAACAACTGGCCGGTGCAGATAAAGCTTGCCCCTCTTTCAGCTTCGTATTTTGACGGGGCGGATCTTCTGATCGCCGCTGATTGTACCGCTTTTGCATATGCGGATTTTTTCAGATCCTTTGCAAATGGCAGAGTTGTGCTTGTGGGATGCCCGAAGCTTGATGCGGTGGATTACAGCGAGAAGCTTTCCGCCATATTTTCCGGGAACGATATTAAGAGCATAAAAGTGATTCGCATGGTAGTTCCGTGCTGCGGCGGTCTTGAAAGAGCGGTGGAAAAGGCTGTTGCGGTTTCAGGAAAGGACATTCCGGTTCAGGTGGTCACAATTTCAATAGACGGAAAAATAATTTAATGATTGGATGAATAATTAATTATGGACAGGATATTTTATTACATTTCCAATAAGGAAAAAGAGGGACAGATCTGCGACTTATGTGCGGGTCTGTCGATAGAACCTGTGAAAATAGCCGGCGATCAGCTCGGGATAACCGTGGGAGAGCTGATCGGGGTCAAAGAGAGGGAGTCGGAGCCGAAAAAGCCTCCGGTGCTGTATTCGCAGCCCGATCTCATGATCTTCTGCATAGAGGAGAAGGATGCTTTTGACCTTTTTCTTGATACCTACAGGGAAAAAGGGATAGCCCCGACGCCGTATAAAGCTGTGGCGACTCCGCACAATATTTCCTGGACGGTATTTGAACTCACACAGGAGATAATGAGGGAGCATGAGGCCATGTCAGGGCAATGATCGTTTGCCGGGGGAATATGTGAGCAAAATTCACGACTGATGTGAGGGCAAAAAACACTGCAGAAAAGAGCCGTAAAAGAAAATTGTAAGGAACGCTGAAGGATAAGCTGAAGGAAAATCGAAAGGAAAATGATCAAACAAAGATGAAGTATGATTTTGACAAACATATCGACCGAAGAAACACCCACAGCATGAAATGGGACATATACGGAGGGGAATATCTCCCTCTTTGGGTGGCAGATTCGGATTTTCCTGTTCCGCCGGCCGTGATAAATCGTATACAAAAACGCGTAGAGCATCCCTTTTTCGGATATTTTCTTAATGATACAGAAATCAAAAATGTTATAAAAGACTGGTTTATTCGCAGGTTCAATGCAGGAGCGGTAGAAAATGAATGGATAGTTCCGGTTCCGGGAATAGTCCCCGCACTTATGTGCGCAAGCAATATCGGGGGCGGGAGATCTATGGCCTGCACGCCGAATTACTGCTGCCTTCTCACTGCGCCCGGGAAGGCGGGAAATGAGATGATCAGGGTGCCGCTTATTAAGAAAACGGTCTTTTCCGGGCAGAAAGAAGCGGAGGAAGGGACTTCTTGTGAAAAATATTTCATGGATTTTGAAAAGCTTCAGGAATGTGTTACGGAGGATACGAAGATTTTTTATCTGTGCAATCCGCATAATCCCGTGGGCCGGGTGTATTCCCGGAAGGAGCTTCTGGAGGTTAGTGAATTTGCGGAGCGCAATGGTCTCATTGTAGTATCCGACGAAGCACACTGCGAGCTGGTGTTTGAAGGTGCGCATATTCCGTTCTTTACGGTCAGCGAATATGCGAGGAATAATTCGATCACGCTTTACTCCAACGGCAAGACCTATAATGTTCCGGACCTGATATTTTCATTTGAGGTGATCCCGAATGAAGATCTAAGAAAAGAGTTCAACAGGGTCGCCTATGCGCTCGGTGATATTCATTCTCTGAATGTTGAAACAGGAATAGCCTCTTTCGGTGAATCGGATGAGTGGAGAGAGCAGCTTTTGGAATATCTGCGGGGGAACAGGGATTTTCTTGAAAAAGAGATAAAAGAGAGATTTCCGAAAGCAAAATTCCCTCACGTTGAGGCGACATATCTGATGTGGGTGGATCTCAGCGCTTACGGAACGGATATAAATGCCTCGTTTTTTAGAAAAAAGGCAGGTATAATGTTTACCGACGGAACAGATTTCGGAGATCCCGCAAGAATAAGGATTAATTTTGCGACGCAGAAAGCGGTGCTTGAAGAAGCGTTGGAAAAAATGAGCAAGGCTTTGAAAGACAGGTTGGATTGATTAAAAAAGTATGAATTCGGAAGGTTTTACTGCCGAATCCATACTTTTTTTGCTTTATATAGTTTTTTCGGATCCACCGGTTTTTCAAGAAAATCGGAAATGCCGGCCCTCCGGAACGCCTCCAGTGTTTCATCCGAAGTGTCGCCCGTGACGGCGATAACGGGAACGCCCGGGTCGGTCGGTGAGCTCTTATCAAGGCTTCTTATCAGACGGGTAGTCTCAACCCCGTCCATTTCGGGCATCACATAATCCATGAAAATGATTCCGTACTTGTTTTTTCTGCATTTTTCCAGGGCGATTTTTCCGGAGGAAGCGGTATCCGACCGGATTCCTGCCTGGGAAAGAAGCTCCTCCAGTATCATAAGGTTTATTTCTGTGTCATCCACGACAAGGGCGGGGAGCATTTCGCAAAGATCGCGGGACGTTTCTTCCTGAGCGTCGTCCACTGATCTTTCTTCCTGTATATCTTCCGGGATTTCCTGATCGATCGTGAAGAAAAATTCGGATCCTTCGCCGTAGGTGCTTCTCACTTCCAGCTGTCCGCCCATCATATGAATGAAATTATCCGAGATGGAAAGCCCGAGACCGGTGCCCTCTTTGCTGTGATTTTTCTCGACATCCACCTGAGAAAATGCTTTTCCGAGCTTCGTCAAATCGTCTTTTTTAATTCCCTGGCCGCTGTCACGGACAGAGAATCTGACGGCTATCTTTCGGCCATTCGGAATATTGTTTTCAAGAGCATCGCTCTCAGAAACGACAGTTTTCGAAATGCTGCTTTTTGCGGAATCGTTTTCCAAGGTGCCGGTTTCCGAAATGCCGCTTTCTGCGGAATTGTTTTCCGAGGTGCCGGTTTCCGGTTCGCAGCTCACGGACAGCCGGATAAAGCCTTTTTCGGTGAATTTCACGGCATTGTTCATCAGATTGATAAGTATCTGCCGTATTCTCAGGCTGTCGCCTGTCAGATATTCAGGAATATCGTCCCCAATCTCCGAAATAAGCTTCACGGGTTTTTCGCCTATTCTGTTTTCGATTATCATGAGAACATCGGAGATAAGAGGGCGCAGAGAATAAGGCCCGTTTACCAGCTCCATTTTTCCGGCCTCGATTTTTGACTGATCCAGAATGTCGTTTACGATCATCACAAGAGATTCCCCGGAGGTCTGAATATTTTTCAGATAGCACTGCTGTTTTTCGGTAAGGTTGTCGCTGTCTTTGACCAGAAGATTTGCCATTCCCACGATGGCATTCATAGGGGTGCGTATCTCGTGGGATACGGTCGAAACAAACCGTGATTTTGACGCATTGGCTTTTTCCGCAAGGTTTTTCTGCTCCTCGAGACGGAGTGTAAAATTATGGAGCTGTGTGACATCGGTCAGATTGTAGATCGTGCTGGAGGTTTTTCCGCTCAATACAACCTGCTTATCGGGAAGGAAATATTGGTCTCCCCGGGTGATAGTTGTGTTTTCTTCAAGGGCGCTTTCTATATCACTTATGATAGATTCGGCATTTGATGAAATATCAGGGAACAGAGAAAGAGCGGCCTCGTTGCAATAAAAGAGGTCTCCCCATTTGTCTATTGCTATGACTGCATTATTGAGATTTTCGACAACATGCTCCTTGACCACGTCAAGACCGTTCATAAGGTCGTGACGGAGGATCATAATATACATGAGTATCGTCGTTATAAAGAATGCGATTGCCGTGATATCATATCCCTGCGTGATTCCGGTAAGGAAGACAAAAAATCCAATCGCCTCTATGGCGGAGCAGGCCATGAGATACCACAGCAGCATCTTTGTCTCCTGGGATTTTTCGACACGAATGCGTCCGGCAAGAAGGACGATGCCGATCAAAAGATACGCTACGATCACAAAGGTATAGATGTTATAAAAAATTCCGTGTCCGTAAATGTTGTGCCTGAAAAGCCCCTCGTCCGTGTAGGTTATTGATGTGTAATAGAGATGGTTCCATCTGCAGGTAAGCACCAGAATAAAAATAAACAGGTGAAAAACTGCCATGATCATCGGGACAAACTTCGGGGGCTTTATTTTGCAAAGGTTAAGCACGAAGAAAAACAGTGCAAAGGGAATGAATACCTTTCCGAGGTAACATATCCGGGTTCCGGCAAGCGCCGCTTCGCAGGAGTCGGCAGTGATCTCAATGAGATAACCGATGTTGTTCACAAGTGTGGCGAGGCAGTATAAAAACAGGTAGGACTGTCTTCGTGTCCTGAGCCTGGAAAATACGTATATGCATACCGCAAATATCAAGGGAATGCTGAGGCATTGGAGTGCAACGGCAAAAGTGAAGAACATAGTATCACCTCTGAGTGTAAGCTCAAATTAACTTCGATAAATGGATTATATATGATATATTATTTTGTGTCTATATTGACAGAAGGGGCGGCGGTATTTCGACGGAAAACAAAGAAGCCGGGCAAAAGGCTGAAAAAAAGCCGGGAAAAACAGACAGAAAAAAATTTGGCGGGCAAAATGCCGGAAAGAAGGTTCCCGGCAAAAAATCCGGGTAAAAGAGGCTGAACAATAATCCTGCACAATAGGCGGGTATCGGGAAAGAGTATGAAAAGCGGAAAGAATGAAAGGGGAAATAATAAAAAGAGAAGGCTGATAAGCCGGATCATTGCCGCGATCGTTTTGATCGGGGTGTTTGGGCTTGTCGGAGATTTGGAAGGGACAAATGATTTTTCCGGGGCAGCGGCGTCATGCGCCGACTATCTGTCTGAAGGGGAGCGGGATAAAACTCAGGCATCGGAAATATTTGAGGTTTATTTTCTGGATGTGGGACAGGCTGACAGTGCGCTTCTGATGTGCGGAAACGAAGCGATGCTGATCGACGGTGGAAATGCCGGGGATTCAAGCCTTATTTATTCCTTCCTTAAGAGAAAGGGAATAGATAAACTGGAATATATAATATGTACTCATCCTCACGAGGATCATGTGGGCGGTCTGTCAGGTGCTGTCAGTGCCGCCACGGCAGATACCGTCTACTGTTCACAGACTGAATATGGCAGCAAGGCGTTCCGCAGTTTTAAAAGCAAATTACAGAAACAGGGCGTCAATATAACCGTTCCGGAAAGAGGAACGGAGCTTGAGCTTGGAGGTGCCAAGGGAACAATTCTTCTTTCGGGAAATGAAAGGGAATACGACGAAGAAAACGACCGCTCGGTGGTGGTGAGGTTTGAGTTCGGCAAGAATTCGTTTTTATTCATGGGGGACGCTGAGGAAGAGGCGGAAAAAGAGCTTCTTTCTGAATATACGGTGGAAGAAATATCATCGGATGTGCTGAAGGTCGGACACCACGGAAGCTCGTCTTCCACAGGCAATGCATTTCTTGAGAAGGTATCTCCGGAATATGCAGTCATATCCTGCGGGAAAAATAATGAATACGGGCATCCGCATACCGAGGTGGTAAAGGCTCTGAAAAGCCGTGAAATAACTACATTCAGAACGGACATTCAAGGGGATATTTTGTGTGTGAGCGACGGAGAGAATCTTTGTTGGAGCACGGACAGAAATTTTGACGCAGATACGCTTATTTCCAAAAGCGGAGAAGAATCAAAGGACGCCGCGTCCGCAGGTTCGGCGGATACAGAAGAAAAGCAATATATTTTAAATACAAATACAAAGAAATATCATTATCCGTCATGTAAAAGTGTCGGAGAGATAAAGGAAAAGAATAAAAAAGAATATACGGGAAATGCAGAGGATCTGATAAAAAGCGGATATTCACCCTGCGGGAACTGTAATCCTTAAAGGTATTGTCATATGGAGACGGAAATAATATTAAAAGCAAAGGAACTGAGACGAAGGCTGCACGAAATCCCGGAGCTTAGTATGCGGGAATATAATACAAAAAAGCTCCTTATGGAATTTTTGAAAAAAAATACTTCTCTTGAGATTGTAGAGTGCGGCAAATGGTTTTATCTTGTGTGGAACGGTGCGAAGAAAGGCGGCAAAGAAAATGCGATCGCGTTCAGAGCTGATTTTGATGCGGTAAAAGGCGGTGACGGGAGACCGGGACACTATTGCGGCCATGACGGACATGCGGCATCTCTTGCGGGATTTGCTATGCTGATAAGCAGGATGAAGCCGCAAAGGGATGTATATCTGATATTTCAGCCCGGGGAGGAGACCGGGGAAGGCGCCCTTCTTAGCGCAGGGCTTTTGAAGGAAAAAAACATTTCCGAGATTTACGGAATGCATAATATTCCCGGTTATCCTGAAGGGACAATAATTCTTCGAAAGGGGACATTTGCCTGCGCGTCTGTCGGGATGGAGATCGCCTTTAAGGGGAGTCCCTCCCATGCGGCTTATCCTGAGGCGGGAAATAATCCGTCGGATGCGATCGCTTCGATGATCGGCTGCCGCAAAGAAGTTCTGTCAATGCCTCACAGAGGAATGATACTTGCAACTGCAGTGGGAATAGAGCTGGGCGGGAATGCCTATGGAGTTTCGCCGGGCAGCGGCACGGTTAGATTTACCCTGAGAGCGGAGCGCGGAGACGAATTTGAAATTATCAAGAAAAAATTTCTTGAAAAAGCGGCAGGCCTTGCAAAGGAATATGCTCTTGAGTATACCGTGAAGCTTGTTGAGGAGTTTCCGGCAACAGAAAATCATGATGACGAAACAGAAAAAATAGAGAGGGCGGCAAAACGCTGCGGTTATTTGTATGAGTACCCGGATGAGGCGTTTAGATGGTCCGAGGATTTCGGATGCTATCTCAAGGCTGCCCGGGGAGCGTTTTTCGGTATCGGCGCGGGAAAAAACTGCCCTCAGCTTCACACCGGGAGCTACGAGTTTCCCGACGGGATCATAGAGACCGGGATCGGCATATTTGCGGCGCTTCTTGATGAATAAAAAGCGACAGGTGCCCGATTAATCCCGGAAAATCAAAAAATAACCGGCTATATCACGCTGATTGGTTTGATATGGCCGGTTTTTCTTACTTTTAATTTATTTATTTTATCAGACAGCGGTAACCGGAAGATGCAAGGATACGCTCGCGGATTTCGTCTGTATACCCGAATCCCTGGTCGATAAGCTCCCGGGACGCCTCGGCGAGATTTTGCTCGAAGCATTCGGCGAGCATATTCAGTCGGTTCATGGCCATCTTTTCGCCGAGACCGATCTCGGATGCGGCCATTCGGAAAGAATTAAAGTCTGTATCGCCAAGATAAAAGCTCTCTCCGATGCGCAGGGAAAGTTCCCGGTGTTCGGAACTGCTGTATACGGTGGTGCTCACTATGTCGTATGCCGGAGTCATTTTTATAGTTTTGAGATCCCGGCTGTACAGGAAAGAGAAATTTTTAATGTGGTTATCGGTGTTTCCAATAAGAAAATCGAAAACGATCATGTCCCAGAGCTTTAGCTGATCCTCTATCGGATTTGCGGCGTGCGTCCTTATTATGTCGAACATGCTTTTCAGGTATGCCTGCCCCTTTCGCTCATACTTCTCCGAAGCCGGAATGCTCAGCGCCTGGGAGAAGTCCTCCTGATGAAGGCGGGTCAGAACGGGATTTCCGTCTATGAGCCTGCCGTCGGGGGAGATCGCCCGGTCATATCTTTTTGTGGCAAAAAGCACGTCCTCGTCCTTTGCGCTTCCGAGGTTTATTATAAAGCTTTCCGGAACGGGAATGCCGGATTTTTTCGCAGTCAAAAGACAGAGCTGCTCATTTGCGACTATCGCCCTGTATCGGACATGGCTTTGTTTTACAATGTGACTGCTCGGTGCAAGCCCCCGGGGCAGATACCATTTTTTATTCGTTTCATTGAAATAAAGCCCCGCTTTACCTGTGGCACCCGTGAGGGAGAGATGGGCTTCGGTGATCATCTTTGTGGCTGTGGTGGCCCCTTCTGCGGCAAGCGCCTTTACCTGATCCAGGGAAAGCTCTTCGTATCCCGACCAGGTCGCTGTATTGCCTTCTTCCGATATACGGATAGCTCCGAGGCATTCCTGCCCCAGTCCTGCCAGGATGGAGAGGTAGTCGTTTTCATCCACTTTCATCCAGCTTGCGACGGATCGTCTTGAGAAGCCCTCGGGAAGGAGGCCCTCAAAGTAGATCTTGGTTTTTTCCGGGGAGAATTTTTCTTCCATCAGAGGAAGGCTCACCGATATGGGCGCACTTTCGGGTCTTGACAGATACTCTTCCGAATATTTGAAACAGGCATCCAAGGAAGTATCGCCTATAATATTTCCGACAAAAATCTCCTGCCCGTTTTGTTCGATAAAGACAAACAGATTCCTCATGATTCTCCTCTCACCTTCACTTCCAGATCAAGTCCCAGAAGATTTGCTATGACAAGAGCTTTTCCGAATTCGGCAGTTTCCTTTCCGTTTTCGAGTTCGGAAATAAAACTTGCGCTGAAGCCGCTGACTTCGGAGAGAAACTGTTGCGTATATCCGAGTGATTTTCGGCGCATCTTCAGTAATCTGCCGAAATCCTTTACATCTGATATTGCCATATATACCTCGTTTTCCTGCATTATGTGCAAAAAAATGCTTTTCGGAATAAAAACCATAGGCGTTCGACTATAATTTCACAATCTGAACACAAATATAGCCGTTCGGCTAAAATTATTTATGTAAATTATAAATATAGTCGAACGGCTATGTCAAGTATGGATTTCTGAGTGTTTATTATTTTGAATACTTATTTTCCGGAGGTTATTGATAATATCACTCTCCGAATACTATATCGAGCAATTCCGGCATCTTATCTATTATCATATCGGGGTCGGAATTTGCCCTGAGCGTTTCCTCATCAAAGCTTGAAGTGATTGCGGCAGCTTTCATTCCGGCAGCGTGTGCCGATGCGATTCCGCTGGGTGCGTCCTCGACAACAAGGCAGTCCTCAGGTGACAGGCCGAGGGCGGCCGCGCCCTTAAGATATACTTCCGGATCGGGCTTTGCATTTTTTATATCGTCCCCGGTGATTATTGTCTCAAAATAATCTGCGCTTACTCCCAGCGCGCGGAGATTGTGGCGCACCTTTGTGCGGTCTGCGGAAGTGCAGACGGCGATGCGGACGCCCTTTTCCTTGAGGTTGTCGAGTGTTTCCATCAGCCTTTCGGGAATGACCGCCTCTTCCTCTACATATTCACCGAAATAGTAGTAGCATCTCTCCTTCATCTCAGGGTCGAATTCGTGGCCGTATTTTGCCGCGACACCGCCAAGAAAGCGGAGCTCGCCCTGTCCGGTAAAGGGAAGGAAATCATCAGCCGTACATTCAATGCCGAAGTCGGCAAGGGCTCTCACACCCGAGTTACGCATAAGTACTTCGGAATCCAGAAGTGTTCCGTCCATATCAAAAAGAATTGCTTTGTAGTTCATTTATTTTCTCCTATCGTCATTTCGGAATATTTACTGAAATATTAAGGCATATCGACTGTAATTAACAAGGCCTTGTTGAAAAAATTTCCGGAAATGGCAATTGCCTTAACGGAAATCATAGGGAAAACAGCGCCTAAAAGTATTATTATATCTTTATATTCAAGCGAACTAAAAAGCAGTCTGCCGATGAGGTAAACCGTTATGGAATTTAAAGATTGTCTGAAATTATACATGGAGCAGCTTCATTGTTCCGCAAGGGATCTTTCCGCTGTTTCCGGGGTTTCGGAGGCTTCTGTCAGCAGGTATAAAAACGGCGAGAGGTCCCCGGTATTAAACACGGAAAAGCTGAGCAGTCTGGCTCACGGTCTCGGGCTTATCGCAAAGGACAAGGGGATCTTGCTGACGGAAGAGGAGATCATGAGTAATTTCCGGAAATGCAGGTGTCTGCCGGAAGAAAATTACGACACCGCAAGAGGAAAATTCAATGAACTTATCACCGCTCTGGAGATAAATGTATCCGTTCTGGCAAAGGCGATGAATTTCGATCCGTCCTTTATGTCGAGGATACGCTCAGGAAAAAGGCGGCCGTCAAGTCCCGATTCCTTTTTCGAGATGTTCTGCGAGTATTGCGCGGATAATTATAACAGCGGGAGGGACATTGAAAATATTTCCGTTGTTACCGGATGCGGGAAGGATGAGCTTGGAACCCGTGCCGGATATGTTGCCAGGCTGAAGGAATGGATCTTTTCCGATAGGGAAGCCGAGAACAGGCCGGTTGTGGGTTTCCTTGAAAAGCTGGATGAATTCGATCTGAATGAGTATATCAAGGTGATACGTTTTGATGAGCTGAAGGTCCCCAGCGTGCCCGTGCAGCTGACATCGGACACTTCGTATTACGGTCTCGAGGAAATGAAAAAGGGCGAGCTCGATTTCCTGAAATCCACCGTACTTTCAAAGAGCATGGAGCCGGTTTTTATGTGCTCCGACATGGATATGGAGGATATGGCATCCGATAAGGATTTCGGAAAAAAATGGATGTTCGGTCTTGCGATGGTCCTAAAAAAGGGACTTAAGATACGCATCATACATAATGTTGAGCGTCCCTTTAACGAGCTGATGCTGGGACTTGAAAGCTGGGTTCCGCTTTACATGACCGGACAGGTGGAGCCGTATTTCCTGCCTTTCGGGAATGATAAGGTCTACGGCCATCTCACATATGTTTCAGGGCAGGCGGCGCTTTTCGGGGAATGTATCCGGGGATTTCACAGCGACGGCAGGTATTTCTTCACCAGAAAGAAAAATGCGGTAGCTTATTATAAGAAGAGAGCCGATCTCCTTCTTTCAAAGTCCAGACCTCTTATGAATATTTTCATTCAGGGGCAGGCGGACGAGTACCGGAAGTGTATTGCGGGCGATCTGAAGGAGAAAGGGAAAAGGATCAATTATCTTGACAATTTCCCGATCTATACCATGTCGGAAGAGCTCCTGGAGAGAATACTGAAAAAGAATAATGCGGATGAAACCGAGAGAAAACGGATCATCGGATATCGCAAAACCAGCCTTGAGCTTATGGAGGAGTGGAGCTGTGATCATTACTGGAGCGATCTGATAAGCATTTCCACGGACGAAGAGCTGGAAAAGTTTCCGAAAAAGCTGGCGATCTCCGATATTCTTCCGGAGCGGTCTTTTGTTTATGACGCGGAGGATTACCGGGATCACCTGGAGGAACACCGGGCGTTTGAAATGTCGCATCCGGAATATAATACGGAATATATTGAGGGAAGCGGCTTCAGAAATATTAACCTGATAGTGATAGGATCCAGGATTGCCATAGTGCAGAAGGATAATCTTCCGTACGTGAATTTTGTGATCAGGCATCCTCATCTTGTTCGTGCGCTGGCAAATTATCACGCACTCATAAAGGATGAATAATTAGGGGGGTTTATTATGGGAAATACTATGTTCTACCAGGATGTAAAACAGAATTCTGCGAAGATCACCTGGAAAGAAATACTGTCGGATGCTTTTAAAAAGCACACGAAGGACGAGAAGGACTATGCCCTGACCGCGGGGATGGGATTTAATACCGCCACTGAGGAGGATATGCTTAGAAAGTGGCACAAGCCGTGGCTTTTCGTAAGTACCGCAAAAATAGGCCTGATGCTGATGGCGAT
>JBMNQZ010000013.1:0-41704 GCA_050944395.1 Lachnospiraceae bacterium
GCTTGCTTGCTTGCTTGCTTGCTTGCTTGCTTGCTTGCTTGCTTGCTTGCTTGCTTGCTTGCTTGCTTGCTTGCTTGCTTGCTTGCTTGCTTGCTTGCTTGCTTGCTTGCTTGCTTGCTTGCTTGCTGAAGGATTGTACTATGTTGTTCATTTGTGTCAACCTCCGAAGAAGAAATAGTATGATTTGTGGCACATTGAGCAGCACTTCGGTATTCAGATTCAGTCATACAATAAATAGTATATTTCCATTTTGTCACTTTTTCAATTATTTATTTATGCGTGCGGAATAAAAATTCAGATAATCCCTTCAGTTTTTTCACAAAAGCATTTTTTTCATTATTTTTGTGAAACTTTGTTGAATAATAAAAAATAGGCTTCTCCTATTCAACTCCCCTGCCCCTCATTCTAGGGCACTGAAAAACATAGGTTTTTCAAATTCTATTTTTAAGGTCATAAGAAATCCACCAGTCTCATATTGAGTTCTGGTGGATTTTCTGAATTCTATTTGATTGTATTATATACTGAACCTGATTATTTTTCTCCCGTTAACTTTATGATCCTTTTACGGTTCTCCATCAGATTTTAGATATGGCGGTCGATGATGACTACATCAGGAATAACCCGTCAAACAATGTGCTTAAAGAGTTGAAACAGTCCCATTGTTTTCAGACTGAGAAGCGTAGAGCCTTAACAAAACCAGAGCAAGAGTTATTTCTCGACTATCTGAAAAATTCTCCAACCTCAAAGCACCGGTATCCGGTGTTTGCGGTTATGATTGGTACGGGACTTCGTGTTGGAGAGCTTACGGGGTTAAGATGGTGTGATATTGATTTGGAAGAAGAAAAGTGCCTATGCTCGGTTTTGTCAAAGAAGCGTTCTTAATGGAAAAGGGAAGGCAGCAGAAGTATTGCTCCCGCATTTTAGCTGCCATTCATTAACGCACACTTTCACAACAAGGATGTGCTAATCAGGGTCAATGTTAAGGTCATTCAGGACACACTTGGTCATAAGGATATTTCAACTACGCTTAACATTTATACTGATGTAACAAAGAGCTGAGAAAGTCCGAATTTGAAGGTTTTGACTCCTACTTCAAAAATGAGTATAATAAAGTGTTAATTTAACAGATAATATTGATACGGAATTCATAGTTGGTGGATTAGAGCATTTACATCATTTACATCAATTTTTACACAAAACCCTCACGAAACTAATCGAAAATATAGCAAAGTAGGATTTTAAAAAACTCTGATTTGCGTCTTATTTTGAACTATGTTGGGTTATCCTGCACTATGAGTAACAGTCAACCGTGTTGCTGCATGATTTTTATGTATGAGCTATGCTATATTACTATTATGAAAGGGGCTATGTATATGAAAAAGATCGTTATTGGTTTGATTATTGGTTTAATGATATTCGTGTTATGCACCGGTTGTTCATCGACGACAAATGATAACATTTCTAACGCATTGATCGTAGAAGATGGAATGATAAAGTATTCTAACAATGGCAAACTTGAAGAAATAATTTCCTTAGAAGATTTTTTGACCGGCAAGGACAATAAATCAGTTATTGATTCAAAAGAGATCGAACTGTTTGTTGAAGATGGTTATATTGTCTGGAATTATGTTGGCGAGACATCTGTCCACAAATTAATTGCAATTGAAGATTTAGTAGGAAAACAAGGAGAAACCGGAGCTAAAGGAGCTACAGGAGCTACAGGAGCAACCGGCCCTCAAGGGGTTACCGGAGCTACAGGAGCTCAAGGTCCTGCCGGAGCTACAGGAGCTCAAGGTCCTGCCGGAGCTACAGGAGCTCAAGGTCCTGCCGGAGCTACAGGTGCTCAAGGTCCTGCCGGAGCTACAGGAGCAACCGGCCCTCAAGGTGCGGCAGGAGCTGATGGATCCAGTGCTTATATTTGGGTAAAATATTTAGACAACGATCCCGGTCAATCTACCGATGAAGACTTATCAGATACCTGCAGTAATTATATGGGTATATATTATGGTACTTTAGCCAGTGCCCCAAACGATATTGACAGTTACCAATGGTATGAAATCAAAGGTGAAAAAGGCGATAAAGGAGATCAGGGTATCCAAGGTGAGCAGGGTATCCAAGGTGAAAAAGGTGAAACCGGTGCCAAGGGAGAGGCAGGTACTGATGGAACAAATGCCTTTGTTTGGATCAGATATTTAGAAAATGCTCCTGAAAGTTCAACAAACTCTGATTTGTCAGAAAATCCAAGTAATTATATGGGAGTTTATTCCGGCAGCTCTGATACAGCACCAACTGCAATCTCAAGTTATCAATGGTTCAAAATTAAAGGTGAACAAGGCGAAAAAGGTGACAAGGGAGATCAGGGTGAAAAAGGTGAAACCGGAGCAACAGGTCCTCAAGGTCCACAAGGTGAACAGGGCAGTTTTGACCTTGGAACATATTATGATAATCTTGCTGTAGTGTCATTCAGTATTTATAGTACATCTAGTAATATAAGCGTTCCGCCAAAGAGATCATCTAATATAGAGTACCAAGGAAGCAATATCAATGTTGAAGTTGATAGTTTCAGCAACATTCTCACCATTAACACCCCTGGTGACTACATCATAGAAATTGATGGCGTTGTCTCCTTTGATGCTCAAAGTTCGACAGGATCAACAGAATTTATGGTGTCGTCTGATTTAGTTTCACCATCAGTAACCGTCGACAATGCAGATGGTTATGGTCATTTTTATGCAGTTAATTCGAAACATATTGAAGGATCAGAGATGTCAATGATTAATATCGGTTGGATACTGAAAGACTGGAGCGGCTCTATCAATAAATACAACTATGAATTCACATTCAAGATACATAAAAAGTAATACAGAGTTTATATAATAACCTGTGAATATCATCTAAAAAAGGGTGATATACTTTTCTTATGGTTTGATGTTTCAGATGGTGCGATATTGATTTGGAAGAAGGTATCATTGATGTGAACCACACGCCGTTTTACTATGACCATCGTGCTGAGGGAAGCAAGCGTGGCTTAATGGGATAGTCGCGCAAGATTAGCCGGCAGGTGTTTTTTTAAGAATGCTATATAAAAAATAGGCTTCAACTATTCTTCTTCCCTGTCCCTAATTCATGAGTAGATTTTCTTATTGATTTAAATTCCTTCATAATGGCGGTATGAATATTAAAATAGATGACTTGATTAAGGCTTACCGGCCTGGCAGGCATTCTTCTCCGCCTGATCAAATGCCTTGATTTTGAATTCCATGAATCGCAGGCATCATTTATAGCTGGCCGGCATGCCTTGATTTAAACTTCCCGGCCTGGCAGGCATTCTTCAAGCGCACAAAGGTCTTTTCCATAAAAAAGGTGCCTGGCACCTTCAGTGTTTGTGCCTGGCACTTTCAGTGCTTGTGCCTGGCACCTTAATACCGCACAACGCTGACCTCTCCCGACGATAATGCCTCTCTCCTGCCGTTGGAATATTCGACCACCAGATGATAATCCCGGTCGATATCTACCGCTTTCGCATATTTTTCACCCTCTTTTACCGGAGAAAACGGATTTATCATCACATATTTTCCGATAAGATTTGACTTTTCCCGGTAGAACTTCAGACAGTTTTCGCACTCTGTTTCGTAATTTTCAAAGATTTCCAGAAATCTCTTTGTCATCTCACACGCAAGCATGGTTCTGAGTTTTCCCGAATGCTCTGCCCCTTTAAGAAGCGCCCCCGCTTTTTGCGCAATCTCCTTCGGGAATCCCTCTTCCGGCTCTATTACATTTATCCCCGTTCCGACAATAACCTTGCAATCCCCGCCGTCCTCCATTGAAGAGAAGGCCTCCGACAATATTCCGGTCACCTTTTTTTCATCCAGATAAATATCATTTACCCACTTTATCTTTGTTGTATCCCGGCCCGAAAATACTACTTTATCTATTGCCGTTGACGCCGCAACCGCAGCTATCGCCGTCACAGGAGCGATCTCGCTCAATCTTCCGGTATGAATCAGTATGCTTATATATAATCCGCTGTACTTTGCCGAATGGAACGCCCTCCCCCTTCGGCCCTTTCCGCTGGTCTGCTCTTCCGCTATCACTATAATGTTTCCGTCAGTTTCGCAAGACCTTCTAAGTGCCTCGTTGTTGGTGGAATCCACGGTATCCAGATAAATAAACTTTGCCGAAATATCATTATCCTTTAGGAATGTTTCGAACATTTCCTTGTCAATTTTCTCAAAAGAATTGTTTAATCTGTATCCTCTGTTTGTTACCGCATCGATCTTGAAGCCCTCTTCCCTGAGATTCTTTATCGCCTTCCACACTCCTGCTCTGGTTACGCAGACAGTATCGGCAATAGCTTCACCGGAAACAAATTCGCCCCGTCTTTCCTCAAGCAATTTTAATATTCTTTCTTTAGTACTCATTTTTCTCCGAATTGTAAACTTTTCTTGATCAATTGTTGATTTTTTCTGCTGATTAATATAAACTCCAAAAGCATTGTAAACCAATGCATCAAAAATGTAAACCAGTATTTGCGGAGGTTACACATGACAAACAAACTGACAAAAACAAAAAGAATCGCCTATATCGGAATATGTGCCGCTCTTATCGCAGTCTGCTCGTGGATCTCAATTCCCCTCACTATTCCCTTTACGCTGCAGACATTCGCTGTTTTTCTTGCCTGCGGGCTTCTGGGCGGCTGCGACGGCACAATTGCTGTAGTTATCTATGTATTGCTTGGCGCAATAGGACTGCCCGTATTTGCAGGTTTCACCGGCGGATTCGGCATTCTTCTCAGCAATACCGGCGGATACATCATCGGATTTATAGCAACAGCACTGGTAATGTGGCTCTTTGAAAAAATATTCGGCAGAAAAACCCGGGTGTTAATTCTTTCTATGGTATTGGGACTTCTTGTATGCTATGCTTTCGGTACATTATGGTTCATAAAAGTATATTCTCAGGCAAACGGAGCAATTTCGGTTGGTCTTGCTCTGAGCTGGTGTGTAATTCCTTATATTATCCCGGACCTTGTGAAAATCGCTCTTGCATTTATTCTTACAAAGAGGATCAGGCCTCACATATTAAAAGACTGATTAGAAAAACAGACGCAAAAAGCGAGTATAAAGCAACGGTCTCTATAAGACACCACATTAAGGACGGATTATCATGAAGAAAACCAATGAATTTGATCTGAATACTATTATACTGCGGGGGCATCATCTTTTCTGCGTGCCTCTTTTCGCAGGCGCAGGATATTCGGAGCAATTCATAGATAATATGAAAATGATAGTAAATTCCGTAAAGAGCGGAAATATCCGCCTCGCAATAGTCACAGGCTCCGACGACATCTGTTCATGCTGTCCCAATCTCACCGAAGACGGAAGCTGCCTGTCGGACAGCACTTTTCCAAAAGGCTCTGCATCACCGGACTGCACTGTCACAAAGAGCTCTGCATCACCGGACTGCACTATCACAAAAAGCTCTGCATCACCGGACTGCACTATCACAAAGAACTCTGCATCACCGGACTGCACTGTCACAATAGGATCTGACTCGCCGGACTTCACCGACTTCCCGAAAGAAAAAAAACAGATACAGGACATTGATTCCTGTATCTGTGACTTTTTTGATATTAAAGAAAACCTGAGCTATTCACCCGGAGAGCTGTTTGAAAAAATCCTCGCTTCCGTCACTGCCGAATTCTTTGAATCTGTCTGCGGATCCTGCCGTTGGTTCAAAGCAGGATTCTGTAATTACGAATCATACACAAAAGCACTCAAAGCCCTTCTCACCTTTCACATTGAGCCGCGAGATTTCTGAAATATCCGGATACCGCCTCCGCATCTTCATATGCTTGATAAATGTCATCTCCCGGAATTCTCCATTTCCAGTTTCCCTCGCATGTGCCCGGGATATTCATTCTCGCCTCATCGCCCATCATAAACATATCCTGAAGCTGGATGATCACCCAGTTTGCTCCGCTTTCATATATCGTCTTTATGATCCCGGCTGCTTCCTTTTCCGCTTCTGCCCTGTCCGGACACCGGTCGGCACACCATCCCAGAAGAGTCTGGTTATCGTGCGTCCCTGAATAGAAAACTCTGGTCTTTATCGTTTCCGCGTCCATATTGCGCATATCATGTTCTGAAAACTGCCATACATTCATTCCGGGATAACCTGTCAGTTTCAGGAGATTGTATACCCCCGTATCAAGCTGTCCGAGATCTTCCGCAAGTATCCTGATTCCTCCATACGGGCGGAGTGCTTTCTTTACTTCCCCGAAAAAATCATTCCCGGGGCCGTGCATCCAGTTTCCGAATTTCGGCGGTTTTCCCTGAGGAATGCAAAAATACTCCGAAAAGCTTCTGAAATGATCAAGCCTCAGATAATCATATCTTTCCGCACACTGTCTGAGTCTTCTTATCCACCACTCGTACCCTGTTTCCTTAAGATAATCCCAGTCATACAGAGGATTGCCCCAGTCCTGTCCCTCGGGGCAGAAATAGTCCGGCGGAACTCCCGCATGGCACTTCTGCTCTCCGTTTTCATTCATCAGAAATACCTTTTTATCAGCCCACACATCGGCGCTGTCCGCACTCACAAACACCGGAAGATCTCCCATAACAGCTATGCCCTTTTTATTTGCATAGCTTCTGAGATCCTTCCACTGTTCAGAAAAATAATACTGGAGAAGCTTGACATTTCCGGCGCACTCATCCTCCTGAAGAGAAGCAATAAGTTCCGGCGATGCATTTTTTTCCGCCTCGTCCCACTCATACCAGGGCCTGCCCTCGTTTCTGTCTTTCAATACACAGTAAGCGGCATAAGGCTCAAGCCAATATGCATTTTCGGCCTTAAACTTTTCAAAACCTTCCAATCCCGGAAGCTCATCAAAATTAATGAAATCCGTCTCTCCTGCAAATGCGGCAGCACTGCTGTAATACGATCCGCCAAGCCCGGCAGGATTTACCGGAAGGACCTGCCATATCTTCATCCCGCTATCCGCAATAAAATCCACAAAAGCCATGGCGGGACTTCCGAGCTTTCCCTGAGGAATTGAGCTTATATGACACAACACCCCGGCTTTTCTTTCCATCACGAAACGCTCGGGAGCTTCTTTTGATATCAGAATGATCCTGCATGAATAGGGCTCCATATATAGATCATCGCCAAAATTTCCCGATTTAACCGGTATTTCCCATGACGACAACAAATCCAAAGCGTAGCCGATATCCATTCCTTCAAATACTTCTTTCGGGATACGGAGTGCCTCCCCGTCTCTGTTGGCCGCCACAATAATTCTTTCCCGATCATTTTCCCTCAAAAAGCAAAGAATTCCGTCATCTGAATCAAAAAATTTAAGATCACCCGATTTCAACGCGGAATGCCCGTCATAAATAATCCCCAGCTGTCTGAAATGATTCTGCATATCTGCATTTTCGCGCCCCCAGACAAAGCCTCTTCTATTGTCAGGATCCGCCCCTCCGGTCATTCCGGCCTCATCGCCGTAATACACGCAGGGAACTCCGGGAAGCGCATACTGAAGCGCCGACAGAAGCTTGACTTTTCGAACAGCACTATCATAGTCCCAATCGGCTCCCATAACAGTCAGTATTCTCTCCCTGTCATGACTTCCTATCAGGTTCATTGCTCCGTAAAAATTTTCGGGCGGATAGTTTTCCTTAAGGCTCATCAGTCTATCACCGGCCTGTGATGCCGGAATTCTCCCGGCGGCAAAGTCCAGAAGAATATCTCTGAGCGGATAATTCATGGTGGAATCAAGCTCTTCCCCCATAAAATATTTTCGCTTTTCACCGTAGCTTTCCTTGTTGCTGGCATCCTCCCACACTTCTCCCAGAAGAAGGTTGTCTTCGTCAACAGCTTTCAGCCGACTGCGAATCCTGCGGATGAAAGCGTCCGGAAGCTCATCGGCCACATCAAGACGAAATGCCTTTGCACCTGCGCCCAGCCACTTGGCCAGAACGCCGTTGTCTCCGCATATCATTTCAATAAAATCAGGATTGTTCTCATCCACCTCCGGAAGATCGTCGACTCCCCACCAGCTCCTGTATCCGCAGGGACTGGGATCACTGAAATCAAACCATTTGCGGTATTTCGAATCGGGATTATTGTATGCCCCGACTCCACCGTAATTTCCGTACTTGTCAAAATAAACGCTGTCTGCACCGGTATGGCTGAAAACACCGTCCAGCATGATGCTGATTCCGTTCTCCTGTGCCGTGCGGGCAAGATCTCTGAAATCCTCCTCGCTTCCCAGCATCGGATCTATCTCCATATAATCGGCGGTGTCGTACCTGTGATTCGAATTTGCCTTAAAGACCGGATTCAGATATATCACCGATACTCCCATCGACTTCAAATACGGGATCTTATCCTCTATTCCTTTAAGACTTCCCCCGTAGAAGGGCCAGGCAATGACTCTCCCGGCACTGTCTTTTTCATAGTAGGCGGGTCTGTACCAGTCTTCCTCAAGTACCTTCTTCTGGCCGCGGTGATCCTTGTTCTCCTCTATCACCTTCTCACAGCGTTCTCTCCATTTTTCATCCCTGGAGAATCTGTCCGGAAATATCTGATATACAATGCCCTCTTTAAACCATTTCGGAACGGGAGTGTCCTTATAGACTGTGATCTGAAATGAAGACGGAACATAATCGTAAATGCATCCAACTCCTCCGGTGTTGCTGTGATTGTTTCCGTAATAATATAAGCGTGTCCCGTTTTTATCTTCCGCCTGAATTATAAAAAAGTACCATACCAGACCGCCTTCGGAAGGCATAGTAATCCCGGTTTTAAAAAGCTCACCCCCGGAAGGGCCGGCCTCTTCCTCTTTTTCCATCGGAACGAGGATCTCTCCAACCTCATCGCGCCAGAGTCTCAGACTGACAGAGCAAATCTTCTCATCTGCTTCGCAAACCGCCTCCACAGCCAGCTTTACTTCCGAGCCGGTAACGGCTGCCCCGAAAGGCTTTCTATACAATAAATTTCTTGAGTCGTGAAAAATAATCATTTCTTTACCAGTTTGTCATAGATTTTTTTGTATTCCTCAGCTGATTTAGGCCAGCTGAAATCCTTTTTCATCGCATTCCTCTGAAGAGATCTCCATGTTTTTTTATCATTATAGTAAAGGTCCGCAGCCTTATCTATCTCCGCAAGCAGGAGTGAGGAATCCGCCCACTCAAATGAGAAGCCGTCCGCTTTTTTCTTTCCGTATTCAAATCCTTCAACAGTGTCCGCAAGACCTCCGGTTGCTCTTACGATCGGAAGAGTTCCGTATCTCATAGCCATCATCTGCGCAAGCCCGCAGGGCTCAAATCTTGACGGCATGAGGAAGCAGTCCGCACCGGCATAGAATTTCCTGGAAAGAGGCTCATCAAAGCTGATCTTAACGGCAGCCATTTCCGGATGCGAATCTCCGAACTCCCTGAATACGCTCTCATATTCATAGTCTCCCGTTCCGAGAACTGCGAGCTGAACATCCCTCTTTGCCAGCTCCGGAAGGATCTGGGATATCATATCCATTCCCTTCTGAGAAGTGAGACGGCTCACCACAGCAAAGAGAAGTTTTTCAGCGTCAACGGGAAGCCCCAGCTTCTTCTGAAGTGCTTTCTTGTTTGCCGCCTTCTTTTCTATACTGTCATAATCAAAATGCTGCTTAATATTTTTGTCCTTTGCCGGGTCAAGCTCCTTGTAATCGATTCCGTTTATTATTCCCACAAGCTTGCCGCGGTTTTCAAGAAACAGTCTTTCAAGTCCCTCTCCGTACTCGGGAGTACAGATATTCTCGGCATAAGTCGGGCTCACTGTCGTCACAAGATCGCTTCTTACGATGGCTCCCTTCATGAAATTCACGCATCCGTTCCACTCAAGGGCGCTCTCTGCGGAGGTTCCGCTAAGCCCGAGTACATCACCCATTATCTCCATTCCGTACTGTCCCTGGAATTTGAGATTATGAATAGTGATTATCGTTTTTGTATTGTTGAACTCTTTTATTGATCTGAAATACTCAGAGAAATATACGGGCACAAGGGCCGTGTGCCAATCATTGCAGTGGATGATGTCCGGAATATAATTCTTTCTTATATGGATCATAGTCTCAAGGACAGCCTTGGAGAAAAATGCCACCCTCTCGGCATCGTCCATCTCTCCGTATACTTTTTCCCTTGCAAAATAATACTCATTGTCAAGGAAATAGTAGGTCACTCCGCCGAGCCTCATCCGGAACAGGCCGCAATACTGCGATCTCCATCCCAGCTGAACATTGTAAGCTTCCACAAATTTCATCTTATCCCTGTATTTTTGAGGAATGGCGCTGAGAAGCGGAAGAATTACTCTGACATCATATTCGTCACATTTCACCGCTCCCGGAAGCGAGCCCGCAACATCCCCGAGTCCTCCGGTCTTAATAAATGGTGCTGCCTCAAACGCAGCAAATAAAATTTTTGTCTTTTTCATCTGATCTTCTCTTTCTTTCACTTTTTTTGTTTTATCAAACCAAAACAGTCCCCTGAAAAAACAGGGGGCTGTTCCAATAATTATTATTACGCTTTTCTGCCTTTTCCGATCACCAGCGGGCTTTCTTTTCCGCCCACAAGATTTACATCCTCGGAAACAGTAACATATTTATCACAAATTACGTTATAAAGCAAGGTGTTTTCGCCAATTTCTCCGTGCATCATCACAACACTGTTCTTGATCACCGCACCTTTTGCAACATGTGTGCTTCTGAAAAGGATACTGTTCTCAACAGTTCCCTCGATCTTGCACCCGGCGGAGATCAGAGAATTCTTAACCTTGGCCGTGTCGGTATAGAATGCGGGCGGTTCATCCTGAACCTTGGTGTAAACCGGACTGTCATGATTAAAGATCTCCTTGCTCACCTCCATATCAAGGATATCGTGGCTGACCTTCATGTAATCGTTCAGGGTATTGATCTTTCCGTAGTAACCTTCAAACATGTAGGTTCCGATGTCCACTCTCTCGAAATTCTCTTTTATAACCTCGAAGAAATCAAGATATGCCACCTTCTCAAACCAATCAATAATCTGAATAAAATACTCCCTGTTGATAACGAAGCAATCCATGAAATAATCTGCCGGCCCGTATGCACCGCTTGTTATCTCGGTAACCGTTCCTTCGGCATCCTGCTTTACAAAGTAGCCCTTGTAGTTTTCACCGTTCTCAACTCTCTTACAGCACATTGTAATAGAATTGCCTGACTCGGCATGCTTTTTGATAAGCTTTGTGTAATCCATTGAATACACGTCGCTGCCGGCGGCAACAAGCACATATTCCGCGCTGTCCCTTGTAAGGAATGCCTTGTTATCCAGAATATCCTTGAGAGGGAACCTGATTCCCTTCTGGCTCATTCCATACACCGAGCCGGGCATAAGGAACATTCCTCCGACTTTCCTGTCAAGCTTCCACGGTTTTCCTACTCCGACATGGTCAATCAGTGAACCCGAATTGAAAGGAGTGATTATTCCTACTGTTGAAAGCCCCGCATTTACCATATTTGATAATGCAAAATCTATAAGTCTGTATCTTCCTCCGAACGGAAGTGATGCAAGAGTACGTTTATCCTCAAGCTTTCCGAAATCTCCGCTTATATAGTTTGAAGCGATCAAGCCTATTGTCTTCATTTCCGCACCTCCTTAAATCGACAGACGGGCGCCGCCGTATACAATAACGTCTCCGTCTTTGCTTCCGATCTTCTGGCCGTCGGGAACTACAGCTCCCTCATTAATGATAGCCCTTATTATCCTGCAGTCTTTTCCGACTTTTGCATTGGGCAGTATTATCGAATCCTCAATGACGGATCCCTCTCCCTCGGAAGCTGCCGTACCGATAATGGAGCCTTTTACTTCGCCGTAGATCTCGCATCCGTTGCACACAAGCGATCCCGTAACCTTTGCGCTGGGCGCAATATAGTGCGGCGGATAAATGTTGGAATTTGAGAATACCCTGAAGTCGCGGCTGAATACATCAAACTCAACATCGTCTCTCATGAGATCCATCTGGCTCTCATAGTAGCTGCTTACAGTTCCTACATCCTTCCAATATCCTTCGAAGCCGTAGGCATAGAGCCTCTTCTGCTCAGCAAGCATTCCCGGAATAATATTCTTTCCGAAATCATGTGATGAGCTCTCCTTCTCATGATCCTCAACAAGGGCCTTTCTGAGCTCACTCCACTTAAAGATATAAATACCCATCGAAGCCAGATTGCTTTCCGGATGAGGCGGTTTTTCCTCAAACTTTGTTATGCGGCTCTCACCGTCGGCAGACATGATACCGAAACGGCTTGCCTCCTCCATCGGAACCTCTATAACTGAAACCGTCAGATCGGCATCCTTCTCCTCATGGAACTCCAGCATTTTGTTGTAATCCATCTTATAGATATGGTCACCGGACAGAATGAGAACATTTTCCGGATCATACATATCGATAAAATCTATATTGTGATAGATCGCATCAGCTGTACCCTTGTACCATTCACCGCCGACTTCGTTTGCGTACGGCGGAAGTATGTGAACTCCTCCGTCCTGACTGTCGAGATCCCAGGGTGAGCCTGTTCCTACATATCTGTTAAGTACAAGCGGCTTGTACTGGATAAGAACACCGACTGTATCTATTCCGGAATTAACACAGTTCGATAATCCGAAATCTATAATACGATATTTTCCTCCAAACGATACAGCCGGCTTGGCTATACTGCTTGTCAGCATTCCAAGTCTGCTTCCCTGCCCACCGGCAAGTAACATCGCCATGCACTTTTTCTTTTTCATATGCTGCCTCCCGCATCACTCGAAACCTTAGTAAGACTCCGATTATTATTTATATCTCATTGAAGGGAAGTATTACCACCCTGCAATTTGATCTTAACCTTTTGTATGCCAGATATCCTGTGCATATTCCATTATTGTCCTGTCGCTTGAGAAATATGCGGATTTTGCAATATTCGTAAGCGACATTCCGCCCCAGCGCATTTTGTCCTCATAGATCCTCCCCAGGTTCTCCCAGGCTTTGTAATATGAATCAAAATCACCCAGCACAAAATACTCGTCATTGTGCTTGAGAAGAGCGTCGTATATCTCCCAGAAATCATATCCGCATTTTCCGAAGAATCCGTTGATGAGCTGTTCAGTCATCTTCGCAAGCCTCGGATCCTCAGCGCATTTTGCAGCCGCCGAATAACCTCCGTGGAGATAGTAATTCATCGTCTCATCGGAAGAAAGTCCGAAGGTCTGCATGTTCTCGTCTCCGACAAGAGAGTTGATCTCAATATTCGCGCCGTCCATTGTTCCCAGAGTAATGGCACCGTTCATCATAAATTTCATGTTTCCGGTTCCGCTTGCTTCCTTACCTGCCGTAGATATCTGCTCGCTGATGTCAGCCGCAGGATATATCAGCTGAGCGTTCGACACACAGAAGTTCTCAATGAACACAACTTTAATTCTCTCATTAACATCCGGATCGGAATTGATGATATCCGCAAGGCTGTTGATAAACTTGATGGTCTCCTTTGCGAAGGAATATCCCTGTGCGGCTTTTCCGGCGAAAATAAATGTGTAATTTCCACCCGGCGCATTCGGATCCTCCTTCAGACGGTTATAGAGATTGAGCACCTTGAAACCATTGAGAAGCTGTCTCTTATAGGCATGGATTCGTTTTACCTGAACGTCAAAAACAGAATCCGGATCCAGCTTTATGCTCATTTTCTCAGCGACATAATTCGAAAGTCTCACCTTATTCTCGCGTTTTGCCGCCATGAGCTTGTCGATAAACGCAGGATCGTCCTTATATTTCAGGATCTCCTCTATCCTGCCCATATCTGACTTCCACTCAGGTCCGATGCAATCCGTAACCAGTGCGGAAAGTGAAGGATTAGCCTGGATAAGGAATCTTCTGTGGCTGATTCCGTTTGTCTTATTATTAAATTTCTCGGGATTGAGATCACAAAAATGCTTAAAAATAGTGTCCTTAATGATATCGCTGTGAAGTCCCGACACGCCGTTTACGGAATGGCTTCCTATTACGGAAAGGTTTGCCATTTTTACCTCACCATCCCAGAGTGCCGAAGTCTCCCTTGCGATCTCATGCCAGTTCGGGGCTTCCTTAAGGCTGTCCTGCCATCTTCTGTTTATCTCCTCAATAAACATATAAATTCTCGGAAGAAGAGCCTGGAACTCGCCGATCGGCCACCTCTCAAGAGCCTCCGGAAGTACCGTATGGTTTGTAAAGGATATCGTTCTGGTCGTGATATCCCAGGCTTCATCCCATTCAAGCATCTCCTCGTCAACAAGTATTCTCATGAGCTCCGGTATGCACATCGTCGGATGAGTATCATTGATATGAATAGAAACTCTCTCCGGGAAATTCTTCCAGTCATCTCCGTAAGTATTTTTATATCTGGTAATGATAGAGCTCATTCCGGCAGCAACAAGGAAATATTCCTGTCTGAGCCTCAGGCGTTTACCCACGCCCTTGCTGTCATCAGGATAAAGAATGCTTGTGATGGCTTCTATCTCGCTCCGCTCTCTCATGGCGGTCGCATAATCACCGTCATTAAAAGCATTCATATCGATAGTGTCATGAACCGGCTGTGCATCCCAGAGATGAAGGATATTTGAATCCTTTCCGCCGAAGCCCACAACGGGAACATCATATGGAACTGCCTTGACGCTCTGATAATTCACATGCTTGAATGTAAGCCTTCCGTCGCGGAATTCTCTTATAACCTGACCGCCGAACCTGACTTCCACCGAGTCCGCCACTCTGGCCCTCTCCCATGGATAGCCGTTATCCAGCCATGAATCCGGGTCTGCGATCTGATATCCGTTTTCAATGCGCTGTCTGAAAAGGCCGTAGTGATATCTGAGGCCCATTCCTATTCCGTGAACGCCTACCGCCGCCATGGAGTCCAGGAAGCATGCGGCAAGTCTTCCCAAGCCCCCGTTTCCAAGTCCCGGATCAGGTTCGCACTCGCAGAGCCTCTCAAGGCTGTCGCCGGTTTCTTCAAGAGCCTCCGCAACCATATCTCTTACACCGAGATTAATAAGGTAGTTTTCAAGAAGCTTGCCGATGAGAAATTCCATAGAGAAGTAATATACCCTTTTTTGACCCATCCTGTATGAGTCCTCTCCCGGATTTCTGTGAATACTTGTCGCCTCGTCTCTCACAAGTGAAACGAGTGCGGCATATTTTTCCTCCGCTGTACAAGCCTCCGGCTGCTTGTCAAAAGCAGTGCTCAGCACATTGGCAAACGCTTCCTTAAAAGTTTCCTTTGATTCAAATGTTCTTGTCATCCTTTTTCTTTCCTTCTAAATTCCTCTTTAATATTATTCCTCCGAGCACCGGCATCCTTATGACAATAGAATAATCGTATCCGTGCATCGGAACAGGTTCAGCCTCTACCGTAGCTTTTGTGCAGCGTCCGTTTCCTCCGAATTCCTCCGCATCTGAATTAAATATCTCTTCATATTCGCCTTCGCACGCCACTCCGAGCCTAAACTCATCAATCGATTGTACATTAAAATTCAATGCAACTGCAAGAACTTCGCCATCTTTTTTCTGACTGTCTTCAAATCTCATAAAAGAAAGTATATTCTGGCTTTCGTTATTGCTGTCTATCCACTGGAATCCGTTCCAGGCATTGTCACATTTCCAGAGAGCATGATTTTCCATGTATACATGGTTGAGCTGTTTTATGAACTCCTGATATTTGGCATGATTTTCATACTGAAGCAGGAACCACTGGAGCTCCTCATACTCTCTCCACTCGATAAACTGAGCGATCTCATGTCCCATAAAATTCAGCTTCTTTCCCGGGTGAGTCATCTGATACATTGCAAGAAGCCTGATTCCCGCAAACTGTCTCCATATGTCCCCGGGCATCCTTCCTATAAGGGAGCGCTTTCCGTGAACGACTTCATCGTGGGAGAGCGGAAGAATGTGATTTTCCGCAAAAGCATAAGTCATTGAAAATGTGATCTCATGGTGGTCGTATGATCTGTAAATATAATCCTTTGACATGAAATCAAGGGTATCATTCATCCAGCCCATATTCCACTTGAAATGGAAGCCCAGACCTCCCATTTCGGGCGGTCTTGTCACCAGCGGCCATGCACTGCTCTCCTCAGCAGCAGTAAATACGCCCGGACAGTAAGTGCCGACCATATGGTTGAATTCCTGAAGGAATGAAATCGCCTCAAGATTGCCCTCATCACCGTATTTATTGAATTTTCGTTTTGACGGATCACTTACTCCGAAATTCAGGTAGAGCATGCTGCTGACTCCGTCTACCCTGAGACCGTCAATATGGAATTTCTTAAGCCAGAACATCGCATTTGAGAGCAGGAAGCTTCGAACCTGATTCCTTCCGAAATCAAATTTATAGGTTCCCCAGTCAGGGTGAATTTCCGATTCGAAGAGCTGCGTCCCGTTAAAATTTGCCAGTCCGTGGGCATCCGGACAGAAGTGTCCCGGAACCCAGTCGAGAATCACTCCGATTCCGGCCTCGTGACATTTGTCGATAAAATACATAAGATCGACAGGTCTTCCGTATCTGGCGGTGGCGGCATAATAACCGGTCACCTGATATCCCCAAGATGCGTCCAGCGGGTGCTCGCTAAGCGGAAGACACTCGATATGTGTATATCCCATCTCCTTGACATAAGGGATGAGAGAGTCGGCAAGCTCCCTGTAAGAATAGAAACCGTCCTCTCTGGGATGACGTTTCCATGATCCCAGATGCACCTCATAAATATTCATCGGAAGATTGAGAAGATCGCATTTCTCTCTTTTTTCCATCCATTCATCGTCATTCCACTCGTATGAAAGATCGGTCACCCGGGATGCCGTGGCAGGCCTCAGCTCCGAGCCGAAAGCAAAGGGATCCGCTTTTACAAGTTTCTGTCCCGATGCGGTCTCGATTTCGAACTTATAGCAGTCTCCGTCCTTCATACCCGGAATAAAGCCCGTGAAAACTCCCGTGCTTCCCCAGGGTTCAAGATAGCTGTCGGCCTCGGATACATCCAAAGTTCCGCTTCCGCCGAATCCCCAGTCATTGAATTCACCGATAACCCTGACGCTCTTGACATCCGGAGCCCAGACGGTGAACTGTACTCCGTCATCAGTGATATGAGCCCCGAAAGTCTCATACGCATGATACAATTTTCCGGTATTAAATAAATACAACAACCCATCGCTGAGTTGTCGAGAAATTTCATTTTGATTATTCATTACAGATATCTCCAACAATCCAAAAATTGTTTAGTTACTAACTTATAGACCATATTTTACCATTTATTATCAAATCGGTCAATAAAACTGTATTTTTTTACATGCTTTTTGAGAAAATTATACAAAAAAATCCTTCGGATCAATAATAATTTACAATCGATCCGAAGGACAATCTTTTTATATGATATCAGATTTTTTCTCCGGCAATACTGCTCCATTCGCCCTGTTTTGTTATTTCCAGGATCCTGAAGCCGTTTGCCTCCATAGCCCCTGTGACAATATTTTCCTTTGATTCAAGTATTCCCGAGGTGATAAATATTCCGCCTCTCTTTATAAAGCGTGGAATCTGCGGTGTGAGATCCGCAAGGATTTCCGCAATAATATTGGCAACGACAATATCATACTCCCGATGAATACCAAGCACTTCCTCAACAGCCGATTCGTCATCGATCACATTTGCGCACAGATATTTGAAATCCTCCTCCGAAACTCCGTTGTTCGCAAGATTCTTTTCCAGTGCCGGAAATGCCATGGGATCAATATCTGTTCCGCATACCGAAGCTGCGCCCTCCTTCAGTGACACAATTCCCAGAATTCCGCTTCCGGTGCCCACGTCAAGAACATGATCCCCGTTCTTCATATATTTGCGAAGTGACCTGACCGCAAGCTGGGTCGTATCGTGCTTTCCGGTCCCGAATGCAGTGCCCGGATCTATTCTAAGTATCATCGAGGCCTCCTTCGGAGCTTCCTCCTTCGGATCGAGCCAGGTCGGTATAATATAAATATCATCAATATTAAAGCTCTTAAAGTACTTCTTCCAGTTATTGATCCATTCCTTATCCTCTGTCTGAGAGGTTTCTATGCTGCCCTCACCTATATTGACAAAGCTTCTGATCTCTTCCAGGCCGTTTTTTACATTTTCTATTACGGCTGCCTGATCCTCGCCGTCCTCTACATAGAAAAGAATGGACGCAAGATGGTCATCCTCCGGCATCTCGGGAATGACATCCCCGAACATATGTCCGGTCTCTTCAAGGGACAGCGGAGCTTTATCTTCGATCTCCACTCCCTGAATTCCCAGTGAATAAAGCTTTGCCACAACAGGCTCCTCAGCCTCTCTGGTTGTATTGATCTTATATTTAAACCACTTCATTTATGAACCACCGTCAGGATTTTACTATCTCATCATATTTTTTAAGTGCATGCTTTGCTTCTCTGGAAAGCTTGGTCGGAACCTGAACGACCAGAGTCACATAATGATCGCCTCTGATCTTACTGTTCCTTACAGACGGAACACCTTTGCCTCTAAGTCTTATTCTTGTATCCGTCTGGGTTCCCGCCTTCACTTCATATTCAACGTCTCCGTCAACAGTCTTAATAATAATCTTGCCGCCCAAAGCCGCTGTCGGGAAGGAAATCGGAACTGTGGAGAAAATATTATCTCCGTCCCTCTGGAAAATAGGATGTCTGCTGACTCTTACCTCGACCATCAGGTCTCCCCTCGGTCCGCCGTTAAGTCCGGGTTCTCCCTTATCCCTCACCCTTACACTCATTCCGTTATCAATTCCCGCCGGAATCGATACCTCCAGAGTGGTTCGCTTTGTATTATAGCCGGTTCCGTGACAATCAGGACACTTCTCCTTTATGATCTTTCCGGATCCGCCGCACTTCGGACAGGTCTGCTCGCTTCTCATCGCCCCGAAAAGGGTCTGCTGTGTCGTAAATACTCTTCCGGTTCCGCTGCAGCTTGTACATGTTTCGGGACTGGTTCCGGCCTTTGCGCCGCTTCCGTGGCAGGACGGGCACTCCTCTTTCAGATTGAGGGCTATCTCCTTCGTGCAGCCTTTTACCGCCTCCTCAAAGGTGATATTTACGGATGTTCTGAGATTTGCTCCCCTCATAGGTCCGTTTGAAGCACCGGAACGTCTTCCTCCGCCGAAGATATCTCCGAAAAAGTCCCCGAAAATATCTCCCATATCGAAACCAAAGCCTTCAAAACCGCCTGCTCCGCCTCCCGAAGTGCCGTCGAAGGCCGCATGTCCGAACTGATCATACTTGGCTCTTTTTTCCGGATCGGAAAGAATTCCGTACGCTTCCGAAGCCTCTTTAAATTTTTCAGCGGCCTCCTCATCTCCCGGATTCATATCCGGATGATACTTTTTTGCGAGCTTCCTGTATGCACTTTTTAACGCATTCTGGTCCGCATTCTTGTCTACGCCCAGAACCTCATAATAATCACGTTTTTGTGCCATATATAGCTATCAGTCAAGTGACTGCTCCTTTCGCAACCAAACGCGCAAGGGCAAAATACCCTCGCGCGCGTGATCTGATTTTTAAAATATTCTTTCTTAAAATCCTCTGCCGTACCTGCAGGAATTAAACCTCTTTGAAATCAGCATCAACAACGTCATCGTCATTTCCGGCGGCATTTCCGCCCATGTTCGGCTGAGGTCCGCCTGCCTGCTGTGTCTGCTCATACATCTTTGCGAACAGTTTCTGAGCACTCTCCATAAGCTTTTCTTTTCCTGCTTTGATGGCATCAAGCTGAGCATCGGTAGGAACGCCGTCGCCCACTTCCTTGAGCGTATCTCTGAGTGCCTGAAGATCTGATTCAACTGCAGCCTTGTCAGCGGCATCAAGCTTGTCTCCTGCTTCCTTCATAGCATTTTCTGTCTGGAAAATGATGGAGTCGGCGTCATTCTTTGCGTCAATACCTTCCTTACGCTTCTTGTCCTCAGCCTCATACTGCTGAGCCTCTTTTACAGCCTTATCGATTTCCTCATCGGACATATTTGAGCTTGCCGTGATAGTGATGTGCTGTTCCTTGCCTGTACCGAGATCCTTTGCCGATACATTTACGATACCGTTTGCATCGATATCAAATGTAACCTCGATCTGCGGAACGCCTCTTCTTGCAGGCGGGATTCCGTCAAGTCTGAACTGTCCTAAGGACTTGTTGTCGCGGGCAAACTGTCTCTCACCCTGAAGGACATTGATATCAACAGCAGTCTGGTTATCGGCTGCGGTGGAGAATACCTGGCTCTTCTTTGTCGGAATAGTCGTATTTCTCTCAATAAGCTTTGTTGATACTCCGCCGAGTGTCTCGATCGAAAGTGAAAGCGGTGTAACATCAAGAAGAAGGATGTCGCCTGCACCTGCGTCTCCGGCAAGCTTACCGCCCTGGATCGATGCTCCGAGTGCAACACACTCATCCGGGTTGAGGTTCTTGCTCGGTTCTGAATTTGTAAGCTGTCTTACTCTCTCCTGAACTGCCGGAATTCTTGTGGAACCGCCGACAAGAAGTACCTTTCCGAGGTCTGAAGCGCTGAGACCCGCATCGGCTAAAGCCTTCTGAACCGGCGGAACCGTTCTCTCAACAAGCTCGTGTGTGATCTCGTCAAATTTTGCTCTTGTGAGGTTCATATCAAAATGCTTCGGTCCCTCGCTTGTAGCTGTGATGAACGGAAGGTTAATGTTTGTTGTTGTAGATGTGGAGAGCTCTTTTTTAGCCTTCTCAGCAGCTTCTTTGATTCGCTGCATTGCCATCTTGTCCCCTGAAAGATCAACGCCTTCCTTCTGTTTGAAATCCGCAAGCATATAGTTTGCAACTGCATTATCGAAATCGTCACCTCCGAGAAGTGAATCACCGTTTACAGCCAAAACCTCAAGAACGCCATCGCCGATCTCAATGATAGATACATCGAATGTACCGCCGCCAAGGTCGTATACCATGATCTTCTGGTCTTTTTCATTATCAAGTCCGTATGCGAGAGCTGCCGCTGTCGGCTCGTTGATGATACGCTTTACATCAAGACCTGCGATACGGCCCGCATCCTTAGTTGCCTGTCTCTGGGCATCATTGAAATATGCCGGAACCGTAATAACAGCCTCTGTGATCTTCTCGCCTGTATAAGCCTCCGCATCGGCTTTGAGCTTCTGAAGAACCATTGCCGAGATCTCCTGTGGTGTGTAATTCTTTCCGTCGATCTCTTTTTTGTAATCTGTTCCCATATGTCTCTTGATAGAAGAGATCGTTCTGTCTACGTTTGTAACAGCCTGTCTCTTTGCAAGCTCGCCCACAACTCTCTCACCGTTCTTTGTAAAAGCTACTACCGAAGGTGTGGTTCTGGCGCCTTCTGCGTTCGGGATAACTACCGGCTGTCCGCCTTCCATAACCGCTACACAACTGTTTGTTGTTCCTAAATCGATACCGATTATCTTACTCATAATAAATTCCTCCTCTAAAATTCTATATAGTATTGATTGCTTGTATAATTAATTTGCGACTTTTACCATGCTGTGTCTGAGAACAGTATCTTTGTACATGTATCCTTTCAGCAGCTCCTCAGCCACCACATTGTCGCCCATTTCTTCATCCTCAACGTGCATCACCGCATTGTGGAAATTCGGATCGAACTCTTTTCCCAATGCATCGATAGGAGTCACTCCCGATTCCTCAAGCACCTTCATAAACTGCTTGTAGATCATATCCATTCCCTGGACATAGGGATCATCCCTTGACTCATCGGGGATCTGTGCAAGACCTCTTTCGAAATTGTCGGCAACGGAAAGCATCTTTGAAAGAATTCCCATTGCACCGTCATCGTAGCGTGATGCCTTTTCCTTATCTGTTCTCTTGCGGAAATTCTCAAATTCAGCCATAAGCCTCTTGTATCGGTCTGTGAGATCGGCTATCGCCTCATCCTTCTTCTCCAGTTCCTTCTGGAATTTGCGGTTTTTCCTGTCCCTGAATGAGCTCTTGCCGGATTTATCCTCCGCATCCCGATCCTCTGTCTGATCTGCGTTATCCGCCTGACCGGCACCATCCGCCTCATCGGTGCCCTTATCCTCATCCGCCTCACCTGAAGGCTCTGAGGATGCATCCGAAGCTTCCTGTGCGGTATTTTCTGTTGCATCATCTATATTTTCAGTTGCCTCGGACTCCCCGGATGCCGTATTTTCATCGACAACGGCTTCCTCTGCGGAAATATTATCCCGGTCCTCCATGGCTTCCTTATTGTTCTCCGCCATATTTTAATCTTCTTCCTTTCCTGTACTTTTTTTATCTTTAAACATCTCACTGAGAGACGTCTTCAATATTTTCAGATTATTCATTACCTTCTCGTAATCCATTCGTTTGGGGCCGATAATTCCGACTGTCCCCTCCATTCCGTCTCCGAGATCATATGTTGCGGTGACAACCGAGCAGTCCTGCATCGATTCCACCGGGGATTCATCACCTATATACACCTGAATTCCGCTGTCATCTCCGGATGCGTGTTCGGTATGCTTAATAAAATCAGCCAAATCGTCCTTCTCCTCCAGAGCCGTTATCAGCCTGCTCGCTCTCTCGCTGTCTGCAAGCTCGGGATACTTAAAAATATTATTTGCGCCGCTCGTGTAAATTTCCATGTCATTGTCGTTCTCAGCCCTTATTGCATCCGCAATAGCATCCAGCACCTCGGAAATGATCTTTCCGTGTGCCCCCGCCTCATCCTTCATTTTGGAGATGAGTGCAAGGTTAATATCGCTTAAGGTGAGCCCGTTGAGATTCGTGTTAATGAGTAGGTTAAGCTTCAATGTATCCTCGTCGCTTATCTCATCACTCAGATCAATAATATGATTCTTTACAATATTTCCCTCGATAACTATGACCGCAAGCAGCTTGTCGCCGCTGAGCTTTGAAAGCTGTACAAATTTTATCTTATTTTTCCTGTAGGACGGCGAACTGATCATCGTGGTATAATTTGTATTTGCGGCAAGCATCTTAACTACCTGCTTCAAAACAGCTTCCATTCGATTAGTCTTTGCTATGATCATACTGTTCATATTTACGACCTGCTCGGTCTTCTCCTGAACGAGCATATCAACGTACAGTCTGTAGCCCTTGTCCGAAGGTATCCTTCCCGAAGAAGTATGCGGCTGAAATATGTATCCCATCTCCTCGAGATCCGCCATCTCGTTTCTGATGGTCGCCGGACTGACGTTGAGACCTTCCACCTTTGATATGGTCCTCGATCCAACCGGCTCTCCGGTTTCAAGGTATGTAGAAATTATCACCTTTAGTATTTTAAGTTTTCTGTTATCCAGTGTCTGCAATTTCTTCACCCCTGTCGTCGGATTTCGCGGTTAGCACTCAAATTAGTCGAGTGCTAACATCTATTGTTAATATACAACCTCATACGACCGTTGTCAATTAAGTTTTATGTAGATTTTGTGTTTTTTATTAAAAAAAAGGAGCCGCCCAAAGGGCAGCCCCAATAATTTTCACAGCAGAAGCTGATTAATATGTCTGACCATCGAAATCAGCAACGTTGTCAATTGTGATGTTACATCCGTCAACATACTCGTGTGCCGGAATCTCATCAACCTTTCCTGCTTTGTAAAGTTCGAACATTCTTACAGCCTCACTTGCCATAGCGCCCGGGAACTGAACCGGTGAGCAAAGAAGCTTTCCGTCCTTAATATAGTCGATACCTGTCTGTGAACCGTCTACTGAAGATACAAAGATCTCTCCTGTCTTGCCTGCAGCTTCGATAGCAGCGATACAACCCTGAGCTGTCGGGTCATTGATAGCAAATACACCCTTAAGGTCCGGATTTGCGTTCATGATTGTCTCAAGGATTGTCTGAGCATCTTCAACTACGCCGTAAGCGTTTTCGTCTGCAACGATCTCAACATTCGGATATTTCTCTTCAATGATCTCCTGGAGACCCTGAACTCTGAGACGTACAGCCTCAAGTGTGTTCCAGTCGATAACAGCGATCTTGCCTTCGCCGCCGATAGCTTCACAGAGAGATTCTGCAGCAAGACGACCAAGGTTCTTGTTGTTAGACTCGATGAATGAAAGAAGCTTTGAAGAATCGTCACAAGCTGAGTCAACTGCGATTACAGGGATACCTGCACGTGCAGCTTCTTCAAGTGCCGGCTGAATACCCTGAGAATCAAGCGGATCGATAAGGATGCAGTCAACGCCCTTTACAACAAAATCAGTGATCTGCTGAACCTGTGTTGTAAGATCGTTAGCCGGATCCGGAGAAAGTACTGTTGCACCTTCTGCTGTTGCAAGTGTTTCCTCGAGAGATGTGATCTCCTTAAGGAAGAACGGGTTAGCCTGTGTCTGAACAGAAATACCAAATGTGCAGCCTGCTGAAAGTTCTGTAGCCTGATATGTAAGACCCTGTGAACCGTCAATTGAAGGAATCTCTTCTGATGCTGCTTCTTCAGCCGGTGCTTCCTCTTCAGCTGCCGGAGCCTCTTCTTCAGCTGCCGGTGCTTCTTCTTCAGCTGCCGGTGCTTCTTCAGCTGCCGGAGCCTCTTCTTCAGCTGCCGGTGCTGCTGACTCTTCAGCCGGTGCTGCGCTTTCAGCAGAGCTTCCGCAACCTGAAAGAAGCATTGTTGATGCCATAGCGACACAAAGAACAAGTGCCATTACTTTTCTTTTCATGTTACTCTTTTCCTCCTAGAATAATTGATATCTATTTTAAGCGTAAATGCCTAAAATCTTAATATTAGAAAAGCTTATTCTGCTTTTGCTTTTTTCTTTTTCGTCTTTTTGTTGCCGTTTGAATCCTTTGACGATACGTCGATAAGTACGGCTGCGAGAACGATAGCACCCTCGGCAATAGTCTTCCAGTAGAACGGAATGTTCATATAGTCAAGACCGCAGTTAAGGAGAGCTATAATAAGTGCACCGATGAAGGTTGAACCGATACGTCCAACACCGCCTGACATTGCGGCACCGCCTACTACTGCAGCTGCGATAGCGCTCATCTCAGCACCCTGTCCAAGTGTCGGCTGTCCGGAATAAAGTCTTGCCGCATAGATAAGACCTGCGATTCCGTAAAGGCATCCTGCAATAAGGTATGTAACAAAAAGATTCTTCTTTACATTGATACCTGAGAATCTGGCTGCCTCAACATTTCCTCCGATTGCAAAAATGTTGCGTCCGTATTTTGTCTTATTTACAAGGATAACCATGATGACCATTACAACTGCCATATAGATGATAGGATAAGGGATGACATTGAAAAGATATCCGTTTCCTATTGCACCGAAATTGGCATCAGTGATAGCGATGGGCGTACCGTTTGAAAGCATGTACGCAACACCTCTGGCAATGTTCATGGAAGCAAGTGTTACGATGAACGGAGGCACCTTTGTGAAAGCAACCATGGCTCCGTTGAATGCGCCCATAGCGATTGCCATAAGAAGACCGATGAGCATAGCCGGTACAACACCCATTCCGTTAAGAATGAGACCGGCACAATAAGTGCTCGCAACAGCCTCAACAGCACCTACTGAAAGGTCGATACCGCCCGTGATGATGATCAGTACTTCACCAAATGCAATAAATCCGGTCATCGCCGAGTTTCTTACGATATTGAGAAGGTTTGCCGGTTTCCAGAACGCAAACTTTGTGAGCACACCGAAAATCACAAGGAGTGCGACAAGTGCAACAAGAATACCTTTGTTCTTGTCAAGGTATGCCAGCACAGGATTGTGTTTCTGAACATTTTTTTCGTTATCCATCATTAAATTCCCCCTGTAGCTAATTTCATTACATTTTCTTCTGTCATATCTTCCTTGTTGGCGATCTCACCCATCATCTTTCCTTCTCTCATAACGAGGATTCTTGTGGAAAGATTAATCATTTCCGGGAGCTCCGACGAAATAAAGATAACGCCGATTCCTTCATCAACAAGCTGTGTGATAATTTCATAAATCTGGAACTTTGCACCGATATCGATACCTCTGGTCGGTTCATCCAGAACAAGAATCTTAGGATGTGTAGCCAGCCATTTTGCCAGTACGACCTTCTGCTGATTTCCTCCGGAAAGCTGCCTTGTGATATGACGCGAGGAGGTTGCCTTAACTGACATTCTGTTCATGTATTCTTCTACGATGGCATCCTCTTTCTTTTTATCGGTCTTTATTCCGTGAATGATCTGCTTCAGAATCGGAAGAACAACATTATATTTAATGTCCTGGAGAAGGATAAGTCCCTGCTCCTTTCTGTTCTCGGGGGCCAGTGCCAGACCTGCCGCTATGGCATCCGACATGTTTTTGATTTCTACTTCATTGCCCTCTACAAATACCTTCCCGCTTTCCTTCTGATCTATTCCGAAAAGCGCTCTCATTGTTTCAGTTCTTCCGGCGCCGACAAGTCCGTAGAACCCGAGGACTTCACCTTTTTTCAATGTAAATGAGATATCCTGTACCTGACGGCCGGCAACAAGATTTTCAACTCTTAAGATTTCTTCGCCAACCGGTACGCTGACAGCCGGATATGCTCCGGAAAGATCACGTCCTACCATCAGTTTTACGAGATCATCATATGTAACATCCGAAGTATCCTTTGTGGAAATATATTCACCGTCTCTGAATACGGTGATTCTGTCGGAAATTCTGAAAATTTCCTCCATTCTGTGAGAAATGTAAATTATAGAAACGCCCTTTTCCCTGAGTTCCATGACAAACTCAAGCATATGGTCGATTTCTCTTTCCGTCAGAGAAGCCGTCGGTTCATCCATGATAAGGATTCTTGATTTGGCCGATATTGCTCTTGCAATCTCAACCATCTGCTGCTGAGCAACGGTAAGCTCACCCGCCACTGCATGCGTTCCGATAATTTCCTCCAGACCAAGCTCTTTCAACACTTCAAGAGCATCCTCGTGAAGCTTCTTGTCATTTACAAGGCCCGATTTTCCGGTAGGAATTCTGCCAAGATAAATATTCTCAGCAACCGTCATATGCGGCACCAGGCTGAGCTCCTGATGTATCGTAGCGATACCGAAGCTCTTGGAAGTGGCAACATCCTTAATCTCGACTTTTTTTCCGTCGATATAGATTTCGCCGCTTGTCGGCATATGAACACCGGCAAGCATTTTGATCATCGTGGATTTACCCGCACCGTTTTCACCCATCAGTGCGTGTATCTCTCCCTTTCTCAGTTCAAAATCAATTCCTTTAAGGGCCTGGACTCCGGAAAATTCTTTTGTAATGTTCTTCATCTCAAGAACAACTTCTTTTTGATTTCCCATGACTACCCTTTCTCATTAAAGATTTGAGCATGGTATTCATCCCATGTTCATATTACATTAACAACTCGCTCTGGTATTTTACCCCTCCCCGTATATAATTGTCAATGTCAAAAATAACACAATGAAATTTGAGCAATTTTCATATAAAAAGGATCATATGTTCAAAAAAGTAAAGCATCCGATATGTAGCAGATGCTTTATTCTTTCAACAGCAGCCGTCACTATTGTCTTAAAAAAGCTGTCACATATTCTCCAGTTTTCCGTGTTTTTCATATGCAGATATTCTGACCGCACGGTTTTCATCGTTAACAAAAACAACATGCGGATGGTGTTGCTCCGCCTCCTCCGGAGTCATCAAAGCATAAGCCATGATGATTATTCTGTCGCCTATCTGCGCGCAGTGAGCAGCGGCCCCGTTGAGGCATATCATACCCGAGCCCGGCTCTCCTGCTATGACGTAAGTCTCAAAACGCTTCCCGTTGTCGACATTCGCAATACAGACTTTTTCATATTCACGGATTCCCGAAGCCTCAAGAAGATCGGCATCTATCGTTATCGAACCCACGTAATCAAGCTCTGCCTCTTTCACCCTTGCTCTGTGAATTTTTCCTTTCAGTATATTAATAAGCATAATTACCTCTCCGCTGTAAAATTATCGATAAGACGGGTTTTTCCTATATATACCGCCATTGCAAAAAGCACTGTCCCCTCTATTTTTCCAACAGGCATCATAGTCACCCCATCAACCGCAGATACATAATCGATTCTTGCCAGAGATTCGGATTTTATCATCTCGGTCATGGCATCCACTATTTTTTTTGTATCCGTAATTCCGTCATCCGCCATCTTCTTTCCGAGAAAAATACTCTTTGACAGAATAAGCGCGGCTTTTCTCTCTTCCTCGCTAAGATAAGTATTTCTCGAAGATTTGGCAAGTCCGTCCGCCTCACGGACGATAGGACATCCCACTATCTCGATGCCGTAAGACATATCCCTGACCATTCTCCTGATTACAGCCAGCTGCTGTGCATCCTTCTGTCCGAAAAAAGCCTTGTCTGGAAGCACAATGTTAAACAGCTTTGCAACAACTGTGCACACTCCTCTGAAATGAATAGGTCTTGTCTTTCCGCACAGCTGTTTCGGCATTTCGGATTGTATTTCTACATAAGTTGCCGCATCATCATAATACATTTCTTCAACTTCGGGATGAAATACCATATCACAGCCGTGCTCCTCAAGGATACCGCAGTCATGTTCGAAATCTCTGGGGTAAGACTCCAGATCTTCCCCCGGCGCAAACTGTGTCGGATTTACAAATACCGAAGCTACAACCCTGTCACAGCATTCAGCCGCCTTATCAACCAGACTCGCGTGTCCCTCATGCAAATATCCCATTGTCGGAACCAGTCCGACAGTGTATCCTTCTTTTTTCCAGGCAGAAACCTGCGCTCTCACATCGGCAATCGTCTCAGCTACAATCATTATAAAATCCCCCATTAATATTCCTTATCAAGCTGTGTCAAAAATTCATCCGAACAGTCACTTTTGATAAACATATTCACATCTGTTGGAAAGTCACCCGACTTAACTTCTTTATCAAATTCCACAAAAGCTTTTTTCATCTGTTCACCGATATCCGCGAACTGTTTTACAAATTTCGGAATAGCGGGATTAATTCCCAGCATATCCTGCCATACGAGAACCTGGGCGTCGCATCCGTTCCCCGCTCCTATACCTATAGTAATAATGTCCAGCTTTCTTGTGATAAGTTCAGCAAGTTTAGGCGGAACACATTCCAAAGTAACAGCAAACGCTCCGGCCTCCTGAACAGCCAGCGCATCCTCCAGAACTCTTCTGGCATTGCTCTCCCCCTTTCCCTGCACCTTAAAGCCTCCCATCGCATTTACCGACTGGGGAGTCATCCCCACATGAGCAACTACCGGAATACCGGCAGAGGTGATTGCTTTTATCTGCGGACATACATCTTTTCCGCCCTCCAGCTTGACGCTTCCGGCACCGGTCTCCTTCATTATTCTTCCCGCATTTAAAAGAGCCTGTTCCGGTGAAATCTGATAGCTCATAAAAGGCATATCTATAGTAACAAAAGCATTGCTGCAGGCTCTCTGAACACTTCTGCCATAAATAATCATCTCATCCACCGTTACCGGAAGAGTGTCCTTATAGCCCTGCATTGTCATTCCCAGACTGTCACCCACAAGAATCATATTGACTCCCGACTCATCCATTATCCGGGCGGTTGAATAATCATAGCATGTCAGCTGGGATATCTTTTCTCCTTTTTCCTTCATCTTGGCAAGAGTAAGTACCGTGTTTTTCATTTAAAAATCCTCCGCATCCTTCAAAATTTTTCGCATCTCCCGATAATCCGCTCCAGGGTGTTTTTCCTTTGCTATATCCACCAGCTTATTCGAAAGAGCACTGTAGATCCCCTTCACATCATCGCTTTCAAAGCTTTCGAGATGTTTTTTGACGGTTATAACATCTCCCCTTTCAACCGGGCCGGTCAGCGCCTGAACGGGTCCTGATTCAAACACCCGAATGATATTGCTCATCGCAAGAGGCTGAAGAGCCGCCAGGGAATCTTCACGGGAAAGTCCGCATTGTCCCAGAAGCTCTGTACTCTGTTCAATGAGCCCGCACACCAGATTGCTGGCAAAAACACATGCTGCATGGTACAGCATTTTCCGACAGGGAGGTATCACAAGAGTTCTGCATCCGATATCCTCCAGGGTTCTTTTCCAAAATTCCAGGCCCGGGCCTTTTCCTTCAAGGCAAAAAAAAGCATCCGGCAATTTTCTGTAAGCTTCATATTTGCTGCTGACAGGAAATAGCGGATGTATCGAATACCCGTTTGCACCCAGCTCCTCAACGTCCGGAAATGCTTCCGAAACCGTCATGGCGCCGCTGCAATGACATATATGTTTATCCCTCAGATCATATTGTCTGATCTGATCGTATACTTCTCTTATTGTTCCGTCCGGTACGGTAATGAATATCGCGTCGCTTTCTTTAATCAGAACTGAAACATCATCATAAAACTGCGAGTTAGTAAAAGCTGCTGCCTCCGACGCCGATTCTGCCTGCCGGCTGAAATACCCGGTCACCTGAATTCCGTTTTCGGCAAATAACTTTCCGAGACTGAAGCCGACCTTGCCGGCTCCTATAAAACCTGTTTTCATCGTACCACCTCTTCCTTTTTCCGGGTGACGCGATCAAAACCATTCCGAATGAAAAATAGTTCGGTACAGTTTCCCTTCGGGAATACTATCCATTGCCATAAAGAGACTACCACTCAAACGATTGTTTTTCAAAAGTAATCTTAAGCTCCTTCATCTGATCTCTCAGCATAGCCGCACTCTCAAAGTCAAGCTCCGCCGCTGCCATGCGCATTTTTTTCTCGATCTTTGCAATAAGAATTTCAAGCTCCTTTTTGCTCATGGATTCAGGATCCTTTTCAAGAACAGCCTCCGTCTTTGCAACCTCCTTTGAAATAGAGATCAGGTCCCGCACACTCTTTTTAATAGTGGTCGGAGTGATTCCGTGCTCTTTATTATACTGCTCCTGGATAGCTCTTCTCCTCTCCGTCTCCTCCATAGCTCCTGCCATGGAATCCGTCACCGTATCGGCATACATTATGACATGACCCTCGGAATTCCTTGATGCTCTGCCTATGGTCTGAATAAGCGAAGTCTCTGATCTTAAAAACCCTTCTTTGTCGGCGTCAAGGATTGCCACCAGAGTGATCTCCGGAATGTCGAGACCCTCCCTTAGAAGATTGATTCCCACAAGGACGTCAAAGACATCAAGTCTCATATCCCTGATTATCTTCGTCCTCTCCAGCGCATCGATATCCGAATGGAGATATCTGACCCTGATACCCAGATCGCTCATATATTCGGTAAGATTCTCCGCCATCCTTTTTGTCAGGGTCGTGATCAACACCTTGTTATGCTTTCCGGTCTCCTTTTTCACCTCAGAGACCAGATCATCGATCTGCCCTTTTACCGGACGCACTTCAACCTCGGGATCGAGAAGTCCCGTGGGCCTTATCACCTGCTGGGCTCTTTTCATCTCGTGCTGTGCTTCGTACTCCCCGGGAGTTGCGGACACAAACAGGATCCTATCAATGCGCTCCTCAAATTCATGAAACGAAAGTGGCCTGTTGTCAAGAGCCGACGGAAGCCTGAAGCCGTATTTTACCAAAGTCTCTTTCCTTGAGCGGTCTCCGTGATACATTGCCCCTATCTGGGGAATGGTTTTATGTGATTCATCAACTATTATCAGAAATTCATCGTTGAAATAATCGATCAGAGAATACGGAGGCTCGCCCTCTTCACGCCCGGTCATATGTCTGGAATAATTTTCTATTCCCGAGCAAAATCCGGTTTCTTTGAGCATTTCAATGTCAAAATTCGTCCGCTCCTCTATCCTCTGGGCTTCAAGATATTTGTTGTTGTCACTAAAGAATTTAACCTGCTCGTCCTTCTCCTTTTCAATGGCGTCACATGCGGCATTTATCCTGTCCTGCGGCACAACATAAAAAGATGCCGGATACAGTGCACAATATGAAAGTTCCGCCAGTATTTCTCCCGTAAGGATGTCCACCTTTGTAACTCGGTCGATCTCATCTCCGAAAAATTCTATCCTCACAGCGTAATCATCCTCATCCGCCGGAATCACCTCCACAGTATCTCCCTTCACACGGAAAGAACCTCTTTTAAAATCTATCTCCGAACGCTCATACTGCATATCGATAAGTGCCCTCAGAAGGTCATCCCTCTCTATGCCCATTCCCGGACGCACGGATACCATCATGTTTTGAAAATCATCAGGGGCTCCAATTCCGTAAATACAGGACACCGAAGCGACGATAATGACATCCTTCCTTTCGCTGAGGGACGACAATGCCGACAGCCTTAGCTTGTCGATCTCCTCATTTACAGAGGAATCCTTTGCAATATATGTATCAGAAGAAGGGACATAAGCCTCCGGCTGATAATAGTCATAGTAGGACACAAAATACTCCACCGCATTCTCAGGGAAGAATTCCTTGAATTCACTGTAAAGCTGAGCGGCAAGCGTCTTATTATGGGCAATTACCAGAGTCGGAACATTGAGCCTTTCTATAATGTTTGCCATGGTGAACGTCTTTCCGGAACCCGTAACTCCCAAAAGCGTCTGACACTGGTTTCCCTCTTTAAATCCATCTACAAGTTCCTCTATCGCACGAGGCTGGTCTCCCGTAGGGCTGTATTCCGAATGGAGCTTAAAATCCATTATCCTTCCTTTCCGAGTTCATTCACTGCTGCCATAAATGTATCGTCATTTTCATCTGCCGTAATCTTTTTACCCTTTTCAAGGGGTGCCTCCACATCCGGCTCAATCCCCTCTCCGTGGAAATTGATCCCGTCCGGAGTGAAATATTTCTTGACCGTAAGCTTAACGGCTGAACCGTCCTCCAGAACATAGGTGTTCTGTACGATTCCCTTTCCGAAGGTCTTCTCTCCCACAAGGATCCCGACGCCGGTATCCCGGACCGCTCCGCAGAATATCTCGGAAGCGCTGGCTGTGGATGAATCCACCAGAACTGCCAGAGGAATGCTTATAGGATCTTCGCACTCCGAATAAAACTCCCTTCTGTTTCCCTGTTTATCCTCAGTGTAGACCAATAGCCCCTTTGGCATGAAAACATTCAGGCAGTCAACTGCGCTCTGAAAAAGCCCTCCGACATTTCCTCTGAGGTCAATTATGAGCTTTTTCACATTCTGTTCCTTAAGCTCATTATATATCTTCTCAAACTGATTCGCCGTATCCTCTCCGAATTTTGAGATGCGGATGTAGCCTGTCCTGTCAGCGTTCAAAAATCCGGCGACCGTCACATGATCGATCTCCCTCGGGACCATCTCAACTTCAACCGTCTCCTTGTCAGAAAATCTCTTTACAGTCAGCCTGACAAGATTCTCGTCTGATTTTATCATCTCCGTCACTTCTTCAAGAGCTTTTCCGGAGACACTTTCACCGTTTACCGACAAAATCTCATCACCGGATTCTATTCCTGCATCATTTGCAGGACTGTCTTCATAGACATCGTATACGAGAATGGAATCATTTTCCTCATCCTTTACAAGAACAACGCCTATTCCCTTGAAGGTACTGTTGGCTCCCTCAAGAAACTCTTCATATTCATCAGTTGAGATATATTTGGAATACTCATCGCCCAGAGCCGCTATCATTCCGTAATATTTTCCGTCCTCCAGCTGCTCCTCGGATACCGGATCCATGAAATATCTTTCGATAAGTCCGGTGATGACCGATTCTTTACTTTTGGCCTCCGCTACTTTGTAGACCGCGAAGCACACCACTGCCGTCAGTATACAAAAAATCAGGGCTCCACAAACGAAGCCCTGAATAAATTTTTTTTCTTTTCTTTTTTCGGTTAACTTTTCTTCCATTAAAAAATCACACTTTCAAATGCTTTCTTACCGTAATAACAGATCCCACAAGACCTATTCCGATACCGAGGATAAGTCCCGTCGGAAGCAGATACTTGAACACCTGATTAACCGTAAGAATTGAACTGGCCATAGAAGACAGTATTCCGAATTTTACAAGAAGCTGATTAATGAGCCAGTCATATGAGAAATACAGTATAGCAAGAGGAATTGCCGCACCGATGATTCCGAGCAGTATTCCTTCCACGATAAACGGCGCTCTTACAAAAGCATCCGTCGCACCGATAAGCTTCATGATTCCGATCTCCTCAGACCTTACGGAAATACCCATACTGACTGTATTTGAGATCAGGAATACGGAAATAACCAGTAGAATTACTATAATAGCAATTGACACGTAAGTAAACAGGCGATTGAAACTGATAAGCGTCTTTGCCGCTTCTGCGGACTGATTTACCTCTCTCACTCCGTCAAGTGTCTCAATATACGCAACAAGCTTGCTCTGATCCTCTATCTTCTTCGTCTGAACAGTGTAGCTTGCGGAATTTGCCAGCGGATTGTCGTTGGCGAAGCTGTCCGCATACTCGGGATTTTCAGCGAAGTAATCCTCCTTGAAGGTTTCCCAAGCCTCCTCCGGAGAGGTGTACTCGATGGACTTCACTTCATCCCTGGCGCCTATCTTCTCACCGATGGCGTCGATCTCCTCCTGGGAAATTCCCTCATCGAAAAGTACGGTAATTCCCACTTCCTCCTCGATAGTCCTCACCAGAGAGTTAACATTGAAGATAACCGAAAAGAAAGCTCCGAAAAGCAGGATGCAGGCGATCATTGTGGCAATAGATGCCAGCGAGAACATTGAGTTTCTGAATATGTTCTTAAAGCCCTGCTTTATTGTATAGAAAAATCCACTAATACTCAATGTACTCACCTACCTCCTGATCATGCGCTATGATACCGCGCTTCATCGTGATAACACGCTTTTTAAACATATTTACAAGCTCGCTGTTGTGTGTAACGACCACAACGGTCGTTCCGCGCTTGTTAATCTCCTCCAGAAGCTTCATGATATCAAGCGAGTTTGCCGGATCGAGATTTCCGGTGGGCTCATCTGCAAGCAATATTTTCGGGTGATTCACTATCGCCCTTGCAACCGCAACTCTCTGCTGCTCTCCGCCTGACAGCTGCTGCGGTTTTGATTTGTATTTCTCAGCCAGACCTACCAGCTTGAGAACCTGAGGTACCCTCTTTTTTACTGTCCTGTTTGAATATCCGACCGCTCTCTGGGCAAATGCAACGTTTTCATATACGTTTCTGTCGTTGAGAAGACGGAAATCCTGGAAAACAACTCCGACATCACGTCTGTAACGCGGAATGTTCCTTCTTTTCATGGTATTTAATACATGTTCATTGACTGTAATTGTGCCGCTTGTCGGTTCAAGCTCCTTGAGGAGCATGCTGATAAGCGTTGATTTTCCCGAGCCACTGTCGCCGACTATGAAGACAAATTCTCCCTCGTCTATATGGAACGAAACAGAATTGACTGCAGGCTGGCCTTTTGTGTATGACTTGGTTACGCAATCAAGATCAATCATAAAATCCTCCTGAATTGTTTTTCATCAATAATCCAGTGATTCCATATACTTCATATAACGAACTACCATAAGGGCGATCTTGAAGGTAATGGCATCGTCAAATACCCTGAGATCCAGCCCGGTGCTCTTCTGAAGCTTATCGAGACGATACACGAGAGTATTTCTGTGAATATAAAGCTGTCTCGATGTCTCGGAAACATTCAGATTATTTTCGAAAAATCTGTTTATAGTTGTTATTGTCAGTTCATCAAAGTCATCAAAGCTCTTCTTATCAAATATCTCCTTGATGAACATCTTGCAGAGCGGAAGCGGGAGCTGGTAAATAAGACGCCCTATACCCAGCTGGCTGTAAGCGACCACATCCTCGTCGGTGAAGAAAATCTTTCCGATATCGAGAGCCATCTTGGCCTCCTTGTAGGAACGGGATACCTCCTTGATCTCTCCAACAATATTGCCGTAAGCGATCTTAAGAGCCTTATTATCCCCGTGTTTTGCGATCGAAAGAATCGTTTTTGCCAGCTTGTCAAGTTCTTTATTACCATCCGACTCTGAAAGTTCCTTTATAATGATAATACTGTTTTCATCAACCTCGGTGATAAAATCAGTCTTTGATGCTGCAAAATACTGTCTGATCTCCTCGCTCGGAAGACTGTCCTTGCTGTTTTCCGACTCAACGATAAAAACAACCCTCTTCACATTTGTAGAAATATGAAGCTTCTTTGCCCTGCTGTAAATGTCGATGACAAGCAGATTGTCCAGGAGAAGATTCTTGATAAAATTATCCTTATCGTAATGCTCCTTATATGCCACATGGAGCTGTCTGATCTGGAAAGCGATTATAGGACACACCGTCCTTGCAATATCGTTTGTGGCATATACCACAACGACATAAAGGAGCTGGTCTTCATCGTAAACCTTGACATACATGCTGTTCTGATTAACTCTTGACACTTCACCGGCCTGGATAAACTCGTGAACATCTGCCTTATCAACCGGCATATCCGCAGCTGTAGACGCAATAGTCTTGCCGTCCAGTTCCAATATACTAAAATCAATTCCGGTGGAAGCCTTTACCCCGTCAATAGTTTCCTGAAGTATCAAATTGGAAATCATAACCCCTCCTACGCATCATATTATCAATCCTGTACAATCTTCGAGACGATATTCAGACACTTTTTGTCTAAATTAAGGGAATCATACAAAAATATTGCCAAAAAATCAACACATTTAACAAATTTTTTCTTAAATTTCAAACATAAGATCGTCGTATGTCGGAATCGGCCATGATTTTTTATCCACGATAAGTTCCGCGGCATCTACCGGTTTCCTCAGTTCTTCCATCGCCGGTATCACCTTGTCCCTGTAATACTCAGCTTTTTCTCTTCCCTCCGGAAGCTCCGAGGCAATGTCCACGGCCTTCTCAAGCTCCTTCAAAGCGAGGTAAGCCTTATCGATACACTCCGAAAGATCATTGAGAATACGGCTTACAGGATCCGTGCACTTTGAAACGCCTATATTCTTCATCACGGCAACCGTATCCGACAGATCCTTTGCATAGCTTATCATCGCCGGGATAAGTTCTTTTCCCGCCATATGGATCATAGTCTTTGCTTCTATATTAATGTCCTTAGAATAAGTCTCGTATTTTACCTCGACTCTCGATTCCAGCTCTGTCCCGGTAAATACATTAAACTTCTCAAAAAGACTTCTGGATTTTTCCGACGCAAGAGAAGGAACTGTGTCAACAAATGATGACGATGAGTCAAGGCCTCTTTTCAGAGCCTCCTCCTCCCACTCCCGTGAATATCCGTTTCCGTCAAAAATAATGCGTTTATGCTTAATGAGATATTCTCTGATAAGCTCTCTGCAATCCCTCTCGAAATCTTCGGATCCCTCAAGGCGGTCACACGCGTCACAGAACGATTCGGCGACAATAGTGTTTATCACGGTATTAGGCGCAGCCACCGGTCCCTTTGATCCTACCATTCTGAACTCAAATTTATTTCCGGTAAAAGCAAAAGGAGAAGTTCGGTTTCTGTCTGTTGCATCCTTCTTGAAATCACTTATAGATGAAACTCCGGTGTGGAAGACCTCGCCGTTAATAGAGCTCTTCGCATCTCCTTTTCTCATGAACTGGCTGATAACATCCTGAAGCTGTTCCCCGATAAAAATAGATATAATGTGCGGAGGTGCTTCATTTCCTCCGAGCCTTCTCTCATTGCCGACACTGACAGCTGATTCCTTGAGGAGATCTGCGTGAAGATCGACAGCCCTTATCACACATGCAAATACCAGCAAAAACAGCAGGTTCTCATGAGGATTTTTCCCCGGATCGGTAAGGATCAGTCCGTCATCCGTGCTGAGGGACCAGTTATTATGTTTACCGCTGCCGTTTACTCCGTCAAACGGCTTTTCGTGAAGGAGACATCTCAGACCGTGCCTTGTCGCCACTCTTTTCAGCACCTGCATTACCACCTGATTGTGGTCTGCGGCAATATTCGCCTCCTCATAGATGATCGCCAGCTCATGCTGAGCGGGTGCAACTTCATTATGTTCAGTTTTTGCGGGAACTCCCAGTTTCCAGAGTTCTATATTTACATCATGCATGAAGGAGGCGATCTTCGGTCTTATCGTTCCGAAATAGTGATCGTCCAGCTCCTGGCCCTTTGGCGGAGCAGCTCCGAAAAGGGTTCTTCCGGTAAATATAAGATCCTTTCTTTTAAGATACTTCTCCCTGTCGATGATAAAGTACTCCTGTTCAACGCCGACATTTACTGTAACCTTTTTAGAGGAGGATTTCCCGAAAAGGGCAAGAAGTCTCAAAGACTGCTCGTTAATTGCCTCCATTGACCTGAGAAGCGGCGTCTTCTGATCGAGTGCCTCGCCTGTATATGAGCAGAAAGCGGTTGGAATACATAAAGTCGCTCCGCCCTCGTCATGTCTAATAAATGCAGGGGAAGTGCAGTCCCAGATGGTATAGCCTCTCGCCTCAAAAGTAGCCCTGAGACCTCCTGACGGGAATGACGACGCATCCGACTCACCTTTAATAAGCTCCTTTCCCGAAAGAGACAGGATTGCCCTGCCATCCGGGGTCGGTTTGGTAATGAATGAATCGTGTTTTTCGGCGGTATTGCCGGTAAGTGGCTGAAACCAGTGCGTATAATGGGTCGCACCCCGCTCTACCGCCCATTTTCTCATCTCTTCGGCTATGGCGTCAGCAGTCTCGATCGTGAGGTTTCTCCCTTCCTCTATCGTTTTCTGCAATGCGTGATAAACCTTCTCCGGAAGTCTCTCCTGCATTGCAGCATCGTTGAAAACCTCCGTACCGAATATCCTTGTAATATCCTCGCCTGGGGCATCGATCAAATTGTTTTTCATTTTTTCACCCGGTTTTATTATCCTTTTCCTGATTTATTTTCTATTTCAATAATTTACAGCATCATTTTGAGCATATTGTGAAGATTCACTATTCTGACCTCGGTGCATTCTCCTCCAAACTCACCGTCGATCGTCCATTGAAGCGCCTCTTCAGTTTCGAAATTAATTTCGGAAACACTGTACTTTTCTATATATTCACTCTCAATGTTTTTCGCAATAAGAGCGGCTATTATTTCCGGAATCCGTATAAGGGAGTCCGGTTCCTTGATAAGAGTCACCTCAAACAGCCCGTCGGATAATTCAACATTTTCTCCCGTAATGTTCTTTATTCCCCCGACAGATTTTGAATTGGTGACCATTCCGTATATGTACCTTCCGCTGCGGGTGTTTCCATCTATATCAAAGCTGACATTATAAGCCCTTATCTCATTCAGTTCCTTCAGCCCTTTAATAAGATAGGCCATATGTCCGAATGTATTTTTCAGGACCTGATCCGTGGCATAGGCCACAGATGTAAAAATTCCAAAGGCCGCAACATACACGAAATGCCTGTCATTAAACAATCCAACGTCAAGATCTACCTGTTCTCCCGACACTATTTCTTTGGCCGCAGCTAACGGCTGTTTGGGAATGTTCAGGGACGAGGCAAAATCATTGGTTGAGCCTGCCGGTATATATCCGATAGGAATATTTTTCCCCGATTCGAGACATCCCGTGACAGCTTCATTTAGTGTTCCGTCTCCACCCGAAATCACAATGAGATCGAAATCCTCTTCACATTTCATGATTCTTTTTTTCGCATCGTCGCGACAGGCGGTAGGAAAAACCTCAACTCGATATCCTTCTTTGGAAAATAATTCTATAATCTCAGAAAGATGCCCGGCGATTGATCCGGTTCCCGCCTTTGGATTGTAAACGAATAATAGTTTTTTTCCCATACTTATCAACGGCATTAATAATGCGCGTTCCTCCTGAAAATAAGCATAAAAAAGCGTATAGATAGTATATTCTACACCTATTGATTTGATTCAGCAAGCATTGTATAATTCAGATGATTTTCAAGACAGGATAAAACCATTCTTTTTTGCCTCCCAAGGTCCAAAAAGCTTTAGGCGGCGCAGTCATTTTGGCAGGTATTATATGAAGACAGTACTGATATCGGGAGCTTCCAGAGGAATCGGAGCCGCCTGTGCGGAAGCATTTGCAAAAAGAGGCGGCTGGAATATTGTGATCAACTGCAGCCGTTCCGAAAAGGAGCTTAAAGCGGTCGCAGACAGGCTCCGCAAATACAAAAATACGGTAGTTTTTGAGAGTATCGGAGATGTTGCATCCGAATCCTATGTCGAGTCGCTTGTCGGGGAGACGGTCCGGAGATTCGGAGATATAGATGTGCTGATAAACAATGCGGGAACCGACATCTATTCACTTACTCAGGATATCTCCGTCGAAGAGTGGAGGCGGATAATAGATGTCAATCTCACCGCGCCTTTTCTATTTTCAAAAAACGTGATCCCGGTAATGCTTAAAAACAAAAACGCTTCAATAATCAACATCTCATCTGTCTGGGGTGAGTGTGGAGCGGCCATGGAAACGGCATATTCCGCCTCAAAAGGAGGCCTCAACGCCTTTACAAAGGCGCTTGCAAAAGAACTCGGCCCCAGCGGAATAAGGGTGAACGCTGTTTCCTGCGGGTATATCGACACGCCTATGAACGGGCGTTTTTCCAAGGAAGACGTTGAATGCATTGTATCCGAAACGCCCCTGGGCCGCATCGGCACACCGTGGGAAATAGGCGAGGCGGTTTACCTCATGGCGTGCGAATTCCCGTTTATGACGGGGCAGATCGCCACTCTTGACGGGGGCTGGATGATGCCATGAAAAAAAGGTGCCAGGCACCTTTTTTACAAAACTCATATTATTACCGGTTATGCTTTCCTCTGAGTATAGGTGACAGCGGCTTATATATTATCATTGAGATGACAACTGAGATAAGCGTCTTCAACATAGTGAACGGCACATTGAAGATAAGAAGACACTGTCCGATACTTGTCATGTGAACCTTTGCGATCGCAAACGAGATTGCATCATACGCCGCGATGATCGTTTCCTTCGGCATAAAATTGTAATATACCGGATATACGACGAAGTAATTTGTCACAAGGCTCAACACTCCCATGACCACCATTCCCACAAGTCCTCCGATGAGGGCTCTCTTCTTTGTTTTCTTCTTTTTATAGATCAGCCCGGCAGGAACTACAAAGAGAACTGCAAGGATGAAATTTGAAAGCTCTCCGACAAACATGCTCTGTGAAACCGCAAGATGCAGGACATTCTTGATAAAACAAATAATCGCGCCGTAAAGAGGTCCCAGCGCAAAGCTTCCGAGAAGCGCCGGAAGATCCGAGAAGTCGAACTTGATAAATGACGGCATGATCGGAATAGCAATCTCAAGATACATAAGTATAAATGCAATTGCTGAGAGCATAGCCGTAACGGCAATATTTCTCACGGACATTTTTTTCTTTGATGCAGTTGTTGAATTAGTTTTTGTTTCCATGAAATCTTCCTTCCTTTTCTTTCGGGGTGTTCAAAAATACAAAAAAATAAACACCCCTTTTTCGTTGTCCCAAGGGTGTTTTCATGCAAAATAAAAATGCACATCTTCTCTCATCCAGACTTTACTGTCGGTTTTGGATTCTAACCAAATCAGCTAACGCTCGCGGACTTATGCTTCTGCAATCACCGCCGGTCGGGAATTTCACCCTGCCCCGAAGACAAACTTCATATTTAATTATTAGAAATATTTTATCACCGGTAATAAATAAACACAAGAAGAAATTAGCTTTCAGATTAAATGAAACAAAGCGTACTTTATTTTTCATTAATTTTTGTTTTCTCTTTCTTCACTCAATAAACACAAATTGAACACATTCGAACCGTATCATTTACCTCAGATAGG
>JBMNQZ010000014.1:0-36152 GCA_050944395.1 Lachnospiraceae bacterium
ATATGCAGAGCTTTTTCTACTTCTCTATGTATCACGGCTGCGATGTTACCCGAAAGGACGTCGGAATGTTCAGAATAGACGATTCCGAAATAGAATTCAAAAAGCTTCAGATGAATTTCAGGAAGCTGCCGGCATCAGCCGGGGAATCAATAGGGGAGTATCTTTCTATAGGATATGATGAGCCTGATTACAGTGAAAAATTCTATAGGTTTACTGAGAATATTCTCGAAAAAAATGATCTCGGACATATTTACATTATACAGAGAAATTTCGACAATGCGCGTGCAGAAAAAGCCGTAAGACTTATGTGCATGAACGAACGAAGAGTTTTTGCCGGCGATAATATTTTCGCAAAAGGCGCCTGTTATGCCGCTTTTGATAAAACAGAAACAAACCGGCTTAAGAATAATGTGTATACCGGAAAAAACTCTGTTCTTTACAATATCGGTATGAATCTGACCATAAAGGAACGTCAGACATATTATCCGTTTTCAAAGGCGGGTGAAAATTTCTTTGATGCAGACGATGAGATAATTCTTCTTCTCAGGGACGAGGAGCCGTGTATTTCAATCTCTGTTTCCGAACAGGGAGGAGGAAACAGGAAAAATATCAGTTTCCGACTGGACGGAATAGAGGGGAGGATGCCCGGAACCACAAAGATAAAGCTAAGGGCCTTTTTCAGAGATACCGAAACCTTTGAAATAGAAGCCTGTGACCTTGGATTTGGCGGGATAGTACAGCCCACGGGAAAGCATTGGCATTTCACCGTCGATCTTTCGGAGCCATTGGAGCTTTCTTTTGACAATGAATATCCGGAGGGGGAGAATGTCAGATTATGTGTGGAGAAGAAGGTTGAAATTCCCTACCTTGTGGATTCTATCGGTATGATGCTGTATTCTATAGACGAGCTGGCATATTTCATGTTCAATTATCCCGAACTGTGCGATGGTGAAGTGATAAATGACAGCCTTTTGGAATGGATAGAAAAGGATGCCGGTATGGTCAGGCTTGCGGGAAGTTTGCGAAGCCTGCCGGAAAAAGGATATTTTTCAAATTTTATTTGCCGGGTTATATCGGAATCCGGGTATCTGAGGCTGAAGGAAGCCGAAGGGTTCAGAAATGCACTTTTGAAATTTGCGGGAAAGTCTGAGGCGGAAAGACTCAAAGCAAAGGGGGATGTTCTGGTAGAACTGGGTAAATATACGGGAGCAATGAATGCATACAGGAAAGCGGCATCGGGATTTTCCGAGAGCTCCGATACCGATAAGATCCCTGTAGTGTCGGCACTGTATCACAATATTGCAGTGATATATATGAAACTTCTTATGTATGATATGTCTGTGGAATATTTTAAGAAAGCCTATGATGTTTATCATACCCGGGAGGGCCTCAAGAATTATATGACGGCCGCCGCAATTTCTATGCCGAGAAGCAGGTATGAAGCTCTTCTGAGAAAAATGCATGTAGGAATAGATCTTGCCGAAGAGATCGACAGAACTATTAATAGTGAGATCGCTTATGAGGTTCCCGGGGAGAGTGATACTCCGAAGGAGATATTGAAAAAGCTGGTGGATGAATATAAATATTCAGCAGGAATGCCGGAGTACTGATGTACCCGGCATTATCTGCTTTTTACTCCCAGCTCTTTAAGCCTTGCGACAGTTGAGCCGAAATCTTTAAATTGTATTCCCAGGAGACCTGCTTTCTTACCTGCAATTACGTTTTCTTCCATATCATCGATGTACACTGTCCTGGAGGGGATAAGTCCGTATTCGGATATCAGGCTGTTAAAAATTTCAGCATCGGGCTTTTTCATATGAACGTTGAAGGACCAAACGGCACCGTCGGTATATTTCATGAATCCGAATAGATTGCGCTTAAGCATCTCTTCGTAGTTTTCTTTCGGCCAGTTGGATAAGATGTAGATGTTGTATCCAGCGTTTTTCAGACCCCTCAGCCATCTCTCGGTGTATGGATAGGGCTTTATATAGTCTGCAAGTGTATTTATGAATGTGAGCATTTCCTTCTCGTATTGAGGAAACCGGGTGAGATTTCTTGAGACAATCTCTTCGTAGCTGCCCAGTCCTTTATCCAGCTCCGACCAGAGTTCGGTGTTTTCCAGAGCGTAGTTGATGGCTTCAAGAGCTTCGGGACTGCACTCCATATTTTTCAGGTGAGTTTTTCTGTCAATGTCCATTAATACGGAACCGACATCAAATACTATGTTGTCTACCACGGGAGATTTTGATGGACGCAGAGCGCGTGCGGCAAGAAGAAATCCGTAAAGAAATACAGGAATTATCATTGTGCACGCGATGGAGGCACGAAAGGCGGTCTGAGCCCAAGGTAAATTCATAAGAGAGAATATAAATGTTAGCAGGTACATAGCAAGAAGCAGCGCCACTCCTGTGAGAGCAAGGACCTGTTTTAATGATGGTTTCTTTTTCATGTTATTTCCTTTAAAGAATGTTTTTTATTTGAATAAAGAATATTATGAATGTTAAATAAAAATAAGTCAACTACCGCAAATTTTATTGTGACTAAGTCAAATATATGGTATAATCCATCGGAGTTAGCGTTTTGCCGCTACTTTTTTTATAAAAAATAATCATAGCAGTCAGGAGATTGAATATGGCAGATATTAATGAAGAGTTAAAAGTTGATAAAAATTCACTTCTCGGAAAATGGCGTAATCGCGCATATGATCAAAGTGCCGATCAGGGTACTCTTAGAAAATTCTGGGAGACATATTTTGCAATAGAGCAGGGAATATATGAACAGCTCCTCGCTTCTCCGGATGAAGAGGTTAAGGGAACTGTAAAGGAACTTGCTGAAAAGTATGATATTGACGTCTTTACGATGACAGGTTTCCTTGACGGAATCAATGATTCGCTTGTTGAGGCAAATCCTATTGAGACAATGGATGAAGATACAGTAGTAAGCCTTGCTTTTGACAAAGAAAAACTGTATAAGAACATGGTTGCGGCAGATGCAGAATGGCTGTACGGTCTCAGCCAGTGGGAAGCGATATTTGATGAGGAAAAGAGAAAAGAGCTTTATAAGGAGCAGAAAAAATCAACAACTATCGTGAAGCCCAAAAAGGTCGGAAGAAATGATCCGTGTCCTTGCGGCTCAGGTAAAAAATATAAAAAATGCTGCGGCAGATGATTTTTGATAAAAAGGTGACAGGCACAGGTTTGACATGTGCCTGTCACCTTTTTATCATGGCTTCATTTTTGTAATTTGCCCCTGAATAAAATCAAGGCGGAGACCGAATTACGGTCTCCGCCTTTAATAATTCATTCAGTAATTACTTGAGTTATTTTTCCGCCACCGGTTTTCTTTTTTTCATAATAAGAAGGAAAGCGAGAAGAATAACAAATCCGATAGGAAGTGAGATCCATGCGCTCTTTGTAAATCCGGCAATGATATAAGTTACGGCACAGACAGCTGCGCAGGAAAGCGCATACGGTATCTGTGTTGAAACATGGTTGAGGTGGTTGCACTGAGCACCTGCCGATGACATGATGGTAGTATCGGAAATTGGTGAGCAGTGGTCGCCGCATACGGAACCTGCCATACAAGCGGAGATCGAAACGATCATAAGCTGAGGATCTGTTGAGGAGAATAATGCGTAAACGATAGGAATGAGCATTCCAAATGTTCCCCATGAAGTTCCGGTTGCAAATGAAAGACCTACCGCAATAAGGAAGATGATAAACGGAAGGAATCCCATGAAGGATGCAGCTGAGCCCTGAACAAGGTTTTCAACATAAGCAGATCCGCCGAGTGAAGAAGTCATGTTCTTCAGCGTCCAGGCAAATGTGAGAACAAGGATAGCCGGAACCATCTGTTTGAAGCCTTCCGGGAAGGATTCCATTATTTCCTGGAAAGAGAGAACTCTTCTGATCAGGTAGTAAATAATTGCAATGAGAACCGCAACAGATGAACCGATAACAAGTCCGAGTGATGCGTCACAATTTGCAAAGGAGTTTACGAATGTTTCGCCTGAGAAGAAACCTCCCGTGTATATGAGTCCGATAAGGCAGCACACTACGAGAACAACTATCGGAAGGATCATATCAAGAATGATACCCTTCGGATTCTCAAATTCCTTCGCGTTTTCATACGGTCTGTCCTCTGTGGTGTAGAGATCGTCATTGTATGTTGCATTATACTCATGTTTTGCCATCGGACCGAAATCAATCTTAAGAGCGATGAGAAGAATCATCATGATGATCGTGAAGATGGCATAAAAGTTAAATGGGATCGCCTGGATAAAGATCTCCATTCCGTTTGCATCCTCAAGATAACTTGCTACAGCCGCAGCCCAGGATGAAATAGGAGCGATGATACAAATAGGAGCAGCTGTGGAATCGATGAGGTAGGCAAGCTTTGCTCTTGACACCTTATGAGAATCCGTAACAGGCTTCATAACAGAGCCTACGGTAAGGCAGTTGAAATAGTCGTCAACGAAGATAACAATGCCGAGGATCATTGTCATAAACATAGCGCCTGCTCTGGATTTGATGTGCTTCTTTGCCCAGTTTCCGAAAGCAGCGGATCCTCCGGTCTTATTCAGGAGCTGAACGAGAATTCCGAGAAGAACGAGGAAAATAAGGATTCCTACATTGTATGAGTCGGACAGGACTGCAATATATCCGTCGGAAAGCGTGTGGACGATCGTTCCTTCAAAGGAAAATCCCGAGTACAGCAAAGCGCCTGTGAGCACACCGATAAACAGAGAACTGTATACTTCCTTTGTTACAAGTGCAAGTGCTATCGCGATAATCGGCGGGGTCAGAGCCCAGAAGCTTTCCTGAACCGACTCGGCAGTGGTTGTGCATGCCGCAACGATCCAGAAAATGACAACTGCGATGATAGCAATTATGTAAGTAAGTTTCTTTTTCTTCATTATTACCTCCTCAAAAACAAATCCGATATACTATGCAAATATCGGCAAATGACTTATTAAAATTTTAATGCTTTAGCATGCTGTAGTCAATTGATAATTGCCCTTAAACTGCTTTTTTGAGCCTTTTGTGATATACGTAATGAAAATTATGATAAAATTGGGTATAATAAAACAAATACTGAAATTGGGATGAAGAAATAATATGTATGGCAAGGTGATTTTAAAAAAGGGAGAAGGACGTCTCCTTAAATCCGGCGGATCGTGGATCTTTGACAATGAGATCGCTCGCTGTGATGAAGATATTGAAAACGGCGCTGTTGTTTCTGTCGCCGATTTTGACGATTATCCTATGGGTGTAGGGGTCATTAATTTTAATTCAAAGATCAGAGTAAGGATGCTGAGCCGGAACGGAAATGCGGTTGCAGATGAATCTTTCTGGCGGGAAAAACTGAAAGCTGCCTGGGAGTACAGAAAGAAGACTGTGGATACTTCGAGCTGCAGGCTTGTATTCGGCGAGGCTGACGGGATCCCCGGGATAACTGTGGACAAGTATGAGGATGTGCTGGTGATTCAATCCCTTGCACTCGGAACCGATCCTTTCAAATATGACATAATAAATATTTTGAAAGAAGTGCTGGCCTGTGACGAAATATTGATAAAAGGAGTATACGAAAGAAGCGATGCCTCTGAGCGTACTAAGGAAGGGCTTGAAAAGATATCAGGTTTTATCGGAGAGCCGTTTGATACGGAAGTAGTCATTACTGAAAACGGCGTAAAATATGTTGTAGATGTGGCAGACGGTCAGAAAACAGGATTTTTCCTGGATCAGAAATATAACCGTGCTGCGATCCACAGTATCTGTTCAGATGCCAGAGTCCTTGACTGCTTTACTCATACAGGGTCATTTGCACTGAATGCGGCGTTTGCCGGTGCAACTGAAGTGACCGGAATAGACGCATCGGAAAGAGCTGTCTGCATGGCACGGAGAAATGCACTCCTTAATGGTTTTGATGAAGAGCGTGTAAGATTCATAGAGGGAAACGTGCTCGATATGCTTCCCGAAATGGTTAAAAACGGAGAAAAATATGATGTTGTGATCCTGGATCCTCCGGCTTTTGCAAAATCCCGGGCAAATATCAAGGCTGCGGTCAAAGGGTACAGAAAGATTAATGAACAGGGACTCAGACTTGTCAGGAACGGCGGATTTTTCTGTACATGTTCATGTTCGCATTTTATGAACCGGGAATTATTTGAGGATATGGTCAGAACGGCTGCCGGACTTGCCCATGTAAGAATAAGGCAGGTAGAGTGCAGGACGCAGGCTCCGGACCATCCCATATTGTGGAATGCCGGGGAGACCTTTTATCTGAAATTCTATATTTTTCAGGTCATTTCAAGATGGTAAGTCAGACTGAATGAGATGAATATTTGAAAAACTTGTGAAAATGTATATAATAATTACAGACAGATGTTTTGGAGGGGTGCATTTATAATGAAACAGATTATCATTGAAGGATTTTTCGGTTCGGGAAAAGGCGTGATCGCAAAGAAGATTTCAAAAGAGATGAACATCCAGGTCGTGGAGATTAATAAGAAGATATCGGAGAGAATGAAGATGAGCACTGCCGATATTTTTGATAAATACGGTGAGACTTATTATCATGCACTGGAAACTTTTGAACTCAGCAAACTGACCAGACTCAGAAAACGCCATATAATTGTTGTGGGAAGCAACCTTCCCGAGCTTCCGCAGAACGGAAAGTACCTTAGGGAACTCGGAAGGGTCTATTATCTGAAGAGAAGTGCCGGAAGTATCGTGGAGAGACTGAAAGAAAAGCCTGAATACGAGGATAAGGATACTTCGGCACTGAAAGCAAAGATTGAGAAGAATATCAAAGAGAAAGAAGTTTTTTATATTGATGTTGCGGATAAGATAATAGATGTCGATAATGAGAGCACTTCAAACATTATTTCCATCATCCTGAATGATATTGTGAAGTTTGACGGCCGTGAAGCTTTGGCAGAGCAGTAAAGCTGAACACTATCTTTTAATTCAAGGTTGAAATCCGATGTGTTTTAGTATAGAATTATTAGGTCATATTCATATGTGAAACAGTTATGTCTTAGGACATTTTAATGAAAGCAAATTCTTTGGAGGTTATATATATGATTTCAGCAGGCGATTTTAAAAACGGTTTAACACTTGAGATTGACGGACAGGTTGTTCAGATTATTGAATTCCAGCATGTAAAACCGGGAAAAGGTGCGGCTTTTGTTCGTACAAAAATGAAAAACGTTATCAACGGCGGTGTTGTTGAGAAGTCTTTCAGACCTACAGATAAATTCCCGGCTGCAAGGATCGAGAAACAGGATTGGCAGTACCTTTACTTTGACGGAGATCTCTATAACTTCATGGATCCGGAAACATATGAGCAGATTGCTTTGAATTCAGATACTGTAGGCGATTCACTTAAGTTTGTGAAGGAAAATGAAGTTGTCAAGATGAACTCTTACAAGGGCAATATCTTCATGATCGAGCCGCCTCTCTTTGTTGAACTCGAAGTTACCGATACAGAACCCGGATTTGCGGGAAATACTGCTCAGGGTGCTACAAAGCCTGCTACTGTTGAGACAGGTGCTACGATCAATGTTCCTCTTTTCGTAAATATCGGAGATGTTCTTAAGATCGATACAAGAACCGGAGAATATCTGTCTCGCGCTTGATAATTGTTTATTTTCTTCATTTCCGGCGGCGATTTCTGCGCTGCCGGAAAGATGTCTTTTTCTAGTGCCGTTCCGGCAATTTTTCAGCTTTTTAATTCTGATCATTTCTGCTCATATTATTTTGACCGGCTTTGTGTTTTGTGCGAAGCGTTATTTTTGTGTGCAAAATTCTGATTATAGTATAAGGAGATGAAAATGAATTTTTTAGAATTCAAAAATACACTTTTTGAGATTATTGTAAAAAAAGTAGGAAATGATCATGTTGTTTCACTGAAAAAGATCCAGAAAAATAACGGAGTCTATTATGAGGGAATAGTTATAATGAACAAAAAGGATAATATTGCTCCGGCCTTCTGCCTTGAAAATTATTATGAGGAATATATGGCGGGAAGCAGTTTGAACGAAATTGCCGACGATATTATCACAGTCAATGAAAATAACGGGATTCATAGGCTCGATGCAGATCCCTGTGACTTTGAGAGCATAAAACATTCTATTATGTTTAAACTGATCAATTACGACATGAACAGTGCAATTTTAAGAGAGGTACCGTTCAGAAGATTTATGGATCTTGCTATGGTGTACTATATTTATGTAGACGGCGGAGAAAATAAAAAGGCAGGAATTCTGATCAGGAACGAGCACCTCGGAAAACTTGGGGTAGACAGGACAGTAATAGATTATTATGCAAATATGAACACCCCGATTATTGAACCCGTAAATGTATTTTCGATGGAAGAGATAATGAAGGATACAGCGTTTTCCACTGACGGAAAAATGCATATACTCACGAACAGTTCATCATATTACGGGGCGGCATGTCTTGCTTATCCGGGAATAGAAGAGGTGCTGGACCGCGTGTATGGCTCTGATCTTTACATTCTTCCCAGTTCCGTTCACGAGTGTGCGACCTGTTCTGCCGCATAATAAAACAAAGGGCAGGCACTTAAAAATAAATATTGAGTGCAACTTGTTTTCCGAGAGGCGGAAAAGAAGGGGTAACGCCCTGAAGCGCCTCCTTTAATACTCCGAATAGCGTTCCGACCGGCACAGGTCGGGAGGTTATAAGCTCGGTGAAGTCGGCTGAGAGCTCATCCCAACGAATGATCGAATGATGGACGGGGAAATGCGAATCCGAGAGGGTCGAGTGGGTGATAGGCCGGAAGTCTGAAAAATGTCTATGGCGAGAATACTGCTTTTTTGCAGTCGGCGAACTCTTGAGAGAAAGGATCTTTAGAACGGATACATAGAAAATGTGTATATGGCATGCGCCATGCGGGAGTGGATGAGTAAGATGCTCGTTATGAAAGTCCATGCGGTGTTACAGGCGCCGGAAAGCCTGCGGGTCCAAAAAGAGCGCCTAAGGACATATGTTGGGATAGGAAAACAGGAACAGGGAAAGCCGGTGACGAAGAGGATGTGCATTTCCGATAAGGCGGTCTGTGGCAACACGGTTTACACCGGTGTGAGCAGGGGCAGAGTACCGTAGAAACGGTGATAACAAGCCGCGGAGGGAAAGCCCCGAGTCATGTCGAAAAAAAGCGATATGATGGAGCGCCGTATGAGGTGAAAGCCTCACGTACGGTGTGAAGCGGGGGAAAAGATGGAAAACAGCAAATAATCTGTTCAGATCTTACCTATCGCTATTGATTCTGGTTGACGGAAGAGCAGGATTTGAAAAGAAAGAACTTGAGAACATGGTGAGAGATGTAAATTCTTCGGTTGTTTCCACCGAGGATATTCTCGGAAACCGGGTATATAGATATGATCATCTAAAAAAAGCAATAATTTAATAAAAATATTATTTCATGATGCACATTGACAATTTGTTTTAACTGTGTAAAATATCTAAGTGTAAACTTCTTACCCGGAGAGACCTCGGTTTACTCCGGGTGGGACAAGTGTATAATACTTATCGGGGTATGGCGTAGTCTGGTAGCGCGCTCGGCTGGGGGCCGAGAGGTCGCAAGTTCAAATCTTGTTACCCCGATTATTTTTTTATAAAAAAACAGGAGTTTTACGATGTTAAAGAAGATAACTGCTATTTTAATGCTTGTAATAATGACATTCAGCCTTTGTCTTCCTGTAGCCGCTGATGAAAATGATTCTTATGATTCCGGGGAGATAATTTCCGGAGAATCGGGTACTGATATTTCCGATGCAAGTCCGGATGAAGCGACCGGCGGTTCAGATGATGAAAGCTCGGAAGGGGCGGGAACCGATGATGAAGGTACACCCTCCGAAGATTCGGAATCATCTGATGACAGTACAGCTTCCGATACTTCCGATGAAGAAATGAGCGATGCACTGGAGCTTATGCCTGCAGAAGTATCAGAAGGTTATTATTTTATTCATTCCGTTCTCGATTCAAAAAAGGTTGTTGATATCTATGCGGGAAGTACCGCATCCGGTGCAAATGTTCAGATATATACAAAAAACGGAACTAATGCACAGAAGTTTTACATAAAGGGTCTTGGTGACGGTTCTTATTCCATTCAAAATGCCGGATCCGGATTGTACCTGGAGGTCGCAGGTTCGTCTCCGGGACCGAAATCAAATGTGATTCAGGGAACAAAGAAAAACAGCAATTCCCAGAAATGGTATATTAAGAAAAATTCTGCGGGAGAGTATACTTTTGTTAGTGCTCTCGGAAATTATGCTCTCGATATCTATGCGGCAAAGTCGGATAATTATACAAACATATGGCTGTATTATCTCAATAATACGGGTGCCCAAAGATTTACTCTTGAAAAAGCTCCGGAGCCTCCGAAAGCTGAGATATCGGACGGTACATTTATCATAAGAGCTGCCGGAAACAGAAACAGTGTTTTGGAAGTTGCGGGTTCCTCAAATGACGATTTCGCAAATATCAGGCTGGGAAAGTATTCCGGAGCATCATCCCAGAAGTTTGTATTTACCCAAATAGAAAACGGATATTACATGATCAGCAATTTGGGTAGTTCAAAAGCGGTGGATGCCTATGCCGGAGGAAAGACCAACGGCACTAATGTTGATCAGTATACATCAAACGGCACTTCAGCACAGAAGTGGATCGTTTCCGCAACATCCGACGGCTATATTATGATCGAGAACGCAGAAAGCCGCCTTGCGCTTGACTGTTATGCGGCCCAGACAGAGCCGGGAACAAATATCTGGCTTTACAAAAAGAATAATACAATGGCTCAGAAGTTTGTTCTTGAGTCGGTTGACGAGGAGAGAAATTTTCCGGATGCCATGTATACCATCAGAATGAAGTCAAATAAAAACTTTGTTCTTGATATTTACGGCGGTTATTCCGGCGACGGAGTAAATCTCCAGGTATACAGATCAAACGGGACAAATGCTCAGAAGTTTACTCTTAGGTACTCGGGCGGAGGGTATTACAAAATCGTGAATGTAAGCTCCGGGAAGGTACTGACCGTTGAGGGAGGTTCTTCGGCAAGCGGAACCAATGTCTGTCAGAGCAGTGACTCGGGAAGCCCCTCACAAAAATGGAAGCTGGTGCCGACGGGAGACGGTGACGGGTCATATTTCATAAGGTCCTCACTTGGAAATGTTTCACTTGATGTATACGGTTCGGTTGCAGAAAACGGGAGAAATGTATGGTCGTATACCGCAAATAAAACCGACGCTCAGAAATTTTTCCTTTCGCCTACCGTAAGAAAGGCTGATCCCAAGCCGAAGAAGGTAATTGAAATAGATCCGGGTCATGCTTCAAAGGCCAACACAGGAACTGAACAAAACGGACCGGGTTCTTCTGTATACAAGATGAAATTTACATCGGGAACCCAGGGAAATACAACAGGGCTTGCCGAACATGCGCTGAATCTGTCTGTATCGCTTAAGCTGAAGTCTATTCTCGAGCAGAGAGGATATACGGTTTATATGACAAGAACGACTGCGGACAGTACAATAAGCAATAAGGAGAGGACTCTTAAAGCAAAAACCGACGGAGCTGACATCCTGGTACATATTCACGCTAATTCAAGCTCCAGTTCGTCTGTTAAAGGCGTAATGAATATCGCTCCGGCAAACAATAATCCTTACCTTAGCAGCTCTCTGATTTCCAAGTGCCAGACACTTGCGAACACTCTTGCAGACTATCAGTGCAAGAAAACAGGTCAGGTACGCCGAAGCGTGCAGCTTGACAATACCATGACGGGTCTTAACTGGGCTGTCGTGCCGACATGTATTGTAGAAATGGGATTTATGAGCAATCCCTCAGAAGATGTTTACATGGCAAATTCCGCAAACCAGACACTTATTGCAACGGGAATTGCCGACGGAATAGACGCATACTTCAGTAAAAATGGCTGAGAAGCATTATAATAAAATTTGAGCTGCATGATGAGCAGCAGAAGGAAGTTAAAATGGGAGTTTTATACAAAAGTACCAGAAGCAATTCGGAACCTGTAACTGCATCGCAGGCTGTTCTTGCCGGTCTTGCGCCTGACGGAGGACTTTATGTCCCGACCGAGATCCCGAAAATAGAAAAAAGCTTTGAAGAGCTGAGCATGCTCGATTACAAGGGTGTTGCATATGAAGTCATGAAGCTTTTCCTGGAGGATTATACGGAAGAGGAGCTGAGAGACTGTATTGAACGCGCTTATGACGAGAAGTTTGACACTGACGAGATAGCACCTCTGGTGGAAAAAAACGGGGCGTATTATCTTGAACTGTTCCATGGTGCAACTATTGCGTTTAAGGATATGGCACTTTCTATCCTGCCGTATCTTCTCACCGCTGCCGCAAAGAAAAACAAAATTACCGACAGGATCGTTATCCTGACAGCGACCTCGGGAGATACCGGTAAAGCAGCACTTGCAGGATTTGCCGATGTTCCGGGAACGGAGATCATAGTATTCTATCCGAAGGGAGGAGTTTCGAAAATTCAGGAACTCCAGATGGTGACACAGAAGGGTGAAAATACTCATGTTGTTGCGATTCACGGAAATTTTGATGATGCGCAGAGCGGAGTAAAAAATATCTTCAACAATTCGGAATTAAGGGAGAAACTCTCGGCAAACGGATTCAGATTTTCCTCCGCAAACTCGATCAACATCGGAAGACTTGTACCCCAGATCGTATACTATGTTTATGCCTACTGCCGGATGATAAGAAATAATGCGATCAAAAGCGGTGAGGCTGTAAATGTATGTGTTCCTACGGGTAATTTCGGAAATATTCTGGCCGCGTATTATGCAAAACTCTCGGGAGTTCCGATTTCTAAACTTATATGCGCATCAAATGAAAACAAGGTGCTTTTTGACTTCTTTGCAACCGGAGATTATGACAGAAACAGGGAGTTCATTCTCACGACGTCTCCGTCCATGGATATCCTGATTTCCAGTAATCTGGAGAGGCTTATTTACAGGATCTGCGGAGATGACTGGAATAAAAATCTTGAACTTATGAGATCACTTTCCGAAAACGGTAAATACAGTATTTCGGAGGAGATGAAAGACAGACTTTCTGATTTTTACGGCAATTATGCATGTGAGGCGGAGAACTTTGAGGGGATTTCAAAGGTATATTCATCCACCGGATATGTTATGGATACACATACGGGAATTGCCTCTGCCGTTTATGAAAAATATAAGGCCGAGACGGGGGATGCTACTTCTACGATCATTGCTTCCACCGCAAGCCCGTTCAAATTCTCGCCTGCGGTTATAAATGCCATCGATCCTTCTTTCTGTGCCGAGGATGATTTTGATTACATTGAAAGATTGAAGGAACTCAGCAAAATGGCTGAGCCGGATGCCATTAAACAGATTAGAAATGCTCAGATCAGGCACAAAGCAGAGGCGGATCCCGAAAAAATGCCTGAGACGGTACTTGGAATATTGGGAATATGATGAAATGGGAAGAGCTGCTCTGCTCGGATAGGCCGATAAAAAATGAATATGAGAGTGTAGGCGACCTCAGAAGTGAGTTTGAGAAGGATTACCACAGAATAATAGAGAGCTCATGCTTCAGGCGTCTTCAGGATAAGACCCAGGTATTTCCGCTGGATAAAAGTGATTTTATCAGAACCAGGCTTACACACAGCCTCGAAGTGTCTTCCCTTGGGAGATCTCTGGGACAAAATGCCGCAAAAATAATCATGGCGGAAAATATCGATCCCGATATGAATGAGGATGTTGCATCCAAAATCTGCGAAGTCCTTCAATGCGCCGGTCTTGTACATGACATCGGCAATCCGCCCTTTGGTCATTTCGGGGAAGAGACTATCAGGGATTGGTTTGAAAAAAATCTCTCATCCCTCAACTATAACGGCAGAAAGGTTATTGAATACCTTGATGAGCAGGAGACGGGAGATCTTCTGCATTTCGAAGGCAATGCCCAGGGTCTCAGAATGCTGTCAAAGCTTCATTTCCTTGGCAGCAGGAGCGGCATGAATCTCACCTTTTCGCTGCTTTCTGCTATAATTAAATATCCGGTTTCTTCGGTGGAAGCCGACAAAGGAAGCGGCGATATAAAAAATCATAAGCCGGGCTATTTTAAGGCAGAGGAGGATTTCTTCAGTAAGGTCTGCGATGCATGCGGAACCGGAAATTTCAGAAATCCTATGACTTTTATTCTTGAGGCTGCCGACGATATTGCTTATGCGACCGCCGATATCGAAGACGCAATGAAAAAAGGTTTCCTCAGTTACAGGACACTTTTTAAAGAATTGAAAAAGCACAACGTATCGGAGGATGCGGTGGAGAAACTCCGCGACAGATATGAGTATATGTGCATGATCGATTGCGATGAGCCCGAGGAATCGGCAGTTATGGAATGGCTTGAAATCATGCGCGATGAGCTGATTGTATCAGCTACCAGAGGATTTGCCGATAATTATCACGCTATAATGAACGGGTCGTTTGACCGGGAGATTATATGTGACGGGCGCGGAAAGGGAATCCTTGATGCGCTGAAAAGGATAGCGTTCGATTTTGCGTTTGTTTCCAAGGAAATATTCAGAACGGAGATTGCAGCTAATACGATATTATCGTATATTCTTGACAGGATGATTCCTGCGGTCCTTCAGTTTGACCGGGATGTTCCGCCGGGACTTATGGAGGAAAAATACATCACTCTTATACCGGAGAGGTACATGAAGGTTTATTACTCTGCCACGGAGCATCTGTCTGATGAGGAGAAGGTATATTTCAGGATCCTTCTTGCGACGGATTTTATCAGCAGCATGACAGACAGTTATGCAAGAGACCTTTATGAGGAACTCAACGGATACAGATTGCATTGATTTTTTTTAAATGAAATTGTATAATTTTATAAAAAATTTCTGGAATGTCCGATTACCCGTTATTTTCTGAACCTACATTTTGACAAAAGGGATTCCAATAAACTGATGTCAATGTCAGGCCTCATTCAATTATCAGTGGAAGGCAGCGAATCAGTTGCGGTTGCCCACCTGGCGACAGCTAGGCGTCAGCTTTGGCGGGGACGGCATTCCGGATATTCATAAGAAAATGTAATGATCGCTAGAATAAAAAAAGGAATACTTGAATTATACAAAAGAATATGTATGCACCATTTGTTCTCTTTTGCGGCAACAGGTGCATACTTTATTTTGTTGTCATTTATTCCTTTTATTCTTATTCTGCTTGCATGCATGAGATATACCAGTATTTCGGAAACCGATGTTATGAATCTTCTGCTCAGTGTAGTTCCTTCGGAATTCGAGCGGTTTGTTGGAATGATCGTTAAGGAAGTATATACAAAATCGATAGCGGTCGTACCTGTTTCTGTTGTTGTCGCACTCTGGTCGGCAGCAAAGGGGTTTCACGGACTTACATTCGGACTCAGTATGATCAATAATGTTGAGGATGAGAGAAACTGGTTTGTAGTCAGATTCAAATCCATGTTCTACACCGTGATTTTTGTCATAATGATCCTTTTGAGTTTTTCTATGATGCTTTTCGGACAGAGAATCGAAAATTCGGTAAAGGCCAGATTCACGATCATACCGACGATCCTGAAATTTATTCTGTTAAACAGATATGTCTTTTCCTTTGTTTTGATGGCTTTTGTGTTCTGGGCAATGTATACACTGCTTCCGAATAAAAAAATGGATCCGATAAGCCAGATACCGGGAGCGCTTCTGGTAAGTCTGGCCTGGTCGGTTTTTTCCTGGATCATGTCATTTTTCTACGGAAATTCTTCATTGTCCATGTACGGATCCATGGGAGGCCTGATATGTGCGATGATCTGGATGTATTTTTGCATGTATTTTTTCCTCATCGGAGGAGAGGTGAATTATATTCTTTCTTCCGACCATGAAGAAAACCTTATCCTTGATACAGCAAAGGATGTGGCTTACATAAATCATATTAAAAAAGAAAAGAAAAAGTGCCGGAAGGAGTTTGATGATCTTCAAAAATTCTACGGTTTTGAAATAAAAGAAGAGAGGCGGTAAAATGAGCGAATTAGAGCGAAAAATCAAGGCAATATCGGAAGAGGCTCTTGAGAGGATCAAAAAATCCTCAGATCTTGCTGAGCTGAACGATATGCGTGTCAATGTACTTGGAAAAAAGGGAAGCCTGACGGCGATACTGAAAAGTATGAAGGATGTGGCTCCGGAGGACAGACCAAAGGTCGGCCAGTGGGTTAATGATGCACGAAAGTTGATCGAGGAGAAGCTTGACAGTGCTAAGAAGGCCTTTGAGGAGGAAAAACTCAGACGTCAGCTTGAAAATGAAAAAATTGATGTGACGCTTCCGTCCCGAAAGGATTCCCTCGGACATGCACACCCCAATACCATAGCGCTCAAGGAAGTTGAGAGAATATTTGTCGGAATGGGATATGAAGTGCTTGAGGGCCCGGAAATTGAGTACGACGAGTATAATTTCACAAAGCTGAATATTCCGGCCGGACATCCCGCAAAGGATGAACAGGACACATTTTATATTACAAAGGATATTCTTTTAAGAACCCAGACTTCTCCGATTCAGGCAAGAGTTATGGAGCAGGGAAAACTTCCGATAAGAATGATAGCTCCCGGCAGGGTTTTCAGATCGGATGAGGTCGATGCCACACATTCTCCTTCTTTCCATCAGATCGAGGGTCTTGTCATTGACAAAAACATTACTTTTGCCGATCTTAAAGGAACTCTTCAGGTATTTGCCGAGGAGCTTTTCGGACCCGAAACAAAAACGCGTTTCAGACCGCATCATTTCCCGTTCACCGAGCCTTCGGCTGAGATGGATGTCAGCTGCTTCAAGTGCGGAGGAAAGGGCTGCAGATTCTGTAAAAATGAGGGATGGATCGAGATTCTCGGATGCGGAATGGTTCACCCCCATGTTCTTGATATGTGCGGAATTGACAAGGAAGAGTATCGCGGATTTGCGTTCGGTGTCGGTCTTGAGCGTATAGCTCTTCTGAAATATGAAATTGATGATATGAGACTGCTTTACGAAAATGATATTCGTTTTCTGCGTCAGTTTTAATCGGGGGAGGCTAGTATGAATACATCTTTATCATGGATAAAACAATATGTACCGGATCTCAATGTTTCGGCTAAAGAGTATGCCGATGCGATGACATTGTCCGGAACAAAGGTAGAATGTTTTGAAGAATTGGACAGTGATCTTAAGGATATTGTTGTCGGACAGGTAATATCCGTTGAGAATCATCCCGATTCCGATCATCTTCATATTTGCATGGTGGACGTCGGAGGGGAAGCTCCGCTTCAGATAGTTTGCGGAGCGCCCAATGTAGCTGCAGGTCAGAAGGTTCCCGTTGTTCTTGTCGGAGGAAGAGTTGCCGGAAGCAGAGACGGCGAAAAGACGGCAGGCGGAATTGAGATAAAGGCCGGAAAGCTCAGAGGCGTAGAATCTTTTGGAATGATATGTTCGATCGAGGAGCTTGGAAGCTCCAGAGAATTTTATCCGGAGGCTCCCGAGTACGGTATTTATGTATTTGAGGATGATGCTGTAGTCGGAAGCGATGCCATTGAGGCTCTCGGACTTCATGATTCGGTCATTGAATATGAGATAACTTCAAACAGAGTTGACTGCTACAGTGTGATAGGTATTGCAAGAGAGGCTGCAGCGACCTTCGGGCTCAAGTTTAATAAACCCGAACCGGTATGCATCGGAAATGAAGAAAAGGCTTCCGATTATATTGAGGTATGCAATACCGAGCCTGAGCTCTGCCCGCGTTATTGTGCAAGAGTAGTTAAAAATGTAAAGATCGGCCCGTCACCCAAGTGGATGCAGCGATATCTTGCTTCCTGTGGAATCAGACCTATCAATAATATTGTCGATATTACAAATTACATTATGGAAGAATACGGACAGCCGATGCACAGCTTTGATTATGATATGATCGGCGGTCATAAGATCGTTGTAAGACGCGCTGATGACGGTGAAAAGTTCATCACTCTTGACGGACAGGAGAGAAATCTGGACAAGGATGTTCTTATGATATGTGATGCCGATAAGCCTGTTGCAATTGCCGGAATCATGGGAGGCGAAAATTCCATGATCACGGAGAATGCGACAAGTGTTCTGTTTGAGGCTGCATGCTTTAACGGAACAAATATCAGGCTTTCGACCAAGAGAATTGGTCTTTCCACAGACAGCTCCGCAAAATTCGATAAGGGCCTTGATCCGAACAATGCTCTTGAAGCTCTTAACCGTGCGTGTGAGCTTGTGGAGATGATGGATGCGGGAGAAGTTGTCGGAGGCGTGGTTGATTCCTACCCGAATCCTGTGGAACCGGTATACCTTCCGTTTGAGCCGGAAAAGATAAATGCACTTCTCGGAACGGATATTTCACCCGATGAAATGCTTGCGATATTTGAAAAAATCGAGCTTTCATATGATGCTGACAGCAATATGATCATGGCTCCGACATTCAGACAGGATATTAAATGTATGGCTGATCTTGCCGAGGAGGTTGCAAGATTTTACGGATACGATAAGATCGGAACAACACTGCCTTCCGGCGAGGCTACGGCAGGTAAGCTTACATTCGAGATGAGAATTGAGGATCTTGTCAGGGAAGCCTGCCAGGCAAGAGGATTTTCACAGGGATATTGCTATTCATTTGAGAGCCCGAAAGTATTTGATAAGCTTCTTCTTTCGGCGGATGCTCCGGAGAGAAAGGCAATAAGGATCGCAAATCCGCTGGGTGAAGATTTCTCTGTTATGAGGACTGTTTCTCTAAACGGCATGCTTTCATCTCTGGCAACAAACTTCAAGAGAAGAATAAAATCCGTAAAGCTTTATGAGCTTGGAAGAATCTATATTCCGAAATCGCTTCCTCTTGAGGAGCTTCCGGATGAGAGGCAGCAGCTCACTTTAGGAATGTATGGCTGCGGTGATTTCTATGATATGAAGGGATATGTTGAGAATATCCTTGAAAACGCAGGTATGTTTGAAAAACCGGAGTATGAGACCGGAAATCTCAGACCTTTCCTTCATCCGGGCCGTCAGGCTGAGATCATATATAATGGAAAAGCAATCGGATATCTGGGAGAGATCCATCCGAAAGCAGCTTCAAACTATGATATCTCAGCGAGAGTATATGCTGCGGTTCTGGATATGCCTTCGGTTTGCGAATTTGCGTCATTTGACAGATATTATACCGGCATTGCAAAATACCCTGCGGTTACCCGTGATATCAGTATGGTTGTTCCAAAGGATATCAATGCAGGCTCCATAGAGGCTGTTATCAGACAAAGAGGAGGCAAGATACTTGAGTCCTGTGAGCTTTTCGATATATATGAGGGCGATCAGATAACCGAGGGATTCAAGTCAATGGCCTACAGCCTGTCTTTCAGACATAAAGAAAAGACACTCACCGATGATGAGATAACCTCGGCAATGAAGAAGATCCTCAATGGACTTGAAAATCTCAACATTGTTCTCAGAAGCTGATTTGGAAAAGAAAATGAAAACCAGTGATTTTTATTATGATCTTCCGGAGGAACTGATTGCTCAGGATCCTCTGGAGGACAGATCCTCATCCAGACTCCTGCACCTTTCAAAGGATGACGGGAGTCTTATTCATGATAATTTTAAAAATATAGGAAATTATTTAAAGAGCGGAGATGTTCTTGTTATCAATGAGACAAGGGTGATTCCTGCCCGTCTTTTCGGAATCAAGGCCGGAACCGGTGCAAAGATAGAGGTCCTGCTTTTAAAAAGGATATCGGATACCGACTGGGAGATTCTTGTAAAACCCGGTAAAAAGGCAAGAAAGGGTACTTGTTTGGAATTTGGCGACGGTCTGATGACAGGAGAGATAATTGATGTTATCGAAGACGGAAACAGGATCATCAGGTTTAAATTTGAAGGGATATTTGAGGAGTCGCTTGACAGGCTCGGAGAAATGCCCCTTCCGCCGTATATTCACAACAAGCTGAAGGACAGGGACAGGTATCAGACCGTATATGCAAAATATGACGGCTCGGCGGCTGCCCCCACTGCGGGACTACATTTTACTCCTGAGCTTTTAAATGAACTCAAAGAAAAAGGTGTGATCATTGCTCCGGTCACCCTTCATGTGGGACTCGGAACATTCAGACCCGTAAAAGTGGATGACGTTTCTTCGCACAAAATGCATTCCGAGTATTTTGAAGTGCCTGAGACGACGGCCTCCGTTATCAACAGTGCGAAAGAAGAGGGGCGAAGAGTCATTTGTGTGGGAACTACCAGCTGCAGAACTGTGGAGTCCGCTTCGGATAAAAAGGGACATATCTGCGCTGCAAGCGGAAATACCGATATCTTTATCTATCCCGGATATGAATTTAAGATCATGGACGGTCTCATTACAAACTTTCATCTTCCGGAGAGCACTCTTGTGATGCTCGTTTCCGCATTTGCGGGAAAAGAAAAGATCATGAACGCCTATGCCGAGGCAGTTAAGAACAGATACAGGTTCTTTTCCTTCGGCGATGCTATGATGATAGAATAAGTCTGACTTTTTTTTGACTGTATTGTTGTATTTATTCATATTCGTCTTGAATAATTTGCTGTGATTTAGTAATATTAACCTATATATTTTTTTTGGAGGTCAGCTATGAACGTTTTTAAGACTGATGCAATCCGCAATGTTGTTCTTTTAGGACATGGTGGATCAGGTAAGACAACACTTGTTGAGGCTATCGCGCATCTTACAGGAATTACAAAGCGCATGGGTAATGTCGCAGACGGAAATACTGTAAGTGATTTTGATAAAGAAGAGATTAAGCGTAAGTTTTCAATTTCAACATCAATTTTTCCTGCAGAGTGGAAGGGAACCAAGATCAATTTCCTCGATGCTCCGGGATATTTTGATTTTGTAGGCGAGGCATACGAGGCTGCATCGGCAGCGGACGGCGCGATCATTGTTGTGTCAGCTAAGGACGGAATTCAGGTTGGTACGGTAAAGGCCTGGGAACTCTGTGAAAAATTCAATCTTCCGTGCATGTTCTTTATTTCAGGACTTGATGTTCCGGATGTTGATTACGAAAGTGTTCTTTCATCACTTGTAGATAAGTTCGGCGCAAAGGTTGCTCCGCTTTCTCTTCCTATTTTTGAGGGAGGAAAGCTCACCGGATATGTTAATATCGTAAAGAAGGGCGGACGCCGCTGGATCGATGATAAAGGTAAAAAAGAAGTGATCGACATACCTGCGGATATGAACGATGCACTGGATACATATTACAATTCGCTTCTTGAGGCAGTTGCCGAGACAAGCGAGGAATATATGGATCGTTTCTTCGAGGGTGATGAGTTCACATCCGAAGAGATCATAGGCGCACTTGAGTCAAGCGTTGCCGAGGGAGACATGGTTCCTGTCTGCATAGGATCTGCAGCTGAGGTTAAGGGCCTCGGAAACCTTATGGATAACATTCTCGACTTCTTCAATGCTCCGTCAAAACGTCCGTTAAAGGGTACAAACGTAAAGACCGGGGAAGAATTTGCAGCTGATTATGATCCATCAAAGGAAAAATCCGCTTATGTATGGAAGACCATGGTTGACCCGTTTATCGGTAAATACAGCCTTATCAAGGTCACATCAGGCGTGATCACTCCGGAAGATACACTCTACAATGCGGATAAGGGCTCTGAAGAAAGACTTAATAAGCTCTATGTTATGGTTGGAAACAAACCTCAGGAAGTACCGCAGCTTTGTGCAGGAGATATCGGAGCCCTTGCAAAGATGAACAGCGTTTCAACGGGAGATACTCTCTCAACAAAGGCAACTCCGGTTGCATTTGAGAAGACCGCTCTTCCGAAGCCGTATACATACAAGAGATATAAGGCTGTTAAGAAGGGTGATGAGGATAAGATCGCACAGTCCCTGGCAAAGATGATGGCTGAAGATCTCACAATAAAGAGCGTCATCGATTCCGCAAACCACCAGAGTCTTCTCTACGGAATGGGAGAGCAGCATCTCGATATCGTTGTAAGCAAGCTGAAAGAGCGTTATAAGATCGATGTTGAACTCGTTGAGCCGAGAGTAGCATTTAAAGAGACTATCAGAAAAGAATCTGATGTACAGGGTAAATACAAGAAACAGTCCGGCGGACATGGACAGTTCGGTGATGTAAGAATGAGATTCTCACCAAGCGGAAACCTTGACGAGGCATTCGAATTCACACAGGAAGTTGTCGGCGGTTCCGTTCCAAAGAACTTCTTCCCGGCTGTGGAAAAGGGTCTTGCGGAGTGCGTTCTCAAAGGACCTCTTGCCGCATATCCGGTTGTGGGCGTTAAGGCTGTACTTTATGATGGATCTTACCATCCGGTTGACTCATCCGAGCAGGCTTTCAAGAGCGCAACAAGACTTGCATTCAAGGATGGCTTCATGAAGGCTTCACCTGTTCTTCTTGAGCCGATCGTAAGTGTTAAGGTAGTTGTTCCCAATGACTTCACCGGTGATGTTATGGGCGATCTTAACAAGAGAAGAGGCCGCGTTCTCGGAATGAATCCGGACAACAAGGGAAATACCATTGTTGAGGCAGATGTTCCTGAGCTTGAGATGTACGGATATGGCACACAGCTTCGTTCAATGACAGGCGGTGCCGGCGATTACTCATTTGAGTTTGCACGTTATGAGCAGGCTCCGTCCGATATTCAGGAGAAACAGATCGAGCTTAGAAAGAACGAGCTTAGCGAGGAAGAGTAATTTTTCTGATATTAAAGTTAACAACACATATAAACAAAAAGCCGCGGAATTCCGCGGCTTTTTGTTACAGAAAAATATGAAAAATCAAATTATTTTGAAGTTTCCTTTTCAACGATCTTCTGAATCTTATAAGTAGTTCCCTTGATCTCATGAAGAGATACATTTCTGTTCAATGTATCAATGACATCCGAGAGATATTTATACATATCGGCTGTCTGGTAGTAAGGGCGCTTCAGAAGTTCGGGTGACTGATAAACCAGATTTGTTGAGATAAGCTTGTGGAAAAGCCCGTCTTCGTAGCATTTATCAAATTTCTCAAGTCCCTCGGTGAAAAGTCCGAAAGTGGTGCAGATAAATACCCTGCGTGCTCCCTTGTCTTTAAGCTGTCTGCACACATCAAGCATGCTGCCTCCGGAAGCGATCATATCGTCCATTACTATTGCATCCTTGCCTGTGAGGTCATCCCCGAGATATTCATGGGCAACAATAGGATTTTTTCCGTTGATTATTGTCGAGTAATCGCGCCTCTTGTAGAAGAGACCTACATCTATACCAAGGAGGTTAGCAAGGTAAACTGCTCTGAACATCGCTCCTTCATCCGGACTGATAACTACCAGATGGTCAGAATCGATGGTGAGATCAGGCACCGCTTTGATAAGTGCTCTCACGAACTGTACTGTCGGCATATGATTGTTAAAGGATTTCAGAGGTATAGCATTTTGAACGCTCGGATCATGAGCATCAAATGTAATTATCTCGGAAACATCATAAGCGGCAAGCTCTTTTAAGGCAAGCGCGCAGTCGAGAGATTCTCTTCCCGTACGTTTGTGCTGACGGCCTTCATAGAGGAAGGGCATGATCACGGTTGTTCTGGCCGTGCTTCCCTTTGTAGCTGATATGATTCGTTTGATATCCTGGAAATAATTGTCCGGAGACATGTGATTAGTTCTTCCGGCAATCTGATATGTGACATTGGAATTTGTAACGTCCGCAATGATATAGAAATCACTGCCTCTTACCGAGTTGTCGAGCTTTATGATCCGCTCGCCGGTACCCATGCATCTTGTCTTGAAACCGGTAATATATGTGGGTTCCAGATAGCCGGACAGATCCTTTAATTCAGGATCGTTCTCCACATGACGCTTTCGCGTTGAAACAATATATTTATCTACAGCATTTGCAATTAATTCACTTCCCGGAAGGTACGCGATTTTAAGCGGACCTATAGGGGTGGCTTTCTTTGAACCGGACATAAAACCTCCTTGTATGGTACATAAAACATCACTATATTTATATCATTTCGGGCGATTGATAGTCAACGACTTAAAACCTCATTTTGTCCTAAATAAGGTACCGTTTAAATATCATTAATATTTACAAAAAAGACATAAATTGATATATTTAATCCATGGTTAATGAAAGTAATAAAGGTCACAGGATATGCGGGATCACTCCGGGAAGTATCGCCGAGGAGATGGGCGTGGAACCCGGTGATTTTTTGTGTGCTGTGAACGGACAGGAAATAAAAGATATTTTTGATTATAATTTTCTGATGGCGGACGAGTACGTTGAGATCCTCATCAGGACAGCCGATGGGCAGGAGTGTGTCCTGGAGGTTGAAAAGGAAGAGGAAGAGGATTTCGGCGCTGAATTTGAAAGCTATCTGATGGATGAGTATTCCTCGTGCAGAAATAAGTGTATTTTCTGCTTTATTGATCAGATGCCGCCCGGAATGCGAAAAACTCTGTATTTTAAGGACGACGATTCGCGCCTTTCCTTTTTACAGGGCAATTATGTTACGCTCACAAACATGTCCGACTACGATGTGGACAGGATCTGCAGGTATCACATGGAGCCGATAAATATTTCGATCCATACCATGAATCCCGAACTCAGATGCAAAATGCTGAATAACAGGTTTGCGGGGGACGCCCTGAAAAAGATCGATGTGTTTAATGAGCATGGAATACTGATGAATGGGCAGATCGTGCTGTGCAAGGGAATCAATGACGACAGAGAGCTGGATTTTTCTATAGAAAAGCTTCTTAGGTATATTCCTTTGATGCAAAGTGTGTCTGTGGTTCCGGTGGGACTTACGAAATTCAGGGAAGGTCTGTATAAGCTTGAGCCGTTTGAAAAGGACGATGCCGGAAAACTGATCGATCAAATAGAAAGATGGCAGAATATTTGTCTGGAAAAATTCGGAACAAGGTTTATTTTTGCCTCGGATGAGTGGTATATAAAGGCCGGAAGAGCGCTTCCCTCACCCGAAGAGTATGAGGATTTCCCACAGCTTGAGAACGGTGTGGGTATGATCAGCCTCTTCTTGAAGGAAACGAAAGAGGCAATCAGACAAAATTCCGGAAGAAATGTAAAAAGAATAAAAGTATCATCATTTTGCGGGACAGCCGTATATCCGTATATCAATGAGTGTGCTCAGATGATCATGAAGGCATTTCCGGTAGTTGACATAAAAATTCATCCTCTGGTCAATCACTTTTTTGGAGAGCAGATAACGGTTACCGGATTGTTGACAGGTAGTGATATAATAAATGGCCTGGAAGAAATATTGAAGAAAGATGAGGATGCCCTGGGAGACGTTCTGCTTGTTCCTTCGTCGGTACTGAGATCCGGAGAGACCGTTTTTCTCGACGATCTTACGATTGAAGATGTCTCGGAAAAATTCGATATAGAGGTAAGGATAAGTGATTCCGGAGGCGATTCTTTTGTTGAGTCTGTATTATCTGCCGGAGACGGCGGTTATGTAATTGATACGGAGTTTAGGAGAAATAAATATGAACAAACCGATAGTGGCAATAGTTGGGAGACCTAATGTCGGAAAGTCGTCCCTTTTTAATATGATGGCCGGGGAGAATATCTCTATTATCAAAGATACTCCCGGGGTTACAAGAGACAGAATATATGTCGATGTCGAATGGCTTAATAAGAGCTTTACTCTTGTTGATACCGGAGGAATAGAGCCTGACTCGGATGATATTATTCTTTCGCAGATGCGGGAGCAGGCAATGATCGCCATTGACACCGCAGATGTCATTATTTTTATGACAGATGTGCGTGAAGGTCTGGTGGAGGCCGATAAAGAGGTTGCGGACATGCTGAGAAGCAGCAAAAAGCCGATAATCCTCTGCGTCAATAAGGTTGACAATTTCGAAAAGCTTATGAACGATGTGTACGAGTTCTATAACCTGGGGCTTGGAGATCCATATCCGGTTTCCGCCAGGTCAAAGCTCGGAATCGGCGATATGCTTGACGAGGTAGTATCTTATTTTAATGTTGACGTTGAAGCAGGGGAAGTCGATGATACACCGAAGATTGCCCTTGTCGGGAAACCGAATGCCGGAAAATCATCAATAATTAACAGGCTTATCGGTGAAAAACGTCTGCTGGTATCCGATATTGCCGGAACTACAAGGGATGCGATCGATACAAGGGTAAAGGCTAATAAAAAGGAATATGTATTCATAGATACTGCCGGACTTCGCAGAAAGAGCAGAAGAAAAGAAGATCTTGAGTATTACAGTGTTATCAGAGCCGTTTCGGCTGTGGAGAGGGCGGATATTGCGATCCTTGTGATCGATGCCGCTGAGGGTGTTACCGAGCAGGATGCAAAGATTGCCGGTATTGCCCATGAGAAAGGCAAAGGAATTATTATCGCGGTCAATAAGTGGGATCTTATTGAGAAGGATAACAAGAGTACGGAAAAATTCAAAAAGGATATCAGGCTGGTTCTTCCTTTTATCAATTATGCCCAGATAATGTTCATCTCCGCAAAGACGGGACAGAGGCTTATAAATATATATTCAATGGTGGACAGAATACTTGAAAATCAGACAATGCGTATTCAGACAGGTGTTCTTAATGAGATAATCGCAGAAGCGGTTGCTCTCAATCAGCCGCCTTCGGACAAAGGAAAGAGATTAAAGATTTTTTACGGCACTCAGGTAGGTGTGAAGCCTCCGACATTTGTGCTTTTTGTAAATGAAAAAAAGCTGTTCCATTTCTCGTATCTGAGATATATTGAAAACAAGATAAGGGAATCCTTTGGGTTTGAGGGGACATCTCTCAGATTTATTATAAGACAGCGAAAGGAAGATGAATAGAAATGTTGGCAAGGATAGCAGGCCTGCTTATCGGTTATTGCTTCGGTCTGATTCAGACCGCTTATATATTCGGAAAGGCAAGAAATGTTGATATCAGAAAAAAAGGAAGCGGAAATGCGGGCGCGACCAATATTCTGAGGGTCTTCGGAACGAAAGCGGGAGTATTTGTATTTTTCGGCGATTTTTTAAAGGCATTTGCCGCAGTTATGATAACAAGGCTGATATTTAAAAATTCGAACCCCGATGTCTCGTTTTTGATCAGTATGTATGCCGGAATAGGGTGTATTCTCGGACATGATTTTCCGTTCTACCTTGGATTCAAGGGAGGAAAGGGCGTTGCGTGTACCGTCGGCGTTATGGGAACATGCTCATGGATCATAATTCTGTTCGGATTTATTACATTCATTCCTCAGTATCTGATAACAAAATATATTTCGGTGTCGAGCATGCTGCTTTCGGCCGGTTTCTTTGTTATGAACGTGATACTGAGCCTTGCCGGGTATTATGACCTTTCCGCGCCGCAGCTCTGGGAATTGAATACTATTATTTTCCTGATAATGGCGCTTACAATATTCAGTCACAGACAGAATATCAAAAGACTTATTGCCGGCAATGAAAATAAGACATATTTAAAGAAAAAGAATTGATCAGGGTGAATAAAATGGCTGATATAGGAATAATTGGAGCCGGAAGCTGGGGAACGGCCCTTTCTAATCTGTTGTCGGATAACGGGCATTGCATTACAGTGTGGAGCTGTGTTCCGTCCGAGGTGGAAATGCTTAAAACATTTCATGAACAGAAGGAAAAACTGCCCGGGGTGATTCTCCCGGAGGATATTTCTTATACAATGGATATCGCCGAAGCGGTAACCGGGAAAGATATGATAGTTCTTGCGGTACCGTCTCCTTTCACTAGAAGTACTTCAAAGGCTATGGCGGAATTTGTTGCGCCCGGACAGCTCATTGTAAGCGTGTCAAAGGGAATAGAGGAGGGCACTCTCATGATGCTTTCTGATATAATAGAAGAAGAGATCCCTCAATCCGAGGTGGCGGTATTGTCCGGTCCGAGTCATGCGGAGGAGGTCGGAAGAAGAATGCCGACAGTCGTTGTTGCAGGCGCAAAAACAAAGGAGATCGCCGGGCATGTTCAGAACATTTTCATGAATGAGTATTTCAGGGTTTATACGAGCTGCGACAGGACCGGAATCCAGCTTGGCGCATCGGTTAAGAATGTAATAGCTCTTGCGGCGGGAATGGCTGACGGACTCGGATACGGTGACAACCTTAAAGCTGCACTTATTATTAGAGGAACATATGAGCTTCAGTCCCTGGCGGATGCAATGGGAGCAAACCGTGATACGCTTTCGGGACTTACCGGAACAGGAGATCTTATCGTTACCTGCGGAAGTATGCACAGCAGAAACAGGAGAGCCGGAATACTTATCGGTAAGGGGAAGTCTGTAAAAGAGGCGATGGATGAGGTGAATCAGGTGGTGGAAGGCGTATTTTCCGCCAAAGGTGCTCTTGAACTTGCCGGAAAATACAATGTAGAGCTTCCGATTATAGAGATTGTAAACAAAATACTGTTTGAAAACATGCCGCCAAAGGATGCGGTGAGAGAACTTATGATGAGGAACAGGAAGGACGAGATAACGGAAATGAATTTCTGATCTCACACCTTGGGGGATGTCCATATCCTGTAATCCTCGTTCAGGCTGTCGATAAATATCATATCTTCCTCGGAAATTGAAAAATCGGATATATTGCAGTTTTCCGGAATATGATCCTCACGGGTTGAACCGAAAATGGCAGACATTCCCTTCCGGAGCATCCATTTGAGGGCAACCTGTGCGGGAGTTTTGCTGTATTTATCCGAAACAGCTGCCATGTCGGGAAGAGAGAAATATAAGACCGGCTCTTGCAAGTTTTTCCATTTCGGCTCAGGTATTGAGTGTACATCCCGGTACTTCCCACTGAATCATATAAAGATCGATGCAGCCAAGCTCGAGTCTTTTGAGAGAGCGCCTGAAGGCACCTTCTCTGTCTAATCCTACTCCGAGCGAGGGGAGCTTATCACCGTTCGCAAGTTTTATCGAATCAATCATAGAAACTCCCTGTTTTTGCAATACATTCCATATTATGGTATCAAATGAATTTTAACTAAGGGTTATGAATTGTTAATTTGCTTTTACAAGTATAGACAGACATCCATGTGTTCGAATACAATAATGCTTTGTTGCTTTGCCCGCTTGTGAAAAAGAAGAGGCTGCTATATAATCTGAATAATATTTTTCTGAAAAAACAGGAGGTCGCATATGAATTATTCTAAATTGCCTTGTGATGAGTATATAGAAATTTTGTCTTCAAAGGAGCCGGTGCCCGGAGGCGGCGGAACAAGTGCTCTCGTTGGAGCTCTCGGATGCGCGCTCGGAAATATGGTGGGAAGCCTTACTGTCGGAAAGAAAAAATATGCAGATATCGAAGACACTCTTATTTCGCTGCAGAGGGAAATGAAAGAAGTTACTTCAGATCTCATTATATGTGTTGACCGTGACACCGAAGTATTTGCAAAGCTGGCAGCTGCTTATAAAATGCCTAAATCCACACCCGAGGAAATTGCGGAGAAGGACAGGGTGATGGAGGAATGTCTCAAAGAGGCAAGTGATGTTCCTATTGCGATAATGGAAAAATGCTGCAAGGCGGTGGAGCTTGTTGAAAAATTCGCCGAGCTGGGATCTCCTATGGCAATATCCGATGCCGGAGTTGCGGCTGTATTATGTAAGGCAGCGATCGAGGGAGCGGCTCTTAATGTTTATATAAATACAAAATCAATGAAGAATGAGGCTCTGGCCGGTGAGCTCAACAGGAAAACCGCCGGACTCATTGATGAGTATTGCGGCAGGGCGATGCAGGTATACAATTCGGTTTCAGAAAGACTTATTATATAAAAAGAATCAGGGTGGTAGTTATGGCAATAATATTGAGTGGAGTTGAAACGGCAAAAGTTCTGGATGAAAAGAGCATAGGAGAGGTTCAAAGCCTTAAGGAAAAAGGAAGAGAACCGTCCCTTGCGGTTGTGAGACTCGGAGCAAGACCCGATGACATTTCGTACGAAAAGGGAATTTTAAAAAAAGCCGATAAGCTGGGGATTGATGTGAGAATCCACGAAGTGCCGGACGAAGACCCGATCGAGGGCGAGAACAAGTTGAAGACTGTCATAAAGAGACTCAACGAGGACGACAGTGTTGACGGAATCCTTCTTTTCAGGCCGCTTCCGGCGGGATATCCCGAGGATGAGATCATCAATATGATCAGACCGGAAAAAGATGTTGACGGCGTAACGGATATTTCCATGGCGGGCGTCTATTCGGGAAGCGGAAAGGGATATCCTCCATGTACGCCTCAGGCCTGTATAGAGATCCTTGACAATTACAAGATTGATCTTAAGGGAAAGAGTGCTGTTGTTATCGGGAGAAGCCTGGTTGTCGGCAAGCCTCTTGCAATGATGCTTGTGAAGAGGAATGCGACTGTTACTATATGTCATACAAAGACGGAAAATATTGAAGAAAAATGCAGAGATGCCGAGGTGCTTTTTGCGGCAGCCGGCAGGGCAGGAGTTGTGACTGCTGATTATATGTCGGAGGGACAGGTGATCGTTGATGTGGGGATCAATTTTACTTCAGAAGGGAAGCTCACAGGAGATGTCGATTTTTGTGCAGCGGAAAATATCGCCGCCGCTGTCACTCCGGTACCGAGAGGTGTGGGTTCGGTAACCACATCTGTTCTCTTATCACATGTGATCAATGCCTGCAAAAAAAAGACGGAGAAGTAAATGTCACCAATTTTGATTACTTTGCTGGTAATAGCGGCAGCTGTTACGGCTGCGTATATTTTGATCTATCTTCAGAATATCAGAAACAAAAAGACCTGGCTGAAAAAGCTCAGAGGCCAGTGGGGAAAGTTATCGGTTCGCCGGAGAACTGCCGAGGAGATGAAATTGTTTCATTCGCTTTATCGGGATACAAAAGGAGAGAACTTTTTTATAGATGATATCACCTGGAGAGATCTGGATATGGACAGGATATTCCGGGGAATGGATTCCACTGTCTCCTCAGCCGGGTCAGATGTGCTTTATAAGCTGCTCAGGGTTCCGGCTTTCGACATAGTGGAGCTTGAAAAAAGAGATGGGATAATGAATTATTTCGATGCCAATCCCTCTGAGAGGGAGTCGGTGCTCGGGATACTCGCAAATTCCTCAGACGACAGGAATCCATCTGCATATTCCATGATAAAGGTGCTTGATTCTGCGGAGAAGATAAGAATCGGAAAGTACCTCCTTCTCACGGTGATGGCAGCAGTTGATGTTGCCCTATTGTTTGTTTTTCCTGCGGCGGCAGTCATATTTTTTATTATTCTTGCGGCGGCGGATCTTATTATTCATGTAAAAAATAACTCGGGAATTAACAGGTATATCAAAGCATTCTCTTGTATTCTGAAATATCTCGACACCGCGCAGAATTTTGTAAAATTAAAAATAGATGTTTTAGAGCCCTACTCAGAAAAACTTGAAGCATGTCTTGAACAATTTTCGAAAATGAGAAGGGGATCGTTTCTTGTAACCTCTTCCGGAAGTATGGGTACGGGGATTGGGAGCGCTGTGCTTTCATATCTGAATATATTCTTTCATTTCGATGTGCTCAAGTATGACCAGATGCTCGAGGAGTATCTCCGGAATAAGGAAAGCTGCAGAGAATTGATAGAAACGCTTGGATTTGTCGATGCCATGATCGCAGCGGCATCGTTCAGGAGCTCGCTTGACACCTTTTGCGTCCCGGAGTTTTCTGAAGATAACGAATCCGTTGAGGCACGCGGACTGTATCACTTGCTGGTCAAAAATCCGGTTTCCAATGATACATTCCTTGATGGCGGAACCCTTGTGACGGGTTCGAATGCTTCCGGAAAATCCACGTTTCTTAAAAGCGTGGGTATAGCTGCGATTTTGGCACAGAGTATATATACGGTTCCGGCAAAGTATTTCAGAAGTCCTTATGTAAAAGTAATGTCATCAATGGCGGTTTCGGACAGTCTGGAAAGGAACGAGAGCTACTTTATGGCTGAATTGAAATCGGTAAAACGGATAATCGATTCGTCGGGAGGAAGTATAAAGGTTCTTGCTATCGTTGACGAGGTGCTAAGGGGGACAAACACAACAGAAAGGATTGCAGCCTCATCCGAGGTCCTTATGGAGCTTCTGAGATCCGGTTCGGTCGTTCTCGCTGCAACTCATGACATTGAACTTACATATATTCTGGAGAAAAGCTTCAAAAATGTTCATTTTGAGGAAACTGCAGGTGAGGATGATATAATTTTTGATTATGTGCTTCGTGACGGACGTGCGGAAAGCAGGAATGCGGTAGCTCTTATGAAAGCTCTCAAGTTTGACTGCAGGACTGTGGAAGGCGCACTTTCAATGATCGAAAAATATGAAACAGACGGAAAATGGGAGATCGATATTGATGAAGGTTGAGATATATACCGACGGTGCGGCAAGGGGCAATCCCGACGGACCGGGCGGTTACGGAACGGTGCTCAGGTACACGGATCCGTCGGGGAAGGTATTTGAAAAGGAACTGTCCGAGGGATTTGAAAAAACCACTAACAACAGAATGGAACTTATGGCGGCAATCGCGGGGCTTGAAGCGCTGAACCGTCCCTGTGATGTCGATCTGTATTCCGATTCCAAATATCTTACAGACTGCTTTAACAAAAAATGGATAGATAAATGGGTGGCATCCGGATGGAAAAAGTCGGACAAGAAGCCGGTATTAAATGTCGACCTATGGGAAAGGCTTTTAAAGGCTATGGAGCCGCATCATGTCAGATTTATCTGGGTGAAAGGCCATGCGGGAAATCCGATGAACGAAAGATGCGATAAGCTTGCCACCGGTGCGGCCGATGCATTGAAGAAATGACCGGGCAGAATATATTCCGTTTCGGAGTATATGTTCATTGGTATACAAAAAGTGATGGGTTTTATTGGCAACTGCCTTATTTACTAACAATAGAAGCAGTGATATAATGAAAAACTAGTTTTTAGAAGATAGAGAGGATTTTCAAAGGAAATTCCCGGAGGTTAATAAATGTCAAAAAAATACAGTGTAAATGAATTAAGAAAAATGTTTCTTGAATTCTTTGAGAGCAAAGGACATCTTGCAATGAAGAGTTTTTCTCTTGTTCCTCAAAACGACAAGAGCGTTCTTCTTATCAATGCCGGAATGACTCCGTTAAAGCCGTATTTTACGGGTGCGGAGATCCCGCCGAGAAGAAGAGTCTGCACATGTCAGAAATGTATCCGTACCGGTGATATCGAAAACGTCGGAAAGACAGCACGCCACGGTACATTCTTTGAGATGCTTGGAAACTTCTCCTTCGGAGATTACTTTAAGCGTGAAGCAATACACTGGTCCTGGGAGTTCCTCACCGAGGTGGTCGGACTTGAGGCCGACAGACTTTATCCTTCGGTATATGTAGATGATGACGAAGCTTTTGATATCTGGAATAAAGAAGTCGGAATAGCATCTGAAAGAATCTTCAGATTCGGAAAAGAGGACAATTTCTGGGAGCACGGCAGCGGACCTTGCGGACCATGTTCCGAAATCTACTACGACAGAGGAGAGAAATACGGATGCGGAAAGCCGGACTGCACCGTCGGATGTGAATGCGACAGATACATGGAGATCTGGAATAATGTGTTTACACAGTTTGATAATGACGGTCAGGGCAACTATACAGAGCTGGCTTCAAAGAATATCGATACGGGAATGGGACTTGAAAGACTGGCAGTTGTTGTCCAGGATGTCGATTCTATTTTTGATGTAGACACAATTGAGGCACTCAGAAACAGAGTGTGTCAGATTGCCGGTGTTGAATATCACAAGGAACATGACATTGATGTTTCCATCAGGCTGATAACAGACCATATCCGTTCGGCAACATTTATGATCTCCGACGGAATCATGCCGACTAATGAGGGCAGAGGATATGTTCTCAGAAGAATAATAAGAAGAGCTGCGCGCCATGGAAGACTGCTCGGAATAGATCGTCTTTTCCTTGCGGAGCTTTCAAATACGGTTATTGAGGGCAGCAGGGACGGTTATCCCGAGCTTGAAGAGAAAAAGGAGTTTATCTTTAAGGTTCTTGATAACGAGGAAAAACAGTTTAATAAGACAATAGATCAGGGCTTCAGAATCTTAAATGAAATGGTAGAAAGACTTCAGGCGGATTCTGCGAAGGTACTTCCCGGAGAGGAGGCTTTCAAGCTTTATGATACTTTCGGATTTCCTCTTGACCTCACAAAAGAGATTCTTGAAGAGAAGGGCTTTGGTGTAGATGAAGAAGGCTTCAAAAAGGCTATGAATGTTCAGAAGGAGCTTGGCCGCGATGACAGAAACACAAGCGGGGCAAATGATTCGTATATGGGCGCTGATGCCACGGTTTACGATGAAATTGATCCGTCTGTTACTTCTGCGTTCGTCGGATATGACAAATGCGAGAGCAGATCGACAATAAGCGTTTTAACGACGACAAAAGAGATCGTCGATTCACTTGTTGAGGGTCAGACGGGTACCGTTATTGCTGATGAGACTCCTTTCTATGCCACAATGGGCGGTCAGGTCGGAGATACCGGAAGGATCTACTCCGAAAACGGTGTGTTTGAAGTTGCCGATACTATCAAGCTCAGAGGCGGAAGGATCGGTCATGTGGGCAAGATGGTATCCGGAATTCTTCAAAAAGGAGATGCAGTGACACTCAGTGTCAATGCTGTCAACAGGAGCTTTACATGCAGAAACCATTCCGCAACGCATCTTCTTCAGAAGGCGCTTCGTACAGTTCTCGGTTCGCATGTCGAGCAGAAAGGATCATTTGTTGAGCCGGACAGACTGAGATTTGACTTTTCTCATTTTGCCGCTATGACAGCTGAAGAGATTCGTGAAGTTGAAAGACTTGTCAATGAAGCTATTTTAGCCGACTATCCTGTAAATACGGATGAGATGACTATAGAAGAGGCAAAGAAGACGGGTGCAATGGCTCTGTTCGGAGAAAAATACGGCGAGACTGTAAGAGTAGTAAACATGGGCGGATATTCCGTTGAGCTTTGCGGCGGAACACATGTTTCACACACAGGCGACATCCATCAGTTTAAGATCGTATCGGAAGCAGGAATTGCCTCCGGCGTAAGACGTATTGAGGCGCTTACAGATAAGGGAGTGACAGATTATCTTTCGGGAAAAGAACTGAAGCTTGAGGAAGCTGCTTCGCTTCTCAAGGCATCTGCCGATGAGGTTCCGGGAAGAATCGCAAAGCTTCTTGCCGAAGTAAAGGCTTTAAAGAGCGAGAATGAGGCGCTCAAGGCAAAGATAGCAAATGAATCTGCCGGAAATATTCTTGACAGGGTCGTTGAGGAAAACGGAGTAAAGATCCTGGCTTCCGTGGTTGAGGATATGGATATGAACTCACTTCGCCAGATGGGGGATCAGCTCAAGGAAAAACTCGGCCAGGGACTTATCGTTCTTGCTTCCGCAAAGGACGGAAAGGTAAGCCTTGTTGCCATGGCAACTCCCGAGGCTGTATCGGCCGGTATCCATGCCGGTAATATCATCAAGGCTGCAGCTGCGGCTGTAGGCGGAGGCGGCGGCGGAAAACCGGCAATGGCTCAGGCAGGAGGCCGCGATGCATCCGGAATGGATAATGCTGTTGGTATAGCTCTGAATACTGCCAGAGAACAGCTTGGAAAATAAATATCCGATATGAGCCGTCACCTTGGTATTATTTCCGAAGGGACTTACGGATGTCTATTCTTATAAAAAAGGTGTTGACTCGGAATGATTTTGTTTATATAATGGACAGAGTGCAAAATAACAGCCAGTAACTGACCATTATAATTCGGTATTGTTTGCACAGATTGTTACTGGAGGGAGGGTAGATCTAAGCATATGGCAAATGTCATCGTAAAAGAGGGTGAATCTTTAGATTCAGCTTTACGCAGATTTAAGCGCAGCTGTGCTAAAGCCGGCATTCAGCAGGAAATTCGTAAAAGAGAACATTATGAAAAGCCTAGCGTACGCCGTAAGAAAAAGTCAGAAGCAGCTAGAAAACGTAAATTTAACTAATATATAATCCCTGGCTAATAACCAGGGATTTTTTTCTATGATTTTTTATCGGATAAGGAAACGGAGGGAAGAATGTATCCTGTTGTTAAGACGTATG
>JBMNQZ010000015.1:0-34402 GCA_050944395.1 Lachnospiraceae bacterium
TCTTCGTTACAGAACAAGAGATATCGGCGTTATTTCTCATGAACCGTGCAGCTGCGGAAGAACATTTGTAAAAATGAGTAAGCCGATGGGAAGATCCGATGATATGCTCATTGTCGGAGGAGTAAATGTATTCCCGTCCCAGATCGAGACTGTTCTCATGCAGCAGGGATATCCTTCAAACTATCAGATCATCGTTACAAGGGAGAACAAGCTCGACAGACTTGAAGTTCAGGTTGAGCTTCCGGCAGACAAGTTTACCGATGATCTCGGCGAGATCCAGAAGCTTGAAAAGGAACTTGTTTCAGGACTTCTTCAGATGCTCGGAATAAGGGTAAAGGTTAAGCTTGTGGCACCGAGAACCATTGAGCGAAGCGAAGGAAAAGCTAAGAGAGTTATTGACAACCGTAATCTTTATAAGAAATAAGGAGGTTTTCCTATGTCAGCAAAACAGTTATCTGTATTCTTGGAAAATGCGCCGGGATCATTGGCTGATTTCTGCGCCGTTCTCGAAAAGAATGATATTAACATGAGAGCAATGTGCCTTGCGGAATCCCAGGATTTCGGTCTTTTGAGGTTTGTTACTGATGATGCGGAGGCTGCAAACGCAGTTCTCAAGAAAGAGGGATTTATATGTGCGGTTTCCGAGATAATCGCTGTTGAGATCGAAGATAAGGCAGGTTCTCTTACAAAGATCCTCAGCGTTATAGGAAATGCCGGAATCAATCTTGAGTATTCATACGCATTTCTTTCAAAAAATGCAGACAAAGCGTACTCTGTTCTCAAGGTTTCCGACGCCGAAGCAGGCGAGAAAGTCCTTTGCGAGTCAGGAATACGCACTATCGAACAGGAAGAGTTCGAAAAATTATTTTAATCTAAGGTATTTATAAAAATGTTTAAGGATCTTAATGCTGCTTTTGAACTGTACAGGGAGAGGGACCCGGCGATCAAAACGAAATGGGATGTCCTTCTTTACCCGTGCTATTCGGCAATAAAAACATATAGAAAAGCACATAAACTTTGGGAATCGGGGCACTATTTCCGTGCCAGATATCTCTCTCAGCGCGCTGCCCGAAGGACCGGAATCGAGATTCACCCGGGAGCAACGATCGGAGAGGGTCTGTTTATTGATCACGGACATGGCGTGGTGATAGGTGAGACTACCATTATCGGAGACAATGTCACGCTCTATCAGGGAGTCACGCTCGGTGGTACCGGAAAAGAGAGCGGAAAGAGACATCCGACTCTTATGGACGGTGTAATGGTAAGTGCCGGTGCCAAGGTATTGGGATCCATCACTATAGGTGAAAATTCAAAGATAGGAGCCGGGAGCGTCGTGCTGAGCGACGTTCCGGCTAATTCAACGGTGGTCGGAATCCCGGGAAGAATTGTGAGACAGAATAATAAGACGATTCCGAGGGAAACCATGGATCAGATGCATCTTCCGGATCCTGTTCTTACAGATCTCAAGAGACTGGCTCAGGATAACTGCAGGATGCAGAGACGAATGGATGAAATGGAAAAACAGAATCGGGAGAGAAAAGGCTGAATATGAGAATTTACAATACATTGACAAAGAAAAAAGAGGAGTTTGTGCCGATCGAAGAGGGAAAGATCCGCATGTATGTGTGCGGCCCTACGGTATATAACCTTATACATATAGGAAATGCGCGTCCGATGATCGTGTTTGACTCATTCCGCAGATATATGGAATACAAGGGATATGAGGTGAACTATGTATCCAATTTTACTGATGTGGACGACAAGATAATCAAGAAAGCCATCGAGGAAGGAGTTCCGGCAAATGTGATCTCTGAGAGATATATCGAGGAATGTAAAAAGGATATGGCGGGAATGAACATCAAACCTGCGACGGTGCATCCTCTTGCAACCAGAGAGATCGACGGAATGATCGAGATGATAGAGACGCTTATCGAAAAGGGCTATGCTTACGATGTGGACGGCACCGTTTATTTCCGCACCAGAAAATTTAAAGAATACGGAAAGCTTTCATGGAAAAACCTTGACGATCTGAGATCCGGATTCAGGACTATTAATGTCACCGGAGAGGAACAGAAGGAAGATCCGCTCGATTTCGTGCTTTGGAAGCCCAAAAAAGAGGGAGAGCCTTCATGGAAGTCTCCGTGGAGCGACGGACGTCCGGGCTGGCATATCGAGTGTTCGGTAATGTCGAAGAGATATCTGGGAGACGAGATCGATATTCATGCCGGCGGAGAGGATCTTGTGTTCCCGCACCATGAAAATGAGATCGCTCAGTCCGAGTGTGCAAACGGTGTACCGTTTGCGAGATACTGGATGCACAATGCTTTCCTTAATATAGACAATAGAAAAATGTCAAAATCTCTGGGGAATTTCTTTACGGTAAGAGATATTTCAGAAAAGTATGACCTTCAGGTATTAAGACTCTTTATGCTGTCCGCACATTATAGAAGTCCGCTTAATTTCAGTGACTCGCTCATGGAATCTGCGAAAAGCTCTCTTGAAAGGATAACAACTGCGGCAGAGCACCTAAAAGATATCGCTTCGGCTGCGAAGACGAATGAATTGGCGGAAAGCGAGGCGGACATTGTAAAAGAGCTGGGTGAATTCAGAAACCGTTTCGATGAGAAATGCGATGATGATTTCAATACCGCAGATGCGATTTCCGTAATATTTGAATTGGTAAAATACGCAAATACAAGGATCGGTTACGACAGCTCAAAGGAGGCGGCCGAGATGGCTCTGGAGGAGCTCGTTACGCTTTGCGGTGTTCTGGGAATTATCGCAGAAAAGAAAGAAGAGATCCTTAATGCCGATATCGAGGCACTCATTGAAGAGCGTCAGATGGCACGTAAAGAGAAGAATTTTGCGAGAGCGGATGAGATAAGAGATGAGCTTGCCGCAAAGGGAATTCTCTTAAAAGATACCCGTGAGGGCGTAAAATGGACCAGAGCTTAGAATTGGTAAAAAATTTATTCGGGGCGGAAAAGGTCGATGCCGATCAGCTTTCGCCTCTTATGCTTGCCTATGTCGGGGATGCCGTTTATGAGCTGATAGTGCGCACTGCTCTTTTGAGGTACGGAAATTCCAGCACCAAAAATGTTAACAGAAGAGCTATCAAGTATGTGAGCGCCCCGTCCCAGGCAAGGATGGCGGAGTCGCTTCTTCCGATTCTGTCCGAGAAGGAGACGGAAATTTATAAAAGGGGCAGAAATGCCAATCCGCACACAAGGGCAAAAAATGCTTCGGTCATTGATTACAGAAAAGCGACGGGCTACGAGGCATTGATGGGCTACCTTTACCTCAAGGGTGAGAGTGACCGGCTCATAAGGATCGTTCACGAAGGCATAAAAAGATTTGAAAAAATGACAGAAGTAAGCCCCGTAAAATAAGGCTTATTCGGAGATTTGTTTATGAGGGAAGACAGAAAAAAACAGGATAAAAGAAATAATTTCGGAAATGATCTGCCCGATACATCGGATAAGGAATTTCTTGAGGGGCGCAATAACGTATTTGAAGCATACCGGGCGGGAAGAACCGTTGATAAGCTGTTTGTCCTTGAGGGAAGCGGAGATTATCATATTCAGCGGGTGCTTAAAGAAGCCAAAAAGGCAGGTACACTTATAAAATTTGTCTCAAAACAGAGACTCGACCAGCTCTCACACACCGGTGCGCATCAGGGAGTGATCGGTATCGTTTCCGCTATGGAATATTCAACCATAGACGATATGTTAAAGGATGCCGGTGAAAAGGGAGAGGATCCGTTCATCATTATGCTGGACGGAATCGAAGATCCCCACAATCTGGGAGCTGTAATAAGAACGGCAAATGCTGTCGGAGCGCACGGCGTTGTGATCACCAGGCACAATGCGGCGTCTGTTACCGCGATTGCGGCAAAAGCCTCGGCAGGTGCCGTGAACCATACGAAAGTGGCAAGGGTCAATAATCTCGGAAATGAGATCGACAGTTTGAAGAAAAAAGGTCTCTGGTTTGTGTGTGCGGATATGGATGGCACATTGATGTACGATAACAATCTTACGGGACCGATCGGGCTGGTTATCGGAAACGAGGGAAAGGGTGTGAGCCGCCTCGTTCGCGAAAAGTGTGATTTTACGGTTTCTATTCCCATGCGCGGACAGATAGAAAGCCTGAATGCATCCGTGGCGGCAGGGGTTCTGTCCTATGAAATACTTCGTCAGAGGCTGAAGTAAATGGCTGATTATTCAAAGATAAGTGATGAAGAATTAATAAGAAGATTACGAGGCGGCGAGGATTCGATAGTAGATTATCTGCTTGAAAAATACAAGCCGCTCGTTCGTTCTTTGAGCCGGACAAGATTCATTGCCGGTGGGGATAATGACGACCTCATTCAGGAAGGAATGATAGGTCTTTTTAAGGCTGTCCAAAATTTTGACGAAAACAAAAATGTTCTTTTTGCAACCTTTGCCAGAATGTGCATTGAAAGGCAGCAATTGACGGCGGTCACAAGGTCAAACCGCGCCAAGCACGGATTTTTGAATAACTCGGAACCTCTTCCCGAGGACTCTGAGGATTCCGGGATCACAGCCGGTGCAGGCGAGGGCGCATCAAGTCCGGAAATGATAATCATAGGGCGCGAGAGTGCGTTCGAAATGCTTGAGGATATCCATAGTACTTTGAGCCGCATGGAAAAAGAAGTATTTGATCTTTATATCCAGGGGCTTGATTATACGGACATTGCGGGAAAGCTTGGAAAGTCTCCGAAATCGGTTGACAATGCGATTCAGCGCATGAAAAAAAAGATACGGAATATGTTGGGCGATCAGTAAAAATTTTCTTTACAAATCCAATCGGGTGATACTATAATTTCCTTGCGCGGTCATTCCGGCTGCGGCGTAGTGCGTTCGCATTACGAAAATCCATTTTATTTTAATTTATCGTTGAGTAAAACAGACGGGTATTTATCTGTCCGCAATATGCTTCTGTCCGGGGATTTTTTTGCATACTCGCTATTTTATGTCAACAAAAGGAGGAATTATGAGTAAACCCAGACCGGTCATACAGTATGACATTGAAGGCAAAAAACTTCGCACTTTCGGCAGTATCAAGGAAGCGCAGGGCAAGTATGGAATAACCCACATTTCCAGTGTGTGCAGAGGAAAAAGAAAACAGGACGGCGGTTATATATGGAAATATGTGACAACGCAGGAAAATAAACACTGTTAATTGAACGGCGATTTTGTTATACTCACTCTCGGTAATACATATTTCGGAGAGTGAGTATGAAGGAATTATTTAGGCTTTATGCGGCTTTTTTCAGAATAGGTCTTTTTACATTCGGCGGAGGATACGCCATGATACCTATGCTGGAGAAGGAGGTTGTGGAAAGATACGGGTGGGCTTCCGAGGAGGAGCTCATGGATTATTATGCGATCGGGCAGTGTACGCCCGGGGTTATCGCCGTTAATACCGCCACTTTTATCGGGCATAAGAGGCACGGAGTGATAGGCTCGGTGTTTGCAACTCTGGGAGTGATATCCCCGTCGCTCATTATTATCCTTTTGATTGCGGCTCTTCTGGATCACTTTTCGGATATTGAGGCGGTAAGGCATGCTTTTAACGGAATCAGAGCGGCGGTTGTGGCACTCATTCTTGCATCTGTAATTAAACTTGTAAAAAAATCGGTGATTGATATTCCGACGCTTATTGTGGGGATAGTAGTGCTTGCGCTCAGTATTTTTACAAATATTTCGCCGGCGATTTATGTTGTTGCGGCAGGTGCTGCGGGCGTCCTTGTAAAATATTTTAAGGGGAGGTGCGGGAAATGACGGATCTTCTCAGACTTTGTTTTGAATTTTTCAAGACCGGACTCTTTTCTGTGGGAGGCGGACTTGCTACCTTACCCTTCATATACGAGATAGGATCGAGAACCGGATGGTATACAGCATCCGATGTGGCTGATATGGTTGCGGTTTCTGAGTCCACTCCGGGACCTTTGGGCATTAATATGTCAACGTACATAGGTTTCAATGTGGGCGGTGTTTTAGGGGGCATCCTGGCAACACTGTCACTTGTGCTTCCATCTGTCATAATCATTATCCTTATTGCCAAGGTCTATGAAAAGTTCAGAAAAAACAGGATAGTGACAAATATTATGTATGGGATACGTCCGGCATCTGTGGCTTTGATAACCTATGCAATGCTTCTTGTCGCAAAGCTTGCATTTTTAAGACCCGAATTATACGCAAAGACAGGGGAGATTCCGGATCTTTTCAATATTAAGACCATTATTCTGGGAGCGGCGGTTTTTTTCACATATATGAAGTGGAAAAAGCATCCGATATTTTTTATACTGGGTGCCGCTGTTGTCGGGATAATATTTTCATTTTAATGATTTCGAAGGGAATGCCTTGCGGACAGAGAGCGGACAGGGCATTTTCTTTCCGGATCCGAAAAGAGAAAGACCGCATACAGGGGAGCTGTACACGGTCCTTCAGGGGAGTATAAATAATTAAATAAGGGGTTGTAAAAAAAATTAATTGAAGGGTAAATTCTTTTTACATGGAAGATTTTATTATATTTCATTTTCAATTTCAACCTTTGATGAAAAACTTAAAATAATGTAACATTTTTTTAATAACTTTAATACAATGTAAAATAATTATATTTTTTAATCAAATTGACTTATTTTTGAGTAAATGCTTATATTGTATATAATAACTATTATTGGGAAGAGTGACAAAATATGATGTTAAATCTGGTTGCGCCGTGTCATTTCGGATTTGAGGCGGTCCTGAAAAGAGAAATATATGATCTTGGATATGAGATCACAAAAGTGGAAGACGGAAGAGTGCATTTTGCGGGGGATCTTGAGGCTGTGGCGGTCTCAAATATCAATCTGAGGACTGCCGAGCGCATTCTTATTGAGATGGGAAGCTTCAGAGCCGAGACCTACGATGAGCTTTTTGAGGGGATAAAGAGTATTCCCTGGGAAAATATCATTCCGTCAAACGGAAAGTTCTGGGCTGCCAAGGCGTCTTCGGTAAAGAGCCGGCTGTTCTCGCCCTCCGATATTCAGTCTATAGCTAAAAAGGCTATGGTGGAGAGACTAAAACTCAAATATAACATCTCATGGTTTGAAGAAGACGGGGCGTCCTTCCCTGTGAGGATAATGATAAGAAACGATATCGCTTCTGTATGCCTGGACACATCGGGAGAATCGCTTCATAAAAGAGGATACAGAGTATCCCCTGTCTTAGCTCCGATTTCAGAGACGCTGGCGGCAGCGATAATAATGCTGACTCCCTGGAAGAAAGGGAGGATACTTGCGGATCCCTGCTGCGGGTGCGGAACTATTCCTATCGAAGCTGCAATGATGGCCGCCAACATTGCACCGGGAATCAATAGAAACTTCCTGTGTCAGACGTGGGACATTTTCAAAAACAACCGGATATTTGCGGATGCTTTCGAGGAGGCCAAAAGCGTTGTTGATCTGAACATCGACACCGACATTCAGGGCTTTGATATTGATTGGAGAGCCGTAAAGTCCGCAAGGGAAAATGCGAAGGCTGCGGGGGTGGACGGCCTCATTCATTTTCAGGAGAGAGAACTCAAAAAATTCTCCCACCCGAAGAAATACGGTTTTATGATCGCTAATCCTCCGTACGGAGAGCGGATAGCCGATGAGGCGCAGATAAGAGAGCTTTACAGGCAGTTCGGAGAAGTATACGAAAAGCTTGATTCCTGGTCGATGTATATCATTACTTCTTATGAGGACTTTGAAAAATGTGCGGGAAGAAAGGCCGATAAAAACAGAAAGATCTACAACGGAATGATAAAAACCAGATTATTCCAGTATCTTGGACCGAAGCCGGGAAGAAAATAGTATTAGGACGATATTGGTATTCAGACGATAATAGTATTCAAATGATAAAAATTTTCAGAAGATATTCCGGGTTCGGAGGCGGAGGATATGATGAGAAAAGTTATATTTGCTACGGGAAATAAAAATAAACTTGAGGAAGTAAGACAGATTCTTTCCGGGCTCGATCTTGAGGTGGTTTCCATGAAGGATGCCGGATTCGATATTGAGATAGAGGAGAACGGCAGCTCTTTTGCGGAAAATTCGCTCCTTAAGGCAGGTGCGGTGGCAGCGGCGTCTGGGGAGATAACCCTTGCCGATGATTCCGGCCTGGAGATAGATGCTTTCGGAGGGGAGCCGGGGATTTATTCCGCAAGATATATGGGATATGACACCCCGTACGAGGAGAAAAATGCGCGGATCCTTGAACGTATGAAAAATGTGGCTGAAAATGAACGTACGGCACGTTTTGTTTGCGCAATAACCGCGGTATTCCCCGACGGCAGAAAAATTGTCTGTCAGGAGAGTTTTGAGGGAATAATAGGATATGAGATCTGCGGAGAGCACGGCTTTGGATATGATCCGATTTTTTATCTTCCGGAGCTGGGAAAATATTCCGCGGAGCTTGATCCGGAGGACAAAAATGCCATAAGCCACAGAGGAAAAGCACTGCGGGAGATGGCGGCAAAACTGGCAATATTGAAAAAGTACGGAAAATTATGATAATACGGCCGTTGCAGGCCGGAAAAAATTTGATGAAGATAGTAATTACAAGTGATTGTCACGGGAACGATGAGTTTTTAAAGAAGATTGCCGTTAAGGAAAAGGATGCGGACTGGGTGGTTCATTGCGGGGATTCCTGCGGGCTGGAGAACAGGTTCGGTTATATCTTTCAGAACAGCAAGGTGGCCATGGTCGCGGGAAATTGCGACTTTTCTCCTTTTTTGAGAGAATACATCATTTTTGAAGCCGGAAAATTCCGTGTTTTTGTGTTTCACGGAAATCAGGTTCAGGGCTATGAGCACAGAAAGATAGCTTATCTCGGAAAGAGAAGGGGTTGTAATGTTGTTATGTGCGGGCATACTCATGTCCCGTTCGTTGATACGGAAACGGATCCCGAAGTGACGATAATAAACCCGGGAAGCGTCGCCCGTCCAAGACAGGAAAACCGAAAAAAGAGCTATGCGGTGATGAAGATAGACGATGACGGAAATGCTGAATATGAGATCATATATGATGCTTGAACAGAAGTGTCATATGGCGCCTGAGACATCCTCCGGGAAATATTATTTTTAACCTTCCGTCAGAAAAACAAAAAAATTCAAAAAGTTTTAAAAAAGTATTTGACAAATGGGTATTACATGTATATAATTTGAAAAGTGCCCGTGAGATACGGACGCAGGCAAAAATAAAAGCGGTTGACGGGGTGTGGCTCAGTTTGGCTAGAGCGCCTGGTTTGGGACCAGGAGGCCGCAGGTTCGAATCCTGTCACCCCGATTACTATGTTAATGTGCGCGTGTAGTTCAACGGTAGAACACCAGCCTTCCAAGCTGGATACGTGGGTTCGATTCCCATCACGCGCTTTTCTAATGAATAGATTTCCTTTTGATAACGGCTATTCATTAAAAGAGTCCGCAGGACGTCTAGGTACCTGTAGCTCAGCTGGACAGAGCAACGGCCTTCTAAGCCGTGGGTCAGGGGTTCGAATCCCTTCAGGTACGCATATGGTGGGTGTGGCGTAGTTGGTTAACGCGCCAGATTGTGGTTCTGGAGATCGTGGGTTCAAGTCCCATCTCCCACCTTCGGCTATGCCGAACCTTTTAATGGGCTATCGCCAAGGGGTAAGGCACAGCACTTTGACTGCTGCATTCGTTGGTTCAAATCCAACTAGCCCAGTTGTTAATCATGGAGCATTAGCTCAGGTGGTAGAGCACTTGACTTTTAATCAAGTTGTCCGGGGTTCGAGTCCCCGATGCTTCATTGCACGTTATGTAAATAACGTGCTTTTTTCTTTTCACAGCTTTTGTGAGAAATTTCAGCGGATATGGCGGAATTGGCAGACGCGCCAGATTTAGGTTCTGGTGGGCAGACCCCGTGCAGGTTCAAGTCCTGTTATCCGCATAAAATCCGGTTCGGACTTCTTTATAAGCGGTTCGAACCGGATTTTCTTGTGTTTTAGACAAAAAGTCCATAAAAAATAAGTGCCTTTTTTACATAAAATTTTTTTGTGAGGTTCTTTAGCTATAATTCATGTGATATACTGAACGGATTGATACAAAGGTAATTATGGTCGTGAGAGGCTGAAAAATGATAAATATTCAGGAAATTGTCATTGTGAATGCAGCCGGAATTATCAATTTGATCGTTCTGCTGCTTTCAAGATACGACAAGAGAAAAGTAAAACATTTCAGCGACAGGCTTTTTAATGTTATGATCGCTGTAACATTCATCGCGCTTATTGCCGAAACTATTTCCTTTATTATTGATGGAAAACAGGGCGTGATCGTCAGAATACTTCAGTATGTTCTCAATGGGTATCTGTTTCTGGCTTCAAGCGGAGTCGGAATGGTCTGGGTCATCTATGTGTATCTGCGGATATTCCGAAACTGGAATCTGATAAAGAAAAGAATAATCTATGCCGCTCTGCCCTTTGCGGCAGTGGTAGTGAGCGTTATCGCGGATTTTTTCGGAACCGGGCTGCTGTTTTATGTCACGGAGGATAATGTATATCACAGGGGAAGCATTGTTATGCTTCCATACATCGTAGTGTTTATTTATTACATCGCGAGCCTTGTCTTTTCGGCAATGGCAGTCAATAAGAACAATCATGTGAGGTTCTTTCCAACCCTGTATTTCGTAATTCCGTGTCTGGCAGGCACTATTGTCCAGAATCTGAATTACGGTCTTTCGGTCGGGTGGTTTTGTGTAAGCCTGGCGTTCATGTTTGTTCAGATGCAGCTTTGCAACCAAAATGCCTATATTGATGATCTTTCGGGGCTCTACAACAGAAAATATTATGATTCCGTTATAGACAGACTGAATTCTCTTAAAAGAAACAAGACTATTTCCGGAATAATGATAGATGTGGATCAGTTTAAGTGCATCAACGATCAGTTCGGTCATGTTGTCGGTGATAATGCGATCGTGAATCTGGGAAAGATCATAACCGGGGTTGTCGGCGAAAATGATATGGCCTTCAGACATGCGGGGGATGAGTTTATTATCATAAGCACAAATATAACGGAAGAGATGACAGCGGAGATTGTGGAAAGGCTTGAAAAGGCAGTAGATGAATTCAATGAAGCTTCCGGGGAACTGTACAGGCTTTCTCTTTCCATCGGCTATGTAGTGAGCAGCATGGATAATTTTGACCCGGAGAAGTTTCTGCATGAGATGGACATGAGGATGTATGCGAAAAAGAATATCCGAAAGGCCGGAGGTTCGGCCAGATAATTCTTTAACAGGAATTTATAATTCTGTATTGACGGAGTGACCGTAAGGTGGTATATTTGAATGAAAATAGTAATTATTACTATTTTGTTTATGCTTATGAAAAAGTAAATTTATAATGTTTGGAGGATTTCAAAAATGGCTAAATGGGTATGCAGCGTTTGCGGATACATTCACGAAGGCGACAAGCCGCCTGTAAAATGTCCGATCTGTAAAGTATCTTCAGATAAATTTTATTTAGAAGACGAGGACGAATAATTATAAAAGATGAAAGAGACGGGTGTCTGAAGATCAGATGCCTGTTTTTTTGTGGAAAAAATGGGACAGGCTGAGGATAAAATTGTGCCAGGCACATGTATAACATGTGCCTGGCACAATTTTATCAAAAACGATCCTCCAGTATTGCAAGCAGCGCGTTCTCCACCGTATCTGTATGTCTTGAGCAGTGTTCATACACCCCCGGAACGGCAGAATTCATTGATACCGGGATCCCGACATAATCCAGCATCTCAAGATCGTTGAAATTATCTCCGAAAGCCACACATTCGCAGGGATCGATGCCGAGCCTTCTGCAGATATGCTCAAGGCTTGTTCTTTTTGTCACTCCCTTTGGCATGATATCTGTCCAGATGCTTCCGCCTGTGACCACGTGGGCCTTTTTTCCGTATTTGCTGTGGTAATATTCGAATGTACCCCGGCATCCGTTCCATGAGCACACAGCTATCTTGAAGTATGGCTCTTTCGTGGACAATATGTCGTTGACAACCGTTACATTGTTTTTTACCACATCTCGCAAGTGGATCAGATATGATTCGTTCTTGGGACATATATATGATGTTTCGATTCCTGAAAGCAGGAGCTCCTCGTCATTTCCCCTCACTGAAATGTCTTTCAATATAGTTTCTCCAAGCTCTCTGTCAAGGGTCTCGAAGTGAAGCATCTCATCGTTGTACATTGCAAAGCATCCGTTTTCGCAGACGTAGGCGATCTCGTCCGCCACCGGCTCGAATAGATTTCTCTGGTTTGCGTACTGCCGTCCGGAGGATGATACAAAGATAATGTTTTTTTCTTCTTTTAGTCTTCTTATCAGATCGAAAACCTCCGGATTCAGAGACTGGGCTCCGTTAAGAAGGAGAGTTCCGTCAAGGTCACTGGCGATCATTTTTATCATTTTAAAAATCTCCGAAAATATGATCATTTGCTGCATTTAAAAAGTCACATTTTGTTATTATACATAAAAAAGGAAAATTATCCACACAAATATTAAATAGAGCGGGTCTCCAAAGTTGTCTTGACTGGTAATAATTTAAAGAAGATAATATGAATAATGACTTTTGGAATATAGACAACAGATATTCCGAAGCCGTGATTCTTAAAAAGAGGGAGATTAATTTGTGAAACCTGCGGAAATTGAGATTGAGGCAAAAAGAGAGAGCTTCAGCGAAGCCAGGGATTTTTTTGAAAAGGAATTGATCCGCAGGAGAGTTCCTAAGCAGATAGTTCTTGAAAATGTCCTGTTATTTGAAGAGCTTTTTCTGCGTATTTTTGAAACCTGCGGTCCCGATACCAGGAAGCTGAACATCAAAGTGATCGATAATCAGGGCGGTGTAAGAGTAAAGATCCGCTATAGAGGAGACAGGTTCAGCTATGATTATTCCGATGATGAAATTATGGATTCCGGCGCAAGTATTCTCCGGCGTTATGAAGATAAGATAAGTCTTACGTACAGAAGAGCCGTAAATACTCTGGGTATCAACGTATCGAGAGCCCGCGGAAAGAATGCCGCGATAAATCTCGGTGCACTTGCGCTCGCTCTTTTGTGTTATCTGATCATGAGGCTGATTCTTTCCGGGGAACAGATCAATTCCGTTTCGGAGAATGTGGTCTATCCTCTGCAGAAAATGTTTGTTAATCTGATGATAATGATCTCTGCTCCCGTAACCTTGTTTTCACTGGTGACAAATCTCACGGATGTATTTGTTATGGCGGATTACCGGCTCAACACAAAGAGAATGATAAGGGGGATCGTGTTCACGTCCATCGGGAGTGCGGTTCTTGCATATCTGCTTTTTCAGCCGACGGGAATTCTTCTTGTGGGAAAAGAGGCAGCTTCCGGACTGGTTCCGAGCCATATTTCCGAAAATTTCATCTATCAGCTTCAGAATATAGCTCCGTCCGATATTTTTCAGCCGTTCAAGGAAATATCGCCGTTTCCTCTCATTGTTCTGGCGTTTTTGTCGGCGTATTCCCTTTGCAGCATCAAGAAGCATTTTGATGATGTAAAAACACTGTTCGACTCGGTATGCACATTTTTCTGCAGGATCCTTGAAATAATAATGGCGTTTTTCCCGGTGATAATATTTTTGTCATTCCTCCACAGCTTTATCGAAAAAGGCGCTGTATATGTCTTAAGGCTTTTTATCATCGCCGCTTTCGGAATGGCGGGAATATTGATAATGATGGCGGTATACGGCGTGATGCTCCTTATAAACAGGATAAATCCCGTGGAGTTTTTTAAAAAGGTATGGCCGGGAGTTGCGGAAAATCTGAGAATAGGCTCAACAATAGATGCGATCCCTTATAATACCAGATTTCTTCGGAGGAGTCTGGGGATAAGTATTGACATTCTGGATATTGGACTTCCCATAATGTCTCAGATAAATCTCGACGGCAACTGTTTTATTATCATGGGAATGACGGTGTTATGCGCAAATGTAGAGGGATACTATATTACTGCGGCTCAGGGAATTGTCCTGACGATACTTATTTTTGCCCTTTCCCTGGGTGCGCCCAATCAGCCGGGATCGGTGCTTATCGGACTTATCATTACATTTACTTTTGTGGGAATACCGATGGAATACATTCCCACGATCATATTTATGGAGGCGTTTTTAGGCCCGTGGATAACGGCAATTAACGGCGTCGGAAATTTTATCAATATAGCAATATATGCTAAAAAGAATAGTTTTTCATAGTACGGAGATGAATTAAAATGAAAGAGGAAAAAAATGTATTCACTATTGAGAAGTTTGAGGAGGCTTCAGAGAAGGTAAAGGAAGCCACTCATCCAACAAAGCTGATGTTCAGCGAATATCTGAGCAATGTTACAGGCGGAAAGGTCTTTTTGAAGCCTGAGAATATGCAGACTATCGGCGCATATAAGGTGAGAGGAGCCTATTATAAGATAAGCACTCTGACGGATGAGGAGAGGGAGAAGGGACTTATCGCGGCTTCAGCGGGCAATCATGCCCAGGGCGTTGCTTATGCGGCCCGGAAGTTCGGATGCAAGGCAACCATAGTTATGCCGACGGTAACTCCGCTTATCAAGGTAAACCGCACGAAAAGCTACGGTGCCGAGGTGATCCTCTACGGGGATGTATATGATGATTCCGCGGCATATGCAATGAAGCTCGCAAAGGAGACCGGGGCAACATTTGTGCATCCTTTTGACGATATTGATGTTGCCACAGGACAGGGCTCCATTGCCATGGAGATCGTTCAGGAACTTCCTACAGTGGATTATATAGTAGTGCCGATAGGAGGAGGCGGACTCATCTCAGGCATTGCGACCCTGTCAAAAATGCTCAACCCAAAAATAAAGATAGTGGGAGTTGAACCTTCTTCGGCCGCGAGCATGACGCTTGCCCTGAAGGAGGGAAAGCCGGTCCCGCTCAAGGAGTGCAATACGATAGCAGACGGTACCGCTGTGAGAATGGTGGGTGAAAAGGTATTTCCGTATGTTAGGGATAATGTGGACCAGGTACTGACAGTGGACGATGATGAGCTTGTCGGGGCATTCCTTGATGTGGTGGAAAACCACAAGATGATAGTGGAAAATTCGGGATTGCTTTCGGTTGCCGCTCTCAGGCAGATGGATCTTAAGGGCAAAAAGGTCGTATGTGTCTTGAGCGGAGGCAATATGGATGTTATTACCATGTCTTCAATGGTAACTCACGGACTTATCAGGAGAGACAGGATCTTCACTGTCAAGGTGATGCTTCCGGACAAGCCGGGTGAGCTTGAGAAAGTATCTCACATTATTGCGGAAGCACAGGGCAATGTGATAAGACTGGAGCACAATCAGTTTATCAATACAAACAGAAATTTTGCCGTAGAGCTCCGGATAACGCTGGAAGCCTTCGGAACCGCCCACAAAAAAGAGATAATGAATGCGCTTGGAAATGGCGGTTATAATCCTGTCGAAGTGCACGCGCAGATATGATGATAAGGAGAGGAATATATGCTGAATATTCTTAAAGCGCTGCTGTTCGGAATCGTTGAGGGAATCACCGAATGGCTTCCGGTGAGCAGCACCGGCCATATGATAATACTTGATGAATTTGTGAAGCTGGAATGTTCGGATGAATTTGTGAAGATGTTCCTGGTCGTGATCCAGCTTGGCGCCATCCTTGCCGTGGTGTGGCAGTTCTGGAACAAAATATTTCCTTTCCGGATCAAAGATAAGACAAGACCTTTTGTAAAACGAAAGGTGCTTATCCTCTGGGGAAAGGTAATCGCTGCATGTATCCCGGCAGTCATCGTGGGATTGCTGTTTGACGAAAAATTTGAGGAACTGTTTTATCATCCGGTTCCCGTAGCTATTGCGCTTATCGTATTCGGAATTGCCTTTATCGTAATCGAACGGAGAAATAAGGGACGTATACCGAAAATAGAAAGGCTGAGTGATATAGATTTTAAGACTGCTTTTATTATCGGCCTTTTCCAGGTTCTGGCAGCCGTTTTTCCGGGAACATCAAGGTCGGGTGCGACTATCATCGGGGCGCTTCTGATCGGCGTTTCGAGATATGCCGCATCGGAATTTACATTTATTCTGGCAATACCGGTAATGTTCGGAGCCAGCTTCCTGAAGCTTATTAAGTTCGGATTTTCGTTTACACTTATGGAGGCAGCGGTACTCCTTGTGGGAATGCTGTCGGCGTTTGTGGTCTCGGCTCTGGTGATAAGATTCCTTATGAGCTATGTCAGAAAGCATGACTTCAGCCCGTTCGGATGGTACAGAATAATTCTTGGAGCCGCAGTCCTCATTCTGGGTATTACGGGTGTGATATCGGCATGAGAAAAAAGCACCGGGTAAGAAATGCGATTATAATTGCGGCAGTTGTTTTGATTGCTCTCTATATTATTCTTGTCAATTTTCTGGTCAGTGCGGCGCTGGTGCCGGATTTTATGAAAAAGCTTGATGCGTTTGAGTCGATAACCCGGACCGGATATGCGCAGCAGGTGAAAACCGATGATATCATCCTGAATCACAGGGAGCTTGTCAAGGCGGCCGGAGAATGGGAGAAGGAAAATGAGCCCGAGATCATTTATGCCGTGACGGAAGACGGATTTAAGCTCGATGCGGCCATGTTCAGGCATGAAGGAAATACGGGACGGGAAAACAGCAAACGGGTTCTCCTGCTTCACGGGTACACCGGATGGAAGGAAGAAATGTATCCATATGCCATGCGGTACTATGAATCCGGTTACGATGTTATAGTTCCTGATCTCAGGTGTCAGGGACAAAGCGAAGGTGATTTTATCGGTATGGGATGGACCGATCACTTTGACTGTATGCTCTGGCTTGAAAGGATCCTTGATGAGGATCCGGAGGCCCGGATCGTGATTCACGGACAGTCTATGGGGGCGGCAGCCGCACTCATGATGACCGGAGAAGAGTCACTTCCCGAAAATGTAAAGGCTGTGATTTCGGATTGCTCTTATACCGATGCGTATTCAATGTTTGAGGACAAGATAAAAGAATGGTTCAATCTTCCCGCATTCCCGCTGGTTGACAGTGCCTGCATAATGCTGAGGCTCAGGGGAGGCTATGATCTGATGAAAGCCTCAGCGCTTGAAGCGGTGAAAAAGAGCAGCACACCGACGCTTTTTATTCACGGAATCCGGGACAAAATGATATCCTGTCATATGTCGGAGCTTCTTTATGAGGCCGAAACCGCCCCGAAGGAAATATTTCTTGCGGAGGGCGCCGGCCATGCACAGGCCGTTGATAAGGACCCCGAAAAATATTTTGAGACTATAGAGCGTTTCGTTGAAAATTATCTTTAAAAGATCATAAAGAAAAGAGGAATCAATTATGGAATTTGAAAAATTACTCAAAGAGAGAAGAAGTGTCAGAAAATATCAGGAAAAAAGAGTATCTGATGAGACTATCAGGGATATTGTAAGCGATGCCCGCATGGCTCCGTCCTGGAAGAACAGCCAGACTGCCAGATATTATGTGGTTCCCGAGGAGATGGAAGGACAGTTTGTCGAACAGGCCATAGCTGATTTTAACAGGGTGAGGTGCAAAAATGCCAGACTTGTGGCAGTATCATTTGTAAAAGGGGAAGCGGGTTTTTCTGACGGTGCTCCGGCAAATGAACTCGGTGATTACTGGGGAGCATATGACCTCGGGCTTGCAAGCGCTTATTTTTTGATGGCGGCAAGAAATAAAGACCTTGATACGCTGATAATGGGAATCAGGGACGCCGGTGAGGTGCGCAGGATGCTGGAGATCCCGGAAAATGAATGCTTTATGGCGGTTATTGCCGTGGGCTACAGGGACGGAGAGCCGGTGTTTAAGCCTCGCAAGGATGTGGAAGAGATTGTAAGCTTCAAATAAGCTGAATAGTTTCGTTTGTTTACGGGTATTTTACGGTGAAAAATATGGAATATACGCTGATTATTCACGGAGAAAAGAAGATATACGGGGAAGAGACTACTTATCTGGATATTGCGGAGGAATACAGAAGCTTCTATCAGGATGAAATTGTTCTGGTAAGGGTAAACAATGCTCTTGCGGAGCTTTTCAAGAGGGTTGACAAAAACGGCACCCTGGAATTTGTCACTGTCTCGGATAAAGCGGGACGAGAGACCTACAGAAGAAGCGTATGTATGATGATGGAAAGCGCCGCTTCAAAGGTTTTGCCGGGATGCCGGATAAAGATTCAGAATTCTCTTGGACAGGGGCTTTATTGCGAAGTGTACAGGGGAACAAAAAAAACAGTTCCGGATGAAAATATGATCTCCGGACTCAAATCGGCAATGAGTAATATGGCGGAGCGCAACTTACCTGTTATAAAGAGCAATATTCATCTGAGAGAGGCAAGAAAGCTGGCTTCCGAAGAAGGAAGAAATGACAGGGTAAGGCTTCTGAGATACAGGAGAAATTCCCATATCAATATCTATGAGCTTGATGGCTGCAAGGATTATTACTATGGATATATGGTTCCTTCCACCGGGTATCTGAAATATTTCGATATCGAGCTCTATAAGGAAGGCTTCATGCTGATGTTCCCTGACAAGGATACGAAAAAAACTGAGAAGTTCAAACCGGCGGACAAGCTGTACGGGACGCTGGCGGAGTCGACGGCGTGGGCGGAAGCCATTGGCGTAAGTAATGTGGGGGACCTCAATGATCTCATTACAAAGGGAAAGATGCTTGATCTCATTCTCGTTCAGGAATCCTGGATGGAAAAGAAGATGAGTGACATTGCTGAGATGATCGCAAATTCCCCGGAATGTAAATTTGTGATGATAGCCGGGCCTTCCTCCTCGGGAAAAACCACCTTTTCCCACAGGCTGTCCGTACATCTTATGGCGCAGGGCTTTACTCCGCATCAGATCTCCCTTGACGATTTTTATGTAAACCGTGAAGATACGCCTCTGGATGAGAACGGTGAATACGACTATGAGTGTCTCGAGGCGCTGGATATCGAGCTTTTCAATGAAGATATGAGAAAGCTTCTTGAAGGTGAGGAAGTTATTCTTCCTATCTATAATTTCAAGACGGGAAAAAGGGAATTCAGAAACCGTCCGATGAAGCTTATAAAAAATGATATTCTCGTTATAGAAGGAATCCACGGACTCAATGAGAAGCTTTCGTATTCACTTCCGAAGGAGAATAAATTTAAGATCTACATAAGCGCCCTGACTCAGTTGAATGTGGACGATCACAATCCGCTTCATACCACCGACGCAAGGCTTTTGAGGAGAATAGTCAGGGATGCCCGTACCAGAAATACCACTGCGGCGGAGAATATAGCCAGATGGAAGTCGGTCAGGGAGGGGGAGGAGAAAAACATTTTCCCGTTCCAGGAGGAAGCGGATGTTATGTTCAATTCCGCACTCATTTATGAGCTCCCGGTGATGAAGGTATACGCTGAGCCGCTGCTCTTTTCTATAGACAACAGCAGTCCCGAGTATGAGGAAGCCAAAAGACTTTTGAAATTCCTCGACTATTTCCTGCCGGTACCTGCGGAGGATGTGGCTAATAATTCCATATTGCGGGAATTTATCGGAGGAAGCTGTTTTTAATGATCAGTAATAAGGATCGCTGCGATGCAGGGTCCTTTTTATTTTGTGATGTACATGATTCCCATGGTGCCGGGACCGCAGTGACTTGTGATGACGCTTCCCGCCCGCATAACAGTCACTTCGTCGAATATCCCGAGCTCCTCAAGATAGTTCTTTACCGACAGGAGGTCGTGACGCGGACATCCCGAGTGAACGAGCATCACCCTTTTGGTGAGGGCATTCCTGTAGTCATCCTCCATTGATTTTGCATATTTCATATATACGGAGCTGATATTGCCGCGGTATTTTCTTCCAACCTTCATTTCTCCGTCCTCAAGGAGAATAGTGGGGTGAAGCTTAAGGGCGCCTCCTACAAGGGCGAGCACACCGCTGCATCTTCCGCCGCGCTGAAGATATGTGAGAGTATCAATGACAAAGCTGCTTCTGACTTTGGGAATGAGTTCGTTTATTTTTTCGATTATTTCTGAAGCTTCCGCACCTGACTGCGCCATGTCGGCTGCCTCGATGACCATGTAGCCGATTCCGTTGGAGAGATTTTTTGAGTTTATGACTGTAACCTTATCGGTAATATCGAGAGAATCGGCTGCAAGTCTCACAACATTTCCCGATGCGGACATTGTCTCCGAAATACAGAAATAAATGATGTGATCATATTCACTGCTGTATTTTTCCAGCATCGCGATCGCCCTTTCCATGGAAGGCGCCGATGTCTTGGGTGTGGATTTTGTCTGGTCCGCCCATTCATAGATCTCGTCAGGAGTTATGTCAACCCCGTCCTCGCGCTCGTCCTCACCCATTACAACATGGAGAGGAAGTATCGAAATGTCATATCTCTCCACAAAATCTTCGGAAAGATCACAAGTGCTGTCTGATATTATTTTTACCATTTACGTACCTCATCTGAAAAAAGTATATGTTTTTTTCACACCGAGCCGGAAAAGTTCGGTAAAATTATTCGCTGACCGCAAATTATACCACATAATAGGCGAAAAGTGTATAAAAAATAATGGAGAATCAGCAATTTACGGATAATTATTTCAAAATATCCCGAAGTTTAAAGTAATTATCAGTTACGATAAGACGTCCTTCCTCGAAATATCTTCTTATATAAGGTGTCTTAAGCTTGCTTTCAAAGGGCTCCGCCGGATCGGAGAAATTAATTCTCAAAGTATCTTTCCCCGCGTTTTCAGGATGGAACCAGCATGCATTCATGCCGGAATCCAGGGCGCCTAAGATATCCTTATCCCAGTTATCCCCTATCATAAGGCACTCGTGGGGAAGACATCCTGATTTTTTTATACAGAGGTCAAAAATACCGGCATCAGGCTTCTCAACACCGGCTTCCTCGCTGGTGACAATGTGATCAAGGAGAGAAAGGATCCCAAGCTTATCCAGCTTGATATACTGGATAAGAGAGGTCATATCTGTGCAGATACCTATGCTTATGCCCTTTGACTTTGCGGCTTTGATGAAATCCGTCACGCCGTCTGCAATACTCATGTTTTTGCAGAGCGTGTCCCAGTAAAGAGTATACATGGTAAGTGCATGGGGATAAACAGGCTTCTTTTCCTCCTCAAGCAGCATCTGAAAACGGATGAGGCGGTTGTGGATGGCAGAATCATTCATACCCAGAGTGTTGAACTGTCGGTACATGGTCTCAAGAGTACGCTTTTTTGTATACGCACTGTCCCAGCCGAAGTTGTTCAGGCAATACTCGGAGATGGCATCCATTGCGGTTTTTGCAGCTGAAGTGTAATCATACAGAGTATCGTCGACATCAAAGATGATAGATCTGATTTCCATAATGACCTCCCTTTTTCTTAATACAAAACAGCCTTAATTTTAATACAAATCGAATGAAAAAGAAAGGGTGTTGTTTTTTGTGAAATATGTTTAAAAATTCCTGCTTTTTTTAGAAAATTAAAAATGTTAATATTACCTTGTGATTATAAAATTTTTGTTTTGGTGATGCTATGGGCAATTACGGGATAGAGAACGGAAAAAAATTAAATGAGGTTATTGCCGAGAAGCTTCCGCCGAGGCTGGTGGAAAGCCTTGGGGAAAAAGGGCAGAAGATCGTAAGAGACAAGCTGTTGTCCGATGAGTTTCTTGACTTCGTAAAATACAATCAGCTTCCCTATGAAAGGCTGATGACATATTACAGGTGCGCAATGATGGAAGTGGAGACTAAGTTCAGAGTCCTCAACGAGGAATTCTCACTTCAGTATGACAGAAATCCTATTGAGAGCATAAAGACCAGAATAAAGTCTACCGACAGTCTGGTAAGGAAGGTCAGAAAGAAAAATCTCAGGATGAATCTGGAATCCCTGGAGGAGAATATCAATGATATTGCCGGTATAAGGGTGGTGTGTTCATTTGTGGATGACATATATATGCTGGCAAAGTGTCTTCTCGAGCAGGATGATATTACGCTTATTGAGAAGAAGGATTACATTAAAAATCCGAAACCCAGCGGGTACAGAAGCCTTCACTTAATAGTGTCCGTGCCGATATTCCTTCAGAATGAAAAGAGGAATATGAAGGTCGAGGTTCAGCTGCGGACGATCGCCATGGATTTCTGGGCAAGTCTTGAACATAAAATACGTTATAAGAAGAATATTCCGGAGGAGGCGGCGGAAAGTCTCGCCTGTGAGCTGAGAGAATGTGCGGAAAAGAGCGCTCAGCTTGATCTCAAAATGCAGAATGTAAAAAATGAATTGAAGAGATTTCAATGATACATGAGGCGCCTTATAAGGTGATTTGCGAATAAAGAAAATATTTTACGAGAGGATGCCGAAGGGCATCCTTTTTTTGAAGGAAAGACCGTATTCGGTGTCTTTATTGCATTTAAAACAGTCCGCCAGCCGAGATTCTTTATTGTGCATTTTAGGGAATTAGAATAAAATAATAAATCAGACAATACCTGTTCGGACGGTGAAAAAATGAGACTTGACAAATATCTGGCTGACATGAACGCCGGAACCAGAAGTGAACTGAAAAGAGATATAAAAAAAGGTTTTGTGACTGCTGACGGAATTATTGTGAAGGAACCCGGATATCATGTGTCGGCGGAAACGGAAATTGTGTACAAGGGAAAGGTCATCAGTTATGAAGCCGAGGTTTATTATATGCTTAATAAACCCGGGGGAGTAATAACGGCGACAACGGATCCGCATCAGAAAACAGTACTTGATATCATCAATGAACCGGCAAGGGGAGATCTGTTTCCCGTGGGAAGGCTTGATAAGGATACGGAAGGGCTTCTTATAATTACTAACAACGGGGAGTTGGCGCACAGGCTTCTGGCACCTAAGAAGCATGTGGATAAGATGTATTATGCCAGGATAAAGGGCAGAGTCGATGCGGAAGATGTAAAGGCGTTTGAAAAAGGCTTAAAGGTGAGCGATGATTTTCAGGCTATGCCGTCCCGGCTGGAAATATTAAACAGTGCAGATATTTCCGAGGTTAAGGTGACTGTCCGGGAGGGAAAGTTTCATCAGATAAAGAGAATGTTTCATGCAGTGGGGAAAGAAGTTTTATATCTGAAAAGACTTTCCATGGGCGGACTGAAGCTTGACGAAAAGCTGCGTCCGGGTGAATACAGAAAGCTTACGGAAGAAGAAATAGAATTGTTAAAAGATAAATAGCGGACAGAAATTTTAGAATATAGAAATGAATATTAATGTTATTGCAGTCGGAAAACTGAAGGAAAAATTCTGGAAAGACGCATGCAGCGAATATGCAAAGAGAATATCGGGCTACGCAAAGCTGACCATTCGGGAGATTCCGGATGTTGATCCGGGAAAGAACGGCGGAGCGTTGAAGGCAAAGGAAAAAGAGGGGGAGGCTGTTCTGGCAGCCATTTCCGGGCGGAGCCATGTCATTCTTCTGGCGATAGAGGGCAAAATGTCGGATTCGGAGACATTTGCCGGAAGGCTTGAGGAGCTTGCGGTTCATGGGGAGAGCGATATTACATTTGTGATAGGCGGCTCTGACGGTTCGGGAAGCAAGGTCTACGAGAGAGCGGACGAGCTTATAAGCTTCGGACCTATCACTATGCCTCATAATCTTGCAAGGGTCGTTCTTCTTGAGCAGATATACAGGGCATTTAAAATTATTAAAAGGGAACCGTATCACAAATAAGTTTACATAAATCGGGAGAAGGAATATGATCACACAGTTTGAACAGCAGATATTGCTGTGGGTACAGGAAAATTTGAGAACGGATGGGCTAAACAAAGCTGCTTCTGCGATTTCTGATCTGGGGCATGACGGGATTTTCTGGATTCTTCTTACTGCCGCATTGCTTCTGACAGGGCTGGCTCTGAAATTTTTCCGCAGCGGGAAATATTCCTGCCATATGCCTGTAAGAGTATCCTGCGCGGGCGGATTGGGACTTATCTTATCCTTGATCATCACAAATCTTACCTTAAAGAAAATAATAGCAAGGCCAAGGCCCTTTGCGGCAAATCCTGCTATTGAGTATGTAGGTACTTTTGAGACGGATACTTCGTTTCCTTCGGGGCATGCGTCAGCCAGCTTTGCCTGCGCCGTTGCCATACTTATTGTTCTTCCTAAGGAAAAGAAGTGGATAGGAGTGGTACTGGTTGTTATTGCATCGCTTATTTCCTTATCAAGAATCTATCTCGGAATGCACTATCCGTCCGATGTTATTGCGGGAGTGCTGGTTGGCGTTCTGTGCGGGGTTATTGCGGCAAGGATCGTAAAAACTGTCGCGGGAAAAGCAGGCGGAAAAAAGCAAAAAAATTAAAGTTTTATAAACTGAAGCGGTTAAATTGTGGCGCTTTTTTTGTTGTGCTATAATTTGCCGTGTATTTTTAATATTTAAAAGCAAAATCAGAGTTATTCTTAAACAATCCGAGTATTCCAAATGAACGGAATAAATTAAAACCCCTGAGTTATTTCACATAACCGGAATATTTCAAAACCCTGGATATTCCCAAATAATCGGAATATAAAAAGGCCAAATGTCCGGGCTAATCCCCAAAATCCGGTTTCTCATAATTTCCGGAGCATTTCAGAAAGGCAGATATTGATGATAAAACACTGTATAAAAAAACCGTATACCGTAGTTGTGGGAGTAATAATCGTATTGATACTGGGAGTTGTAAGCTTTATGAAGCTTACGACAGATCTCCTTCCTTCCATGGAACTGCCGTATGTGGTCGTATTCACTACGGATCCGGGAGCAAGCCCGGAGTCGATAGAGAAAAACATTACTATACCTATTGAGCAGAACCTCGGAACTGTCAACGGAGTGGAAAATGTAAGCAGTACATCTGCCGAAAACTACAGTATGGTCACATTGGAATTTGCCGAGAACACCGATATGAACGGTGCGATGGTGAGGCTCAATTCTGCCATTGAGATGGTTAAGGATGTTCTTCCGGATTCGGCGGGAACCCCCATGATCATGGAAATATCAATGGATATGCTGTCCTCCTTTATGATAAGCGTGGATAAAGATGGCTTTGATATATATGAGCTCAGCAAATATGTTCAGAATGAGATCATCCCCGAGATCGAACGTATCGACGGCGTGGCAAGCGTGAGCGGCAGCGGAATAGTAACAAAGTCTGTGGAAGTGCGCCTCAATCAGGATAAAATCGACGCGATCAATGACAGGATACTTTCAAAGACCAGTGACAAGCTTGAGGACGCAAGGAAGGAGCTTGATGACGCCGAGGCGGAGATTGAAGAGCAGAGGGCAAATCTCGATTCGTCACAGGCGACATCCACCGAGCAGCAGGATTCTACATACAGCCAGCTTGCCCAGTTTACAAAGATGATGAATGAGGCAATCGCCACATCCGCCTCCTATGATGCACAGCTTACCAGCCTGCAGACCAGCAAGACAGCGCTCACTGCGGAAAAGGAGGCCTATGAAGCACAGGTCATTCCGGCGTATGACGGAATCAATGCGATGCTTGCTTCTGTCGCACAGATGGGAGCGGGAGGGATGCTTCCCGAGAATGCCGTGATTCCGGAGGGAACGACTATATCTTCCATACTTGCAGATCCGGATCTCGTTCTTTTTACAAATGCAAAAAATGCGCTTGATATCCTCTCCGGCATGAATCCGGAGTATCCGGTGGATCCCGAAACCATTGATCCGCAGATCGTTGAGGCCAATGCGCAGTTTACCGTAGAAAATCTCACCCAGATGGAACAGATCATCAATACGAGGATCCCGCAGATCGATTCCGAGCTGGCAAACCTTGAGACGGAGATCGCAGCTGCGAAGGCAGCAAAAGAGCAGGTGGATGCGGCCGTAAAAGAGGCTGAGGCTAACTATGAGCAGGTGGAAAAGTCGAAGATGACCGCTATTACCGCTTTCGGTTCCGCCGGCGGACAGATCGCTTCCGCATCTGCCCAGCTGGAGTCCGCAAAGGAGCAGCTGGAGTCTGCCAGGGAGCAGTATGAGGATGCCAGAAAAGAGGCTCTTGAAAATGCCAATATCGACAAGCTGGTGGATATGGAAACACTTTCATCGGTGATAATGGCGGAAAACTTTGATATGCCTGCCGGATATATCGCGGGAGAAAACGGGGAATATCTCCTGAAGGTTGGCGACAAGATCGGATCACTTGAAGAACTTGTCGGTCTTGTTCTTTGCAATATCGACGATATCGGAGACATTACCCTTCAGGATGTGGCGGATATCACCATCATTGATGACGGAAAGGACAGCTATGCAAAGGTAAACGGAAACGATGCGATCCTTTTGAATATTTCCAAGACTTCAACGGCTGGAACCGCCGAAGTATCAAAAAGAGTAAATAAAAAGATCGCAGCTCTGATGGAGAGTGATTCCGGGCTCAATATTACCACCTTTATGGATCAGGGCCATTATATCGATATTATCGTGGACTCAGTATTGAAAAATCTGATTTTTGGAGCGATCCTTGCGATAATCGTACTTGCGATTTTCCTGAGAGACGTCAGGCCGACGATAGTAGTTGCGTTCAGTATCCCCTTCAGTGTACTGTTTGCGATAGTTTTAATGTATTTCTCGAATATTACATTGAATATCATATCGCTTTCCGGACTTGCGCTGGGAATCGGAATGCTGGTGGATAACTCAATAGTAGTTATTGAAAATATTTACAGGTTGAGAAACGAGGGAGTTCCTGTTTACAGGGCGGCCCTTACGGGAACGAAGCAGGTTGCGGGAGCGATCGCTTCGTCCACGCTCACCACGGTGTGCGTTTTTGTGCCTATCGTGTTTACAACGGGACTTGCAAGACAATTGTTTACCGACATGGCTCTGACCATCGCATATTCTCTTGGAGCGAGCCTTATCGTGGCGGTTACTGTAGTTCCGTCCATGAGCGCCGCTGTTTTAAAGAAAACCAAACCGAAAAAGCATATTTTGTTTGATAAGATCACCTCGATCTATTCAAAGATACTAAGATTCTGTCTGAGGTTCAAATTTATTCCGATTTTGGCAGCTGTGGGGCTTATGTGCTTTGCGGCCTACAAGACTGTGAGCATGGGCGTTGTTCTTATGCCTGATATGGCAGGAGAGAGTATTTCGGTGTCAATGTCCGTTCCCGAGGGGACTTCTAAAGAGGAGGCCTTTGAGATGGCGGACGCCCTTCTCGAGCGCTATGAAAATATTGAAAATGTGAAGACGGTGGGAGCGATGACAAGCTCCACTGCCGCCGGAATGATATCTTCTTCCGTTTCCTCGTCAATGGTGGATTACGATAATTATTCCTTCTATATCATCCCTGCGGAGGCTTCCGTTGATAAGATGAATAAGCTTGCAAAGGACATAGAAGAGGCTTCGCTTGATTGTCCGGGTGAAGTATCCGTATCGGCATCGGGAATGGATATGACTTCTCTTTTGGGAAGCGGCCTTTCTGTAATGATTGAGGGCAAGGACATCGATACTCTCAATAAGATAAGTGCCGATATCAAGGCAATGATGGAAGAGACGGAAGGTCTTGAGGATATCACGGACGGTCAGGAGAGTGCAGATCCTTCGTTGAAGATAGTGGTTGACAAGAATAAGGCCATGCAGTACGGAATAACGGTGGCTCAGGTGCTTCAGGAGCTTTCAGGGGACCTCTCGACCGAGAAGACCTCAACCGTTATGGAAATTGAGGATGGCGAATATGATGTTATTGTAGTGGATGAGACGGATGAGCTGACCGCTGAAAAGCTTCTTGACAGGGAATTTGAATACTCAGACACCGACGATGACGGGAATACCCAGACAAAGACCGTTAAACTCAGGGATTTTGCCTCTGAGAAGGAGCTTGCGGGAGTAACATCCATAAGCAGACAAAATCTGGTGAAATATATAAATGTTTCGGCATCGACAAAGGAAGGCTACAACACAACACTTATCTCCAGAAAATTCAGTGATAAGTTGTCTGCCTATGATGTTCCTGACGGGTATTCGGTTGAGATAGCGGGAGAATATGAGAATGTTAAGGAGACAATGGGACAGCTCCTTATGATGATCGCCCTTGCCATAGTGTTTATCTATCTCATTATGGTGGCACAGTTCCAGAGCCTGCTATCACCTTTTATCGTAATCTTCACTATTCCTCTGGCCTTTACGGGAGGTCTTTTAGGAATGATAATTGCCGGAGAACAGGTATCGATGCTGTCCATGATAGGATTTTTGGTGCTTGCCGGAGTTATTGTAAACAACGGAATCGTATTTGTGGATTATGTAAACCAGTTGCGTATCGGAGGAATGGAAAAGAAGGAGGCTCTGGTAAAGTCGGGAGTCACAAGAATGCGCCCGATACTTATGACTGCCCTTACAACTATTCTTGCCATGATAACCATGCTTTTCGGAGACGACATGGGAAGCGAGATGGGAAAAGGAATGGCTATAGTTGTAATTTCCGGATTGATCTATGCTACAGTCATGACGCTTATCGTGGTCCCGGTTCTGTATGATATTTTCTTCAGAAAAAAGAAAATGAAAATCAGAGAAGATGAGGAGGAAGAGATATCGGAAGGATCCGGGATTTCAGAATCCGTTGAATAAATTGATTTGATCGGTGGAATTGTTTAATGGGGGAAGTTTTATTTAATTCATTTGTTTTTCTTATAATAATAGCGCTTGGATATTTCCTTAAAAGGTGCGGAATACTGAAAAAATCCGATGGAGATACCCTGGCTTCCATTGTTATGAATCTCACCCTGCCGGCGGCGCTTCTGACGGGCTCGGCAGGAATTTCCATTACTTCTGAGCTTGTCATATTTATCTTTCTGGGGTTTGCGGTCAATGTCATTATGATAATAATGTCGGCTGTCGCATTCAGAAAGAAGGATCCTTTGACAAGGGGAGTATATATGCTGTCATCAACGGGAATAGATGCGGGCGATTCGGTGCTGCCTTTTATACAGACGTTTTTTCCCGGGGCGGGGGTCGTCGCCCTGTGCACCTTTAATATCGGCAATACAATAATGAATTGCGGATTTAATTACATCGCTGCGATAAAGGTGTCCTCAAACGGAGAAAAATTCGGAATAAAGGATATGTGCGGCAAGCTGTTCAAAAATGTGTTGTTTGATACATATATCGCAATAATCCTGATGGCGGTTTTTCATTTTGAATGGCCGGAGCATCTTCTTAAGATCACCTCTGTTATCGGAGATGCAAACATTTTTATCGTAATGATGATGATAGGGCTGAAGCTGGAATTCGGCTTTACAAAAGGGGAGGTCCGTGAAATAGGAAAGATCACTGCGCTGCGCCTGGCGGCGGGAGTGATCATGACGGCGATTACATGGCTGCTTCCGGTTTCAAGAATAGGAAAGATAGTTCTTACCTGCTCGTATTTCGGATCGCCGGCGGCGGTTGCAAACGTCTTCTCCATAAAGCTTGGTTACAAGGGAAGTCTTACGTCACAGATGTATTTCATCAGCTTCTTCCTGGGAATCATCATTATCACGGGAATCCTGCTCTTATTTATATGAAGTATTGTCCTGAAAAGAAAAATCCCGGAATATTTGAAAGCGGGATCGGACTGCGGTCCGGAAAATATACATATGGCCGCCTTGACAGTGCGGCAGGGTCTGTGATATTATTTTCCATGCAATTTAGTATGGTAAAGTGATAACCGGATAAAAGGAGAGAGTTATGAAAAAGAGAGTTTTTAGTATAGCACTTGCAGCAGTTATGGCTGTCGGATTATTTGCAGGCTGCGGAAGCAAAAAAGCCGACAGTGATATGGCGGCAATAAAAGACAAGGGAACGCTCGTTGTCGGAATCACGGATTTCGCTCCGATGGATTATCAGGATGAGAGCGGAAACTGGGTCGGCTTCGACGCGGATATGGCAGCTGCCTTTGCCGAGAGCCTTGGCGTGAAGGTAGAGTTCCAGGAGATCGATTGGGATAATAAAGTAATCGAGCTTGACGGAAACACTATCGACTGCGTATGGAACGGAATGACACTTACATCCGAAGTTACAAGTGCGATGGAATGTTCAAATGCTTACTGCAACAATCAGCAGATAGTGATCGTTCCGACAGCAGCTGCAGCATCGATCACAGATAAGGATTCACTTGCGGATCTTACATTTGCGGTTGAGGCCGGAAGTGCGGGAGAAGGAGTTGCGGAAGAACTTGGTCTCAACTATACTTCTGTCGGAGCTCAGGCAGATGCACTTATGGAAGTTGAAGCAGGAACATCTGATGCGGCGATCATCGATTCACTGATGGCTGCGGCTATGGTGGGAGAGGGAACAAGCTACGCTGATCTCACTTATACACTCGGACTTTCCGATGAGGAATACGGCGTTGGCTTCAGAAAAGGATCTGATCTTGCGGAAGAACTCAACAAGTTCTTTGCAGAGTCATACAAGGATGGCTCAATGATGGAGATCGCTGAAAAATACGGAGTTCAGGCCGCTATCATCGAGCAGTAATTATTCGCAGAGTAATTTCACAGAGAGTGGCTTGCCACTCTCTTTTTTCCCGTATGGAAGAAAAATATTAATGTACGGAGCAGGAAATGCAGACTTTTTTTGAACAGTTTCCGATAGTTTTTCATTCGCTGAATGTCGGATTTTTACAGACTCTTAAGCTTTTTATCGTAACGCTGCTGGGAGCCCTGCCGCTCGGTCTTCTAATGTCGGTAGGATCTACTTCAAAGTTTACTCCGCTAAAGGCAGTGATAAAATTTATTATCTGGATCATTAGAGGTACGCCTCTCATGATTCAGCTTCTTGTTATCTATTATTTTCCGGGACTTGTGCTCGGAAACACTATTTGGGGAGGCGGCGAGACCGGTCGTTTTGTCGCTTCGGCGGTGGCTTTTATCATCAATTACGCCTGCTATTTCTCCGAGATCTTCAGAGGCGGGATTCAAGGTGTCCCGATCGGACAGGATGAGGCCGGAATGGTTTTGGGAATGACAAAATCCCAGATCTTCTTCAGGGTAAAGCTTCTTCAGATGATAAAGAGAATCGTTCCGCCGATTTCCAATGAGATACTGACGCTTGTAAAAGATACCTCTCTTGCAAGGATCATTGCCATGCAGGAGATCATCTGGGCAGGTCAGTCGTTCCTCAAGGGCTCGCAGGGAATCTCCGGCGTTATCTGGCCATTGTTCTTTACGGCAGTGTATTATCTGATATTCAACGGAGTGCTCACTGTTGTATTTGGAAAGATCGAAAAGAAACTTGAATTTTTCAGATAAGGAGAAAAGCTAATGTCTATTTTGGAAGTAGAGCACATAAGCAAATCTTTTGGAAAGTCGGAAGTCCTGAAGGATATAAGCTTTTCACTTGAGAAAAGTGATGTTGTCTCGATAATAGGATCGTCGGGAAGCGGAAAGACTACTCTGCTGAAATGCCTCAATTATCTGGAAATTCCCGATAGCGGCGTGATCAGGGTAAATAATGAAGTAATATTTGACGGCAGTGACAATTCAAAAAAGAGCGATGAGGCGATAAGAAAGAACAGACTTCATTTCGGTCTGGTATTTCAGTCCTTCAACCTTTTCCCTCAGTACACGGCGCTGGGAAATGTAATGCTTGCAAAGCAGCTTCAGGCAAAGAGCCGTCCGGATTTCAAACAGAATAAAAAACAGATCTTTGAAGAGATAAGAGAAGAAGCGCAGGTTCTTCTGAAGCAGATGGGACTTGATGACAGGATGGAGCATTATCCTCATCAGCTTTCCGGAGGACAGTGTCAGAGAGTGGCGATTGCCAGAGCGCTGGCACTGAAACCGGATATACTGTGCTTTGACGAACCCACCTCGGCGCTTGATCCCGAGCTTACAGGCGAGGTTCTGAAAGTAATAAAGGGACTTGCCGAAAAGAAGATGACGATGATCATTGTTACCCATGAGATGGCTTTTGCAAGAGATGTGGCAACAAAGGCTGTTTTTATGGATAAGGGAATTATACTCGAGCAGGGGAATCCCGTGGAAATGTTTTCAAATCCGAAGGAGGAGCGGACAAGACAGTTTTTGGCCGGCTATTTCCAGGATTGATGAAAGATCATATTTTATCGCATGATTTTCGGCCTCGTGGTTTTTGCGGGGCCGTTATTTTATTATAAAGTGTATCAGGAGGGGGAAATGAAAAATCTTAGAGTCGCATACAGCGGAATAAAGGGGGCATTTGCATATATTGCCGCAAAAAGAATTTATCCGGAGGGGGAACCGGTATCATTTCCTTCGTTTTCGGACGCATTTGAGGCTGTTGTGAAGGATGAATGCGATGTCGCGGTCCTTCCCATTGAGAACAGCTATGCGGGAGAAGTGGGGCAGGTGATGGATCTGACATTCCAGGGCGACCTACATATTCAGAAGATTTTTCCGCTGCATATCAGACAGAATCTCGTCGGTATAAAGGGCGCTGATATAAACAGCATTAAGACGGTAGTAAGCCATGCCCAGGCGCTGGAGCAGTGCCGTCCCTATTTAAAGGAGCACGGATTTGAGAAGATCGAGGCTGTAAATACTGCCGTGGCGGCAAAAAAAGTGGCGATGGACAACGATATGTCCGTGGCTGCCATTGCAAGCCGGGAGACAGCTGAGCTTTACGGACTTGAGATCATCGAGCCGGAGATAAACGAAAATAAGACAAATACCACAAAATTTGCGGTTTATTCGAAAAAAAAGCCGGATCCCTCGGAACATGAAGGGGGCGTGGTTCTTGAGCTCATGTTTACGGTAAGACATGAAGCGGGGGCGCTTGCAAGGGCTTTGTATATCATCGGTGAATACGGATTTAACATGGAAGTGATCAGGAGCCGTCCCGTAAAGACAAAAGCGTGGGAGTATTATTTTTATATTGAGGCAAAAGGAAATGCCGACAAGGTGGACACGATGATGGAGGATCTGACAAAGCGCTGTGCCGAGCTTAAATTTGTCGGAATAACCAAGGACACGGAAGGAGCGGATTCCTGAAAAAAAGGAGGCGGTTAAATGATTTTAAATGTGAATCTGGGAGAAGGTTACGATATAATTCTGGAGAGAGGTTGTCTTGGCTGTGCAGAAAAATACCTGAATCTTGACCGAAAAGTAATGATCGTTACCGACGAGGGCGTCCCTTCGGAATATGTGGAGAAAATAGCAGATGCGTGCAGAGAGGCTCACATTTTTGCCTTCGCACCCGGAGAGGAGAGCAAAACACTGGCTACTTTTGAGAAGATCCTCAGAAAAATGCTTGATGCGGGCTTCACAAGAGGAGATGCGGTTGCGGCGGTCGGCGGCGGTGTAGCCGGCGATATGGCGGGCTTTGCGGCCTCGGCATATATGCGGGGAGTGGATTTTTATAATATTCCGACCACCGTTTTATCACAGCTCGATTCTTCTATCGGAGGAAAGACAGCAGTCAATCTGGATAATGTAAAAAACATCGTCGGCGCCTTCTATCAGCCAAAGAGGGTTCTGATAGATGTTGATACTACGAAAACACTGACGAGAAGGCAGATTGCTGCGGGACTTGCCGAGGCACTTAAGATGTCGATGACCTCGGATCCCGAGCTTTTTGATATTTTTGAAAATAAGGATCCTTTTTCAGAGCTTGACCTTATAATTGAAAAGGGACTCAGAATTAAAAAGGATGTTGTCGAGAAGGATGAAAAAGAGACGGGACTTCGAAAGATACTGAATTTCGGGCATACCATAGGCCATGGAGTGGAATGTGCAAGCCAGAGTGAAGAAGAACCTTTTATGCACGGAGAATGCGTTGCGATGGGAATGATTCCCATGAGCGGGGAAGATGTGCGGCAAAGACTGGTCAGGGCACTTGAAAAGCTGGGACTTCCGACTTCCTGCAACCTTAAAAAGGATGAGATATATTCTGCTATGCTGCATGATAAAAAATCCCTGGGGGATGGAATTTCGGCTGTATACGTGGATGAAATAGGAAGCTTCAGATTAGAAAAGACGGGCCTTGATAAGCTTTCGGACCTGATTGGCGTTATTTCATCCGGAAAGAGTGTGTGATTTATGAAAAATACATTTGGAAACAGTGTTTCAATAACAATATTCGGAGAGAGTCACGGACCCGAGATCGGAGTGGTGCTTGACGGAATGGCTCCGGGAATAGAAGTTGACAGGGAATTTATCGATTCCCAGCTCACTTTAAGGAGACCTGCCGGAAGAATATCAACTTCGAGACGGGAAGCGGACGAGTACAGAATAGTGAGCGGAGTGTTTGAGGGGAAAACGACCGGCACACCAATTGCGATCGTTATTCCGAATACTTCGACAAGGAGCAAGGATTATTCGGGATCAAGATTCCTGGCAAGGCCGGGGCATGCGGATTTCACCGCGAACTGCAAGTAC
>JBMNQZ010000016.1:0-33558 GCA_050944395.1 Lachnospiraceae bacterium
AGATCCACCTTCACCTCTTAAATATGCTTCCACTACTTTTTTCTTAAATTCAAAACTATATTTTGGCATAAAAACACCGACCTCCCAATCGTTAGATTTTTGGTCTAACTTTTGGGGGTCGGTTCAACATGGGGGTCACCTCAATACAGAGCCTGGCACTTTTTTATTTTTTTATTGACTTATGCTTGACTGCGCGTCTATCTTTTCTTTTAATTCCTGAAGATAAATCCATCTCTCGGTCTTCAGTTCGAGCTCATTTTCAAGCTCGGATTGCTTTTTTAGAAGCTCCTGAAGTTTAATGAAGTCACTTGCACAATTCTTCTGTGCTTCCGTACATTTCCTGAGGTCTTCTTCCAAAATTGCGATATCATCGTCTATTGTAGAGAATTCCCGTTGTTCGCTGAATGTAAATTTCAGCTTTTTCTGATGCTCGCCGCGATATTTTTTTGTTCCCGAACCGGCCTTACCGCCCGAATTATTTTTATTTTGAGAATTGTCATTTTCTGAAGGCAATGTGGTTTTACTGTGCCATTCAGACCAGTTTCCGTTGTGAATGAAAATATTTCCGTCACGGACCTCGAATATCCGCTCTGCCAGTTTATCCAGCAGGAATCTGTCGTGGGAAACCGTAATGACCGGACCCGGAAATGTCTGCAGGTAATCTTCAAGTATTGACAGCGTCATAATATCAAGGTCATTTGTAGGCTCGTCCAAAAGCAGTATATTGGGAGCAGACATCAGGATGGACAACAGATAGAGACGCCTCTTTTCTCCTCCTGAAAGCCTTCCTATATGGACACCCTGAAGATCGGACGGAAACAGAAAGCGTTCCATCATCGTTTTTGCAGAGATGATTCCATTGGCAGTTTTAACCTCTGAGCTAATATCATGTATGAAATCAAAGACCCGGACATCAGGATCAAGATCGCGCCATTCCTGCGCAAAATGTCCGATTTTTACCGTGCTTCCGAATTCAACATTTCCATTATCGGGAATAATATCTCCTGCAATAATTTTGAGAAGAGTTGATTTTCCGGCACCGTTTGATCCGACTATGCCAATGCGGTCATTTCTCAATATTGTGTATGAAAAATCCTCTATAACGGTGTTGTCGGCGAATGATTTTTCAACATGGTCAAGAGTAATGAGCTTCTTGCCCAAGCGGCTTGATGCAGCGGAAATGCTGATGTTGTCATCGGTTTCCGGCGCGGACTGGGAACTGAGTTCCTCGTAGCGCTCGATTCTGTCTTTACTTTTTGTCGAGCGGGCACGGCATCCGCGCATGATCCATTCGCGTTCGGTACGCAGGATGGATTGGCGCTTTCTTTCACTTGCGGATTCCATATCCTCTCTCTGAGTTTTGAGCTCAAGATATCTGGAATAGTTCGCTTCGTAATGATAGAGCTTTCCGCGGGAAATTTCTGTTATGTGATTAGAAACATTTTCAAGAAAATACCTGTCGTGGGTGACCATTACAAGACCTCCCTTAAAACGCCTGAGATAATCTTCAAGCCAGGTGATCATTTCTGTGTCAAGGTGATTGGTAGGCTCATCCAGAATGAGTATGTCACTGGGGTGAATCAGCGCGGCGGCAAGGGCTGCCCTTTTTCGCTGCCCGCCGGATAATGTACCTGTTTTTTGCGTGAAATCATTAATTCCGAGCTTGCTCAGCATGGTTTTTGCTTCATAGTCGTAGACTTCTCTGTATTCGGGCGGACATGATTCAAGCACATAGTCAAGGACGCTAAGGTCGGCTTTACATTCGGGATTTTGAGACAACATGCTGATTTGCACATTGGGATTGCGGGTGACATTTCCGGCGTCCGGAAGAACGCTGCCTGCAAGGATTTTTAAAAAAGTAGACTTTCCGGTTCCGTTGATTCCGATAATTCCCGTTTTGTCTCCTTCGTTCAGAAAAAAATTGACATCATCAAGAAGCTTCCGGGATCCGAAATCCATGGAAATGTGTTCAGCTGATAATAGCATTATACTCCTTTCAAATGGTGCCTGGCACAAACAGTGCTTTCGCCTGGCACAAACTGTACCTGTGCCTGTCACAAATTTTACATTCGCTTGGCACTAAGCTTTTTTTGAGGCGAAATAATAGGGCAATGCAACACAGATAATGCCGCCAATCATGTTTCCGATAGTGACCAGGATCAGATTATAGAATCCACCCGCTATGCTGACTGCCTGTCCGCACGGGTTGAATAATGCAACTGTAAACAAAGTCATGTTTGCAATACTGTGCTCAAAGCCGGTTGTTATGAATGCAAAAAGGCACCAGAAAATCATGATCAATTTCGCACTCTCTTCCTTGCATTTGAAACCGCACCACACTGCGAGGCAGACAAGGACATTGCAGAGGAGCCCTCTCGCCAGCAATGCAATAACCGGAAGGCCCATTTTTCCGGCCGCTGCGGAAGAAATGAATTCCGCTGTTGCTCCGGAATTGAGACCGGTAAGTTCAAAGATGATTCCCAGAACTATCGATCCGGTAAGATTTCCCAGATAACAAACGCCCCAAAGCTTAAGTACATCTTTGAGTGAGGCATTTTTCTTTAGCAGTCCTGCTGTCATGACCATATTATTGCCCGTGAAAAGTTCAGCGCCGGCTATTACAACCAGGCTGAGAGCAATGCCGAACGATAGTCCCATCAAGATTTTTACGGAAGATGATGAGGACATCATTCCACCTATTGTAAATGCCAGCAGAACTCCAAAACCGACAAACACTCCGGCTAATACGGAGAGCAGGAAATATCCGAAAAAGTTGTTCTTAAGCAATGATATCTTTGCTGCCGCTGCTTTTGCGGCTGCTTCAAATTCTTCTTTAAACATAAGCAGCTCCTGTTAATAATTGGTATCAATTGATGTTCTATAAACCATGAAACGCTGAAACAAAAATTCTGTCGCAAAATTCAAAAGCATGTTTATTATTGTTACAAGGTATTCATTCCAGCCAATTGAGGTTAAGTAATGTTCCAAAAAGGTACTGATGGGTATGAATGCACAGTAATATAAGAAAACTTTAAGCATAGCGGCGGGAATATTTGCCGTTGACTTAAATGTAAATTTTCTATTCAGTGTGAAATTCCATAAGACAGACAGCAACAGCGCTACCAGATATGAAAGCCAGTAGGGAAGGCACATCCACTCGTTGAAAACAGCGAAAGCACCAAGCTCAATTGCACCGGCACTTATGGAAAAAAATGTAAATTTAATAAATCTGAGTAATTCCTTCAAATACACCCTCCATTTTATATAAGAACATATACAAACACGGAGATTATACAACGGATTTTGGGCGTAAACAAGGGGACTGTGGAAGAGAGGCGCAGGCAGGGCGCTTCTGTCTTCCACAATCCCCTTATCTATTATCTATCGGTTGCATTTTCATTTTTTACAGGGTAAGCTGAGAGAGGCGTTTAAAAATAGTATGATTGTTTGGAGGTTAGTATGAAATACGATGTTATTATTGTGGGCGCCGGACCCGGAGGCATTTTTTCGGCATATGAGCTGGTTGAGAAGTCTGCAGGTTTAAAGGTCGCAATTTTTGAAGCAGGACATTCTCTTGAAAAGCGAAAATGTCCTATTGACGGAGAAAAGGTAAAAAACTGCATAAGCTGTAAGAGCTGTTCGATCATGAGCGGCTTTGGCGGTGCCGGAGCATTCTCAGATGGAAAATATAACATCACAAATGATTTTGGCGGCACCTTGTATGAATATATAGGAAAAAATAAGGCAATAGAGCTGATGAGATATGTTGACGATATCAACATGAAATACGGCGGAGCCGGAACAAAAATGTATTCGACTGCCGGATCTCATTTTAAGAAAACCTGCCTTCAGAATAAATTGAATCTGCTTGATGCGTCGGTCAGACATCTTGGAACGGATATTAATTTCATTGTGTTGGAAAATTTATACGCAATGCTGAAGGGAAAGGTTGATTTTTACTTCGATACTCCTGTAAGAAAAATCGAAATGTCCGGTGGTGAAGGAGATGGGTTTGGCGTCATAACCGATGAGGGCTATTTTGAGTGCGACAAATGCATCGTTTCTGTCGGAAGGAGCGGAAGCAAATGGATGGAAAGCGTCTGTGATGAGCTGAACATTCCCACAAAATCAAACCGTGTTGACATAGGTGTGCGGGTTGAGCTTCCGGCTGTTATTTTCTCGCATCTTACAGACGAACTTTACGAGAGCAAGATCGTATACAGAACCGAGCGGTTTGAGGATAATGTCCGTACATTCTGTATGAACCCAAAGGGAAGTGTTGTAAGTGAAAATACCAACGGCATTATTACAGTAAACGGGCACAGTTATGAGGATAAAGAAAAACAAACCGATAATACGAACTTTGCGCTTCTTGTAAGCAAGCATTTTTCGGAGCCCTTTAAGGACAGCAACGGATATGGAGAGAGTATTGCCCGCCTCAGCAACATGCTGGGAGGCGGTGTGATTGTCCAGAGGTTCGGAGATCTGATCCGCGGCCGCAGAAGTACGGAAAAAAGGATAGAAGAAGGTTTAGTGATTCCGACTTTATCGGCCACAGCCGGAGATCTCAGTCTGGTCCTTCCGAAGAGGATTCTGGACGGAATCATCGAAATGATTTACGCTCTCGACAAGATCGCGCCGGGAACGGCAAATGACGATACCCTTCTTTATGGTGTAGAGGTGAAATTCTACAATATGGAGGTAGAGATCGATGAACATCTGGAGACTGTACACAAGGGATTGTACATAATAGGTGACGGAAGCGGTGTGACACATTCGCTATCACATGCCAGCGCAAGCGGAGTTTTTGTTGCAAGAGAAATAATAGGGGACAGGCTTTGATCCGGTTTGTGCCAGGCACAGGATATACAAGTGCCTGGCACAAATTTTTCAGGAGGGCTTTTTAAATGAAAATAATGATAAGTGCATGCCTTTTAGGTGAAAATTGTAAATATGACGGCGGAAACAATTATTATCCGGATATAGAAAAGCTCGTGAAAAACCATGAGGTGATTTCTGTTTGTCCGGAAGTTCTGGGAGGATTGCCTGTGCCAAGAATCCCATGTGAAATTGTGGATGGAGTAGTGCTTAACGCAAAAGGCACAAGCTGGGATCGGGAATTCCGCGAGGGAGCGGAAAAAGCACTGGAAATTGCACGAAAAGAAAATGTTGATATGCTTATTCTTCAGTCCAGGAGCCCTTCCTGCGGAGTGAAACAAATATATGACGGCACATTTTCAGGAAAATTAATACCGGGAAAAGGAGTATTTGCCGAATTGATGATTGAGAATGGATTTAAAGTAATAGATGTGAAAAATCTGGAGAACGAAGATGTATTGCGTTGAGTGCGGAACAAAACTGACAATGAAATGGCTGGAGGATGAGGGAGATGTTCCTTATTGTGAGAAATGCGGGGAATTCAGATTTCCGATGTATAATGTTGCAGTCAGCATGATCGTGGTCAACAGGAAAAATGGAAAGATACTGCTCATCAAGCAATACGGAAAGGACCGAAATGTTCTCGTTGCAGGATATGTCAACAGGCGTGAACGTGCAGAGGATGCGGTAGTGCGTGAAATATCGGAGGAGACCGGAATGAGAGTTTCCGATATGACCTTTAACAGGACTGAATTTTTTGAGCCCACAAATACTTTGATGTGCAATTTTACGGTGTATGTTGAGAATGAATATGATTTCTGCCCTAACAAAGAGTTGGATTCGTGGGAATGGTACTCTCCCGAGGATGCGAAAAAAGCTATAGCTAAAAACAGCCTTGCAGAAAAATTTCTGAAGGCTTTCTTGAAAGAAAGATTATAATCATTAGAAAATACGGGAATTTTCAGCTTTGAGTTTTTTTGTGGTCTTTGAGGTTTTCGACTGAACCGTCTGGACGCTTTATTTTAATTGAGTCAAGCTGTGCTCCGAGGTTATCTCTGAAGGATTGTATGAATTTTTGGCGCAGGGCATCACGGTCAGCCATCTCTTCTGCAGAGAGCTTTTCACCTGTTTTAATTCTTCTGGCGTATTCGTTGATTTTCTGTATTTCTTTTTCTGTAATCATAGCTCCGTCCTTTCACGCGGATAATGATAACATAAAAAGAAAATGGAGTAAAACTATTTCGGAAGTGATGTTTCGTCGAGAAAATATTCATCAGTGGCGATTGATTTGAACTCGTTAAGGGCGTTTTGTATGCTCCGGCGAGGTATTCCGGTAATACGGCATAGCTGTGATATTTTTATTCCCTGATTTTGTAGGGTGCTAAGCAGAAGATTTCTTTTTTCGTAGTGGAGGCGCTGAAATTCCGAGAGAGTAGAGCAATGACTGATGTTAAACAGCATACACACAGCTTCATTGTCGGGAATTCTGGATGAAGGATACTCAAGACAGCGGTCATTGGTTTCGGTATTTAAAAACGATACCATTTCATTTTTGGAATTAAAAAGGCCGGAGATAGTCTGCGTGTCTACAATAGTTGAGAAATCAGAAAGATAGGAGTGAACACTGCTCCAGGGAAAATCATTGACCGATTGACAGACATTTGCTTTGATGGGATTTCGGTGGATGTATCGAAAGACGGTTAACAGATATATCTCGTCGTTGACGGGTTCACTGCAGAATCTCCCCTGGAAGAGATGGCCTGTCCTTTCATATTTTTTGTTATACCAATGGACGAACCTGCTTTCCAGTTTTGGCATGAATGGGCCCGGAGGATCTCCGTTGGTCTGAACGAGCAGATGAATGTGATTGTCCATCAGGCAATATGCAAATATCTTGCAGTTGCAATCAATTCGGTAATGTTTGAGTATATACAGGAATTGATAATAATCGTTTTTTTCTTCGAATATTATCTGCCTGTTTATGGAGCGCATGACTATATGATATGTATTTGTTGTGCTTAGTTGTCTTTTGATTCTTGGCATAGGATCAATCTCCTTGCAAAAGAGTTGAAGTATATCTATATTAGATGTTGGAGAGAAACATTTCAATATTTTTGTTTGCTGTTTGTTCGAATGTTAAAAAAGGGGACAGGCAATGATCAAAATTGTGCCAGGTACAAACAGGGAAAGTGCCAGGCACAAATTGAACAAGTTGAGAGGAAAAGGGTATGAAGAAAAGAAAACTCGGAAAAACAGGTTTAATGGTCAGCGAGATTGGATTCGGCGGCGAGTGGCTTGAACGCCACGAAGAAGCTCATTCGATAGAACTTATTAAGTATGCGCATGAAAAAGGCATCAACATCATAGATTGCTGGATGCCGGACCCAAAATCGAGGGATATCATTGGTGAGGGCATTAAGGATGTTCGTGATGAGTGGTATGTCCAGGGACACATTGGTTCAACATTTAAGGACGGACAGTACTACCGCACCCGTGAAATGGAGTATGTAGTGCCTGCATTTGAGGATCTTCTCAAAAGACTTCAGACAGATTACATTGATCTGGGAATGATCCACTATGTTGATTCTGAGAAGGAATGGGACGATATTCAGAAATCGGATTTCATGGAATATGTGATGAGTCTCAAGGAAAAGGGAATAATCCGGCACATAGGAATGAGTTCACACAATCCTAAAGTAGCATTGAAAGCGGCAAAAACTGATTATATTGAAATGATTCTTTTCAGCATAAATCCCGCATATGACATGCTTCCTCCCAGCGATGACATAGAAGACATGTTTGCCGAAAAATATGATGAAAATCTGAATACTGTAGAGCCTGCAAGGACTGAATTATACCAGTATTGTGAAGAAAATGATATCGGAATAAATATTATGAAAGGCTTTGCCGGCGGCCGGCTGTTTGACGCAAAGACATCTCCTTTTGAAACAGCACTGACTCCGGTACAGTGTATTCATTATGCCTTGACAAGACCCGGTGCAGTGTCGATATTGTGCGGTTATGATACAAAAGAGCAGATTGATGCTGCTGTGGGATATGAGAGCGCGTCTGATGAAGAAAAAGATTATGCTCCGGTAATAGCATCTGCTCCGCTGCATTCATATAAAGGCCAGTGTACATACTGCGGTCATTGCAAACCGTGTCTGGCCGGAATTGATATTGCGATGGTGAATAAATTGTATGACCTTGCGACCATACAGCCTGAAGTTCCGGAATCGGTTCGCTCGCACTACAGCTTGCTGGAGCATAAAGCAAACGAATGTGTGGGATGCAGGGATTGCGAGACTCGTTGTCCGTTCGAGGTGAAAATAGCCGATCGAATGGAAAAGGCTTCGCGTTTATTTGATTAAAGAATGGTGATGTAAAAAAAGTGCCAGGCACGAGCCCAAAAGGTGCCAGGCACAAGCACAGCTTTCGCCAGGCACCTTTTTACCAACTTTTGCTAAGGAGACGGATTGTTATGGAAGAACTGCAGAGAAAAATATCGGATTCCGTGGTTGAAACCATTCATTTAGTGCGCCCCGGGGACTTGAATTCTGTCGGGAGATTGTTTGGAGGCACTCTCATGATGTGGATCGACGAGGTGGCCGCAACGGTTGCGAAACGCCATAGCCACATGGAGGTGACGACGCTATCGATCGATAAGCTTCTTTTCATGCACGGAGCTTATCTTAATGATACGATCGTTGTTTCCGGAAAGATGGTATATGTAGGCAATTCTTCGATGCTTGTCAGAGTCGAAACCCGGGTGGAAAATATCGAAGGTGAGCAGCATGTGATAAATGAGGCTTACATTACCCTGGTGGGTCTGGATAAAATGAATAAGCCGTCTCGTGTTCCCAGACTGCTTCTTGAAACGGATGAGGAGAGAGCCGCCTGGCGTGATGCCGAAGAGAGAAAAAGGAAATCATGATTCAGGATTTTTTCCTGGGAAATAAATAAAGCCGCAACACTCGACGTTATGGTATTAAGAAGTAAAAGCGATTCGATCAATTCGATAGCTTTTACTTCTATTTTTTATCTTTATAGGAAAGACCGCCTCCGGTGTTCTCTTGAATTGAAAATAGCCCGCACAAAGGCGGGCATGACAAACAGACGGTTGCGAGTTTAGAAGATATAGAACCCTTCTTCGCCGAAATCGTCATCAAGATCGTCATCATTTAAGAAATTAACATTCTCGGGTTTTGACGGCTGAGATTATATTTTTCTGATCGGATGCCTGATAACGGTCTTCCATTTCTCCGGAGCGACCTTCCTGGCATCAGACATGTAAATTTCATGGTGCAGCCGGTGGGAGTTGATGTCATTGACATAACCGTTTTGCTCTAAATAATCATTCATAATTGCAACAGTTTCAGGCTCATCGTCAAAGGATCCGAAATGCATGATCTGAACGCACAATCCCTCATCGACAGTCAAATATTCTGCGGAAGAACAGTCGATTTTCTTCTTTTTTGAAGCTGTTTCCACCGCCCATTCAAAATCTGCCTTTGTGACAAAATCGGGAAGTCGGATAACCGATATCCAGTTAAATGTTGATTTATCGGAGTAATTCACACCTTCAATGTCGTCCTGCCACCAGAATCCTTCCAACGGCGGGACAACATATTCGAAAAATCCCTCGATTTTGTGATCTGTTTTGCAACTCATTTTTAGTGTGTATGCCAGGGCGTATAAAATGCCGATTGCCTTTTTGTATTGTCCGTCCTCTTCGTTTGGATCTCCCGTTCCTCTTACCGCAATATAATTTGCCCTTGGGACATTTACGATCTCAGGCTTGTTTTTGGCCATATAAAATTCTTTATATTCTTTTTTAAAGTCAAATGCCATGATATTATCTCTCCAAATTTGATCTTATTTTGAAATTTTTGCTACGAAACAATTCATAAATCACGACCAAAGTGTACTTGTCGGCAATCTTCTTTCATTTTTTTGATACGAAATAATTCGTAACCCACAACCCCGGAGCAGAAACTCTCTTGTATTGTTACACTGTCCGCTGATAGAGTCTGAAAAACTGTCGGATGTGTTTTTCAACAAGCCCCATGGCTTCAGTCTCCCGATCCGGTTCGCGGTCGCACAGGTTGATCCACACGGAAATCGGAAAACAAAGCTGTGCCGCCATGATCTCCGGGTCTTCATCTGCCAGAACTTCTTTTTGAATCAACAGGTTTATAAGACCGGTGAAATATTTCAGCACGTCTGAATAATTCTGCTTGGTCTGCATACTTGCAAGCTCAGGATTTTGAAATTGCTCTATAACCAGCATTTTTCTTGCTTTGCTGATATATGGCTCATGGATGATATATCGAATCTGTTCGCCGATTACCCGCACAGCTTCGTCAGGGTTCATCGGCAGATTTTCAATACTTTTTTTCTGATCTGTTCCTGCAAAAATTGAATGCTTCTCATATTGTTCCATCACATCTTTTATAAGGGCATCCAAAATAGCCTGCTTATTATCAAAATGACTGTAAAGAGAAGCCTTGCGAATGCCCACAGCGTCTGCAATTTGAGAAATAGAGGTTGCCTCAAACCCCTGCACAGAGAACAGCTCCAACGCCGCCTCCAGAATTTCTCTTTTCGTATTTCCTCGATACATAACGACTACCATCCGGTATAAACAAAACAATAAGAAGTAATTACTCAAAAATCTTTATGTAATTATTATAAGTTGCCTACCGTTCGGTAGTTAATCGAAATCTTTTTTACCGCTATCATAGTAATCTGATGCGAACAGCCTCGCGTTGCTGTTTGTTGAAAAACATTTTTTATCCGTAGAGGAGTATTATTGGCGAAAAAACATGAAAAATATTTGTTAAAAAATAACCAAAATAATGCAATAAATCAAAAGAATATTGTACAAATTGACGAACATACATAGACAAACAAACGATTGATTTAATATAATACAGCCATCGAGCGGACCGCTTGGGTCATTTCATTTTATTGAATATTTCAGGAGGATGTTATGGATACGCTATGTAATCTGGTACCGGTTATATCGGTGGTCGCATTGGTATTTGCAGTTATCATTGCCAGATGGATTATGGCCAACAGCATGGGGAATGATCGAATGCAGGAGATAGCTGCAGCTATTAAGGATGGTGCGAAAGCATTTTTGTTTGCAGAATATAAAATTCTGGTATTTTTTGTAATTGCATTGTTTTTACTGATTGGATTTGGATTGGGAAATTGGATCACTGCTGCAGCTTTTCTTGTTGGAGCAGTATTTTCAACTTTGGCAGGTTATTTCGGAATGATGGTGGCTACTTCCGGAAATGTAAGGACAGCCGCAGCTGCCAAAGATTTTGGAATGGCAAAAGCTCTTCAGGTTGCTTACAGAGGCGGTGCCGTCATGGGATTTTGTGTTGTAGGTCTGGGATTGTTAGGGGCAAGCGTGATCTATTACCTGACAGATGATGTATCTGTTCTGACCGGATATTCCCTCGGGGCATCTTCGATAGCTCTGTTTGCAAGAGTCGGAGGAGGCATATATACAAAAGCGGCTGATGTGGGAGCCGATCTGGTAGGTAAAGTTGAAACGGGTATTCCGGAGGATGATCCAAGAAATCCGGCGGTTATTGCGGATAATGTCGGGGACAATGTCGGAGATGTTGCCGGAATGGGAGCCGATTTATTTGAATCATATGTCGGTGCTGTGATTTCCTCAGTGACATTGGGAGTTCTCAGCGTTGAACAGTTTGGACGGAATGCTTCTGTATTTCCTTTGATTCTGGCGGGTTTCGGGATTGCTTCGTCGATAATAGGTTCCCTTTTTGTGAAGGGAAAGGAAGGAGCGGATCCTCAGAAGTCGCTCAATTTCGGAAGTTATATTGCATATATTCTGGTGATTATTTCATCAGTGGTCCTGAGCAGGGCTCTTCTTTCGTCCTTCAGACCGGCAATTGCGATTATTTCCGGTTTGGTTGTCGGAGTGGTCATCGGACAGATAACGGAAGTTTACACATCGGATAAGTACAGATCTGTTAAGAAAATTGCGGAGCAGTCGGAGACCGGTTCCGCTACAAATATCATCTCGGGTCTGGCGGTTGGAATGAAATCAACGGTAGTTCCTATTTTATGTATCTGTGTGGGCATTTTTGTGTCATATTATGTTGCGGGGCTTTACGGAATTGCGCTTGCGGCAGTCGGAATGCTGGCGACGACAGGATCGACCATAGCTGTCGATGCATATGGACCCATTGCCGATAATGCCGGCGGAATTGCAGAAATGTCTGGACTTGAGAAGGGAGTAAGGGATATTACCGACAAACTGGATTCTGTCGGAAATACTACGGCAGCGATAGGAAAAGGATTTGCTATCGGATCCGCTGCACTTACGGCGCTGGCACTGTTCGTGTCGTATGCAAATGCGGTGAAAATAGAAAATATCAATATTCTTGATTGCAGAACAATCATTGGTATTCTTGTCGGCGGAATGCTTCCGTTCCTGTTTTCTGCGATCACAATGGAATCAGTTTCAAAGGCAGCATATAAAATGATCGAAGAGGTGAGAAGGCAGTTCCGTGAGGACAAGGGAATTCTGGAAGGAACTTCAAAACCGGATTATAAGAGCTGCGTCGGGATTTCCACCACGGCGGCATTGAAAGAAATGATGGTTCCGGGAGTGATCGCAGTAGTCGTTCCTCTGGCAATGGGAATCGTTTTCGGCACGGAAGCGCTTGGGGGAATGCTTGCAGGTGCACTGGTTTCGGGAGTCCTCCTTGCTATTTTCATGTCCAATTCGGGAGGTGCATGGGACAATGCAAAGAAGTATATCGAGGGAGGACATCACGGAGGAAAAGGCTCCGAATCCCATAAGGCTGCGGTAGTGGGCGATACAGTCGGAGACCCGTTTAAAGATACATCAGGCCCTTCAATAAATATCCTGATTAAGCTTATGACGATAGTGTCATTGGTGTTTGCACCGTTGTTTTTGAGTGTAGGGGGTCTGTTGTAAAAAAGGTGCCATGTAAAAAAGGTGCCAGGCGAAAACACTGTTTGTGCCTGGCACAAACTGAGCACGAGCCTGTCACAAAATGTTCGCTCATGATGTTTACACTTTTAATCTGCCGCGTTATACTAGAAAAATCTGATTCAGGAGTATAATTATTATTTTCGAAAGAGAGAATTATATATGGAAAATAAAGCGATAATAGGCAGATTTATTAATATGAAAAGGATCTACTGCATGCAGTCTCCGGCAACGCATCATCCTTTTGTTGAATACAGCGAAAAGAACGAAGGCGAGCAGGTGATGATATTTGGTGATCGTGACGAGGCGGAACATTTTGTTCAGATATATCAGGCGCGACACTATGCAACTGAGCTCAGAGTGATCGAACAGAAGCAGTACAAGGATTTTTACACCGAACTTGGATATATAGGTGTTGATACTATTGTGTTCATGGAGGGGGAGGACGAAAATGTCGTCCCGCTTACTGATGTGATAAAAATTGAGCTGAAGGATGTTGGAAATCCGGACCTTCCTCGGTTGAATGAGCTGGTTCAGCTAACGATGATTTATTATCTTGAGGAATATACGCGCCCCGGATTAAATAAAGATGACCCTGATCGAAAGGAAAAAATTGCCGATTTGCGAGAGGAAATGGAAGCAAATCTCAAGAGGTCAAAATTCATTCTCCCTATGATACAGACAAAAGCAGGATCGGGAGTGATGATGCTGAAAAATTCTAAAAATGAGAACTTGCAGCCTGTTTTCACGGATGTTCGCGAACTGCAGATCTTTTTGCAGAACAATAAAGTCCCAAAGGTTGGAATGATGCTCGCTTCATTTGATGATCTGAAAAAGGCTATTATGGATGACGCGAAGGCGTTTGTGGTAAATCCTTCGGGAGTGAATATGATACTTCCGAGATCGGTCATTCAGTAAAAGAAAATACTAAATTGACAGATGGTGCCTGGCACAAAGTGTGCACGTGCCTGGCACCAATTTTACAGTTCTAAGATTTTATCGCCCAATGTTTTTTCAAGCTCCCTGTCATGTGTCGCTATTACAAGGCTCTTTCCTGAGACCTTCCATCCCTTTAGAAATGAAATGATGAGGCTTCGGTTTTTTGAATCCAGCCCGGAAAGAGGCTCGTCCAGCACCAGAATTTCAGGATTCAGGGAAACGATCGAGGCGAAAGCAACCCGCTTTTTCTGCCCGCTGCTCAGGTGGTAAGGCGCCTTGTCTGCCAGATTTTCAATATCGAACATTTTCATGCAGTCGGACACTCTCCGGTCGATCTGTATATCATCGAATCCCATCTGTCTGGGACCAAAAGCAATTTCGTTGTAAACACTGGAATTAAAGAGCATAACATCGGGATTTTGAAATAAAAATCCCATATTTTTATGAAACAATTTCAGATTCCGTGTATTTTTTAAATACTTTTTGTCAATAGCAATTCCGTTGAAACGGTAGGAGCCTGAATCGGGGAAGGACAAGCCGTTAAGAATCCTGCAAAGCGTTGATTTTCCGGCACCGTTTTCGCCCTTTATTATCATGCATTCTCCGGAGTTAAGCGAGAAAGAAAGACCTTTAAAAACAGGCTCATCATCTTCGGAATATGAAAATGTAATGCGATCGATTTCAATTATGTTCATTTTTTTGATTTACAATCCTTTATAATCATCTGTGAATCCACGGCAAAGCATAGCTTCATACATCTGATGCCCCATCTCACTGCCGCGGATCATGGCTGTCCCCATTGTGCCGCCCAAGGAGGCATATTTTTTTTTGTTTTTTCCGACAGATCTCAGCACAAGCGAAGTCAGGATATCATTAATGAGATTTCCCAAAAGCACGATGAATTTCAGGGAGATGTCGAGAGTAAACACAAAAATACCCGGGATATGGAATTTTCTGAGCGCCCCGGTAATATGATTCCATTGCGTTGTATGGTTAAAAATAGTCAGCATGGAAACGCTGAGGAATACCTTTGCAATGACAAATAAATTATTGCGGATTCCTTCGGGGTTTATGATCATTGCCGGTGCGAATATCAATATTGTGACAAATACCGAGAAACAAGATGTTTTTAATATCGGAATAATGTCTTTTCCGGGCCAGGTGCACAAATATCCCAGGATTGCAGCGGCAAATGCCATAACTACGATCACCGAGCGGGTGAGTGCTATTAAAATCAGAAACATTATAAGGAAAATAAGTTTTACGGGCGCCGGAATCACCCTGCTTTTTTCATGTCCCCTCTGGATGCGGATCCCCGCCATTGTGCGGCTGACTGCACGGATCGTTTTATATGCAAACTGATTTCCGGATGAAGGAGGTGAAAAATTTTCGGTTTCTTTCATCCATTCCGGAAGTGCTGTAATTTCATTCATGTTATTAATACGGGAGTTAACTCCTCTTAGTTTTTCTGTTGAGAAACTGAGATAAAATTTTAAATATAATTATGAGCAGGGCAACGCCTATTATTGCTGACAGAATGTAGGCAATAACGGAATTGGTTCCGTCAATTGAATAATCGGGAAACAGAGTGTTAATTTTCAGCCCTTCGATCATTCCGCGGGGCGTGTAGCCGAGAGGCGTCCCGTTTTCCGAAATATTGCTGATTTCGTCGGCTCCCCATTCTCCCCATGCCGTTCCAGAGGCAATGAGTCCGAGAGGGGTTGCGGCTATCAGTATTGCCAGAAGCGCGAAAATCGGAAACCGCCTCTTCTTTTCGGAATTATTCCGGAAGGCATTATTGTCAAAAATGAGGTCCGGGGAGATTTTTAAAATAAATGCCAATATTGCAACGGTAAATATTGCTTCGACAAAACCTGCAACTGCAAGGTGAGGAATCATCATGGCCGGTATCGCAACAGAAAGGCCGTAAGGGCAATATAAGGCATTGCCCGCGGCGTCGGAAAACAGAATGGGCTGTATTCCGAATTCGATCGCAGTGCATAGCGCGGCGAGGTTGATTCCGATATAAGAGCCGATTGCGGAGGCAACGCATCGGATGGCCGTGCCTTCTTCCTTTTTTGTCAGATTGTGATACAGGCGGGTTATCAGCTTGTAGATCGCATATCCGGAAAACGGGAGGATGAATGCCATATTAAAGCAGTTTGCACCCCAGGACAGGATCCCGCCGTCCCCGAATAGGACGGCCTGGAGGAGCAGGGCAATTGAGATGGCTATACAGGCGGCATTCGGTCCAAGCATTATCGCCAGCAGGGTGCCTCCGACAGCATGTCCGGTAGTGCCTCCTACGAGAGGAATATTAAACATCATTCCCAAAAAAGAAAATGAGGCGCCTATTCCGAGGAAAGGGATTTTTTCCTTTGGGAAAGTCGAGCCTGTTTTTTGTGCTGCGTGGTACCATATCGGAATCATCGCGGCAGTCATTACCGCGCATGATACCGGAGAAAGATAGTTTTCCGGAATGTGCATTTTCATACTCCTGTGATAAATTTGTAAAAATGGTGCCAGGCACATGTAGTGTTTGTACCTGGCACCATTTTTGCCTAAGCCTGGCACTTTTGTTTTTTTATTATAGCATACAAAGCCATCTTTGAGGAGAATTAGCTTATTAGCTAGTTTATTGAGTTTTTCAATCGTTCCTCCGATCGTTTCGTGACAATAAAATTTACTTTGGAAATATTTTGTAGTTGCTTAATTATTAGGAGGAGTCTTTATGAAGCTTATTTTTGGTTGCGATCCTAATGCCGCTGAGTTCAAGGTAAAAGGTGCATACGCTGCATTACTGACCGATATTCATTCCGCTAAAAGGGCTGTGCTCAGCAATAACAGCAATATTGCATGTATGGGAGCTTTTACGATCGGAGATAAGCTTGCTGAAGAATTGCTGAAAGCATGGCTGTCATGCACTTTTGATCCGGAGTCATCATCGGGACCGAAAGCAGCCAGATATTATGAGTACGACAAAAACAGATAAAGATAAATAAAATATTAAATTATCAATGCACGCAGTGAAAAATGCGTGCATTTGTGTTATCTTGGAAGATATTCTTAAGGAGACCGGCTATGAAAAGACAATTTCCAAAAGCAATAGCAGCCGGACACATTTGCCTTGACATCACTCCTGTTTTTCCCGAAGGACGTTCCGCAAAGCTTTCGGAAATATTGAGACCCGGTAAGCTTCTGGAAATGAAGGGGTGCGACATTCACACAGGCGGTGCGGTTGCCAATACCGGGCTTGCGATGAAGATCCTTGGTGTGGATGTTTCGCTGATGGGGAAGATAGGTGACGATGAGTTTGGAAGGATAGTGCTGGATGCTCTGAAAAAATATAATGCCGATGAGGGAATGATAATAGCACAGGGAGAACAGACCTCGTATTCTGTGGTCATTGCCCCTCCTGGTGTTGACAGGATTTTTCTTCATGATCCCGGCACGAATAATACTTTTTCAGCCGATGATGTAAATATTTCAGCGGAACAATCGGAAAATACTGCACTGTTTCATTTCGGATATCCGCCTCTGATGAAGAAAATGTATGAAAACGGCGGCGCGGAGCTGGAAAAGCTGTTTAAAAAAGTAAAAGAAATGAATATGGTTACTTCCCTGGATATGGCTGCGGTGGATCCCGGTTCGGAAGCGGGACAGGTTGATTGGAATGCATTGCTTAAACGGGTACTTCCATATGTGGATTTCTTTGTTCCGAGTGTCGAAGAGCTCTGTTATATGCTGGATAAAAACAGGCTTTGCGAATGGGAAAACAGGACTGAGGGGGCCGATTTGACATCTGTTATCGAACCGGAGAATGATGTGAGGCCTCTGGCAGAGAAATGTCTTGAGTACGGAGCGAAAGCAGTCCTCGTTAAATGCGGCGCGCCGGGAATGTATTTTATGAGCTCGAAAGCCGGTGAAATGAGCGATATCTGCAAAATTCTGAACCTGAATGAAGAAGAGTGGGCTGACATCAGGCGCTTCAAGGAAAGTATGAGGGTGGAAAAAGTTGTTTCGGCGACAGGCGCAGGTGATACATCCATTGCCGGTTTTCTCACTTCCCTTCTGATGGGAATGGGACCTGAGATGTGCCTTGATGCGGCAGCGGCAGCCGGAGCCAGATGCGTGACGACGGTTGATGCGCTGAGCGGTCTGGTTCCGCTGAAGGATATGGAAGAGCTTTTGTAATGATTCGAATAATTTATTATGAGTAATTTCATTATTATATTGTAAAGAATTGTAAAGAGAAAAGAGGAATTAATTATGCTTGTTAATATGAATGATGTACTCCTTCCGGCAAGAGAAGGCAAGTATGCGGTAGGCTTTTTTAATGCTGTAAATATTGAAATGGCAAGAGCTGTGATCGAAACTGCAGAAGAATTGAAGGCGCCGGTTATGATCGGAACAGCTCAGGTTCTTCTCCCGGCAATGGAGCTTGAGCGAGTTGCGGAATATCTCATTCCCATGGCGGAAAAAGCATCCGTTCCGGTATGTGTGCACTATGATCACGGTCTTACCTTTGAGAGATGTATGGAGGCAATAAAGCTGGGATTCAAGTCGGTAATGTATGATTGCTCCACCGCCTCATACGAAGAAAATGTTGCCGATGTCGCAGAAATGGTTAAAATATGTCATTCTATCGGAATAACGGTTGAGGGCGAATTGGGACATGTAGGTGACAATGAGGGCTCCGGAAAGCTGGAAAATCCCAGTGATTACTTTACAGATCCCGACACCGCGGTTGATTTTGTAAAAAAGACCGGAATCGATTCCCTGGCAGTTGCAGTGGGGAATGCACACGGTGAATATAAATTCCCGCCAAAGCTTGACTTCGAGAGGATCAGCGTAATTGCCGAAAAAACCGGAATTCCCCTTGTGCTTCACGGCGGCAGTGGTCTTGCCGACAGTGATTTCAGAACTGCTGTTCAAAAAGGAATATGCAAGGTGAATATTTTTACGGACATTGACAAAGCCGGGAAGGCGGGAATTGAAAAGGGCCTTGCCGAAGGTGCGGGAACGATGATGGCGCTGATGCCGTATGAGATCGAGGCAATGAAAAAGGTGACGGCTGAAAAAATCAGACTTTTCGGCTCGGACGGAAAAGCCTGATCAATATCTAATCTTATTCTTGTGAAAAATATCAGTATGCAATAAAATATAGGAGAGTATCTGTAAATTTAAGTTATTATTTTTAGGGGAAAATATGTGTGGAATAGTGGGATTTACCGGAAGTCATCAGGCAGCGCCAATATTGCTTGACGGACTCAGTAAACTTGAATACAGAGGTTATGATTCTGCCGGAATTGCGGTTCGGGCGGATGAACAGCCTGTGAAGGTCGTTAAATCAACAGGAAAGCTTATCAATCTTTATGAAAAGACAGACGGGGGACAAATGGTTCCGGGCAATTGCGGTATCGGCCATACCCGTTGGGCGACACACGGGGAACCGTCACAGATAAACGCCCATCCCCATGTATCGGGAAATGTTACCGGCTCGGAGGAGGGTGAAAGTCTGGTTGTCGGCGTTCATAATGGAATAATTGAGAATTATGCCGAGCTGAAGGAAAAGCTTATTAAAAACGGCTATGTTTTTTACAGCCAGACTGATACGGAAGTCGTGATAAAGCTGGTGGATTATTATTATAAGAAATATAATGTCGGTCCAATAGATGCGATTGCCAAGACAATGGTTCGCGTAAGAGGTTCATATGCTCTGGAGCTTATGTTTAAGGATTATCCGGGGCAGATATGGGTTGCGAGAAAAGACAGTCCGATGATAATCGGTATCAGTGACGGTGAGACATATGTTGCATCAGATGTTCCGGCGATATTGAAATATACAAACAGCGTATATTATATCGATAACATGGAAATGGCTAAGCTTTCACCCGGGGAGGCGGTTTTTTATAACCTTGACGGCGAGGAGATCGAGAAAGAACTCTCGGAGATCACTTTTTCCGCTGAGGCTGCCGAGAAGGGCGGCTATGAGCACTTTATGATGAAAGAGATCCATGAGCAGCCAAAAGTTGTGCGTGATACCATCAATTCCATTGTAAAAAACGGAATGATCGATTTCAGCGGAATAGACCTTTCGGATGAGTTTATCAGAAAAATCTCCGGGATATGTATCGTTGCCTGCGGATCGGCCTGGCATGTGGGGATGGCGGCCCAGTATGTGATCGAGGATCTCGCGAGAATACCGGTTAGAGTGGAACTGGCTTCGGAATTCAGATACAGGAATTCGGTACTTGATAAGGATACGCTTGTGGTCATTATCTCGCAGTCGGGAGAGACCGCGGATTCGCTTGCAGCGCTCAGGGAGGCCAAGGCCAGAGGTTTAAAAACACTGGGAATTGTAAATGTTGTGGGTTCGTCTATTGCCCGTGAGGCGGACAGTGTGTTCTATACATTGGCTGGCCCCGAGATCGCAGTTGCCACAACAAAAGCATATTCTACCCAGCTGATAGCATGCTATGCACTTTCGCTGCAGTTTGCTCTTGTCAGGGGTGAGATTGATGTGCCGCAGTATGCGCATTATATTGCTGAAATCCAGAGTATTCCGGACAAGATCGAGAAGATTCTGGATGATAAGGAGAGAATACAGTGGTTTGCATCGAAATTCGCGAATGTGCATGATATTTTCTTTGTCGGCCGCGGAATCGATTACGCGATTTCTCTTGAGGGAAGTCTTAAAATGAAGGAGATATCATACATTCACTCTGAGGCATATGCTGCCGGAGAAATGAAGCATGGTACGATCTCGCTTATTGAAGACGGAACGCTGGTCATCGGGGTGCTGACTCAGAGAAGGCTCTATGAGAAAACCGTGTCAAATATGGTTGAATGTAAATCAAGAGGCGCATATCTCATGGGTCTTACATCCTATGGGCACTACGAAATAGAGGACACGGTTGATTTTGTGACATATATTCCGAAGGTTGATGAGCATTTTATCGGATCCCTGGCGGTGATACCGCTTCAGTTGATGGGATATTATGTTTCTGTGGCGAAGGGCCTTGATGTGGATAAGCCAAGAAATCTTGCAAAATCTGTAACAGTTGAATGATGATTGATAGTGATCCCCGGCGGAAAAGCGCCGGGGGTTTTTATGCGGTAAAATGGGGACAGGCTAAGATAAACTTTGTGCCAGGCGAATGTATATATTGAACCAGGCACCATTTTTACAAGTTGATTTTATGAAAGCTGAAAAGTATAATAGACGTTGTCTCGGTCTTTGAACCGCAAGGAGGATATGATGAAAAGGATATATATTAAAGATGTGAAAGAGCATGCCGGCAGCAGCGTCAGGCTCCAGGGATTTATTGAAAACTTCCGCAACGGTAAGTCCATGGCGTTTATAGTTATGAAAGATATTACGGGGAAGGTTCAGGTTACGGTTGAGAAGGAAAAAACTCCTGAACTTGTTGAGATTCTGGAACAGCTTACGGGGGATTCCGTAATCACTGTGGAAGGCGAAGTTGCACTGAGCGAGTATGTAAAGATGGGTGGAGTTGAAGTATACCCGACATCGATAAAAATAGAAAGCATAGCGGATGCCCTTCCTATTGAGAGAAAAGAGATTCCGGCGACAAAGAAAAAGAAAGCTGTTGAGCGATCAAGTATAGATCAGAGAATCGATTACAGATGGATAGATTTGAGGACTGAGGAAAATCAGCTGATCTTCAAGGTTCAGACAGTTCTTGCAAATGCAATGCGCGAATTCCTTTTGGAGCGCAATTTTATTGAGATTCACACCCCGAAGCTTATCGGAGCGGCAAGTGAAAGCGGATCAGAAGTATTTGAGGTCGAGTATTTTGACAGGAAAGCCTATCTTGCACAGAGCCCTCAGTTTTACAAGCAGATGGCAATGGCAGCCGGATTTGAGCGTATTTTCGAGTGCGGCCCGGTCTTCAGAGCTGAAAAATCCTATACCAGCAAGCATACTACCGAATTTACAGGCTTTGATCTGGAGTTCAGCTTCATAGAATCCTTCAGGGATGTGATGAAAATGGAGGAGGAGCTTCTGACTTACGCTCTTTCTAAGGTAAATGAGAAGTACGGCGAGGAGATCAAGGAGCTTTTCGGAACAGAGATAATCGTTCCGACGACACCTTTCCCGGTTGTTACTCTCTCTGAGTTGTATGCAGGTCTCAAGGAGGATTTCGGATATGAAGTAGACGAATCGGAAATGGGAGACCTCACCACAGAGGCCGAAAAGCTCAGCTTTGAATGGGCGAAGAAACATTTTGATCATGAGTTCCTTTTCATCACGGATTACAGTGTTGATAAGAGACCATTCTATCATATGCGTGACGAAAATGGTGTTCCTCAGGGATATGACCTTATCTGGAGAGGCGTTGAGATCACTACGGGGGCACAGAGAGAGCACAGATTTGATGTGCTTAAAGCACAGGCTCAGGAAAAAGGTCTTGAGGAGGATGTAAAATTCTATACCGAATTCTTTAAATATGGTTGTCCGCCGCACGGAGGATTCGGACTTGGCCTTGATCGTCTGACTATGCTTATTTTCGGAATAGGGATCAAGGAGGCAATGTATATATTCAGGGGTCCGAGCAGACTTACTCCGTGATGGAACAAAGATGTACATATAACAGTTAACATTAAAACCGGATTGAGCACTTTCAATCCGGTTTTTTGAACTTAAAAGATATTTTTTTATGTTTGATATATGTTAGCAAATGTAAAAAAATATTAGTGCTAATTGAAATCATTCATCTGTTTTCATTGACATCACGATATCGATAAAGTCCTGCATAGGTTTTGTTATGACCTTGTCCTTGTGGGTTGCCACGCAGAGTTTTCTTGAAAGAGAAACATCGTTAAGAAATATTTCGCTGATAGTACCTTCGTCAAGATGCTTTTTGACAAGCAGGTAAGGGACTACGGCAATTCCCATATGTTCTTTTACCGCGTCGACGATAGTACTTGTGGAAGAGCATTCCCATGCTACTTCCACGGACTTGTTTTTAGTTCTGAGAATGTGATCAAAAAGATTTCGTACACCTGATCCGCGCTCCCGGAAAATGAAGGATTCACTGCATATTTCATTGAATGAAACGGTTTTTCCGGCGAGGGGATGATCCGTCGGAGCGATAACAGTGATGCGGTCATCATAATAAGGCGTCATAGTGATATCTCCGGAATCACATTTCTTCTCCTCTATCATAGCGACATCGAGCTGGTTCGAGCGGAGCGCATTTATCAGGATCGTGGCTTGGTAGATCATTACCCGGACCTGGATATCGGGATGGATCGCATTAAATTTTTTGATAAATTGAATCATCTGAGAAGCGCCCACTGAAATATTGCCGCCGACGCGAATTTCATCTATTGTATCGCCGTTGTATATCTCGGTGTTCATTTCGTTGTAAATATTGAGTATCCTTCTTGAGTATTCATATAGCTTTTTGCCGGTCTGAGTGACATAAAGCTTTGATCCGTAACGCTCAAAAACCTGGGTTTTATACGTGTCTTCGATCTCTTTGATAGTCTGACTGATAGCGGGCTGTGAAATATGAAGCTTTTTTGAGGCAGCTGTCATGCTGCCTTCATCACAGACGAGCATAAAAATTTCGAAATGCCTTGTGTTTAACATATGAAAAGTCCCTGAATAATGAATTGATTATAAAGTCTATTAGAAATATATGTTTTACTTATATCATATCAGAATCGATTATTCAATTATTCTTTAATTCAGTAATGTATTTTTTGAATGTAGAATCTCCGGTTGTTGGAAAAAAGTGACAGGCTCATGTTAATTTTGTGCCAGGCACATGCCATGTTTGTGCCAGGCACCAATTTACCAAAAAAATCGCTGCACAAATGCACCGACCATTTATGCAGCGATAATTTGATTCCCTGTATGAAAAAGAATCACCGATCATTATTATGCGTGCTGTTCTGAGGGGAAGTGCCTTGGGCGGGGTTGCGCCCGGCTACATTCACGCAACAATGTAATCGTAAACTATAAACCTCAAAACATTATAAGTTAAAAAAATAACACAGTCAACTTCTTTTTAAAGATATTTCCTTTTTTGAGGCATTTTTTCTGAAATGCTCTTGTCTCTTGTTTTATCAGTCACCCGCCTGTTTTATGTATTTCTGTTTTCCGAAAAGCAGTCGGCCGGCTAATGATTCGGACAAGAAAACCATTGAAGAAATAATATACAAAAAAAAATCTCTATTTCCGTTATTTTTGTCAAATCAACGAAAAAAAACGATTGTATTGACTTAAGTACAATTTGTACTATATATTCTATATTGATGAAACAAAATTATTTGTCTTATTATTGGTTACTATTGCGAGTGTGTATAAAGATAAGAGAGGTAGCATAATGGCAAAAATTGATTTGACAAAGTACGGCATAACAGGAACAAAAGAGATCGTTTACAATCCTTCTTTTGAGGATCTTTACGAGGAAGAGCTTAAGCCGGAGCTTGAAGGTTACGAAGTTGGCCAGAAAACAGAACTCGATACTGTAAATGTTATGACCGGTATATATACAGGACGTTCACCCAAAGATAAATACATTGTTATGGATGAAAATTCTAAAGACACTGTATGGTGGACAACCGACGAGTATAAGAACGACAACCATCCTATGTCAGAGGAGACATGGGCAGTTGTAAAGGATATTGCCAAGAAAGAGCTTTCAAACAAGAGACTCTTTGTTGTTGACGCATTCTGCGGAGCAAATGCCGATACACGCATGGCTATCCGTTTCATCGTTGAGGTTGCATGGCAGGCTCATTTCGTAAAGAATATGTTCATTATCCCTACAGATGAGGAACTTGAGACATTCGAGCCTGACTTTATCGTATACAATGCTTCAAAGGCCAAGGTTGAAAACTACAAGGAGCTCGGTCTCAACTCAGAGACATGTGCTGCTTTCAATATTTCAAGCCGTGAGCAGGTTATCATCAATACATGGTACGGCGGAGAGATGAAGAAGGGTATGTTCTCAATGATGAACTATTACCTTCCGCTTAAGGGAATCGCTTCAATGCACTGTTCCGCAAACTGCGATATGAACGGAGAGCATACAGCGATCTTCTTCGGACTTTCAGGAACAGGAAAGACTACACTTTCTACAGATCCTAAGCGTCTTCTTATCGGTGATGATGAGCACGGCTGGGATGATAACGGAGTATTCAATTTTGAGGGCGGATGCTATGCAAAGGTAATCGGTCTTGACAAAGAGTCTGAGCCGGATATCTACAATGCGATCAGAAGAAACGCTCTTCTTGAAAATGTTACTGTTGATGAGAACGGAAAGATCGATTTTGATGACAAGAGTGTAACAGAAAATACACGTGTATCTTATCCGATCGATCATATCGATAATATCGCTCTTAAGGTTAACGGAAAATCCGCAGGACCTGCAGCTGACAATGTAATTTTCCTCTCAGCTGATGCATTCGGCGTTCTTCCGCCTGTTTCGATCCTTACTCCTGAGCAGACACAGTACTATTTCCTTTCAGGATTCACTGCAAAGCTTGCCGGAACAGAAAGAGGAATTACTGAGCCGACACCTACATTCTCAGCTTGCTTCGGACAGGCGTTCCTTGAGCTTCACCCGACAAAGTACGGCGAAGAGCTTGTAAAGAGAATGGAAAAGAGCGGAGCAAAAGCATATCTTGTTAATACAGGATGGAACGGAACAGGAAAGAGAATCACAATTAAGGATACAAGAGGAATCATCGACGCTATCCTTAACGGCGACATCAAGACTGCACCTACAAAGCAGATCCCGATCTTCAATTTCGAGGTTCCGACAGAGCTTCCGGGTGTTGATCCGGCAATCCTTGATCCGCGTGATACATATGCAGATGTTGAGACATGGAATGAGAAGGCAGTTGACCTTGCAAACAGATTTATCAAGAATTTTGCAAAATATGAAGGCAATGAGAAGGGTAAAGCTCTTGTTGAGGCAGGTCCGCAGCTTTAATCTTTACTGAAATCTGAATAAATAATCCAAAGCCGCTTCGAAAATAATTTCGGGGCGGCTTTTTAGGCTTATATGAAATTTGTATGACTTTCCCGTTAAGACAAAAAGAACTCCGGACAGGATTCTTTTTTAATAAAAGGCTTGATTACTCTCGAGGAATGGCCGATAATGGGAATGTAGTTTTATTTCGGGCGGAAAGCCGGAACAATATTTGAGGAGGGTTAAATGGAAAAATTTTTCAAGCTCAAAGAAAACAACACCACGGTTAAAGTCGAGATCATGGCCGGACTGACTACATTTATGACCATGGCGTACATCATCGCACTTAATCCAAATCTTCTTACGGGATTCGGATCTGCGGGTGAGGAACTTTGGAATGCAGTGTTCCTTGCAACATGTATTTCTTCAGGAATCGGTACAATCTGCATGGCGTTCCTTGCAAACAAGCCGTTTGCGATGGCTCCCGGTATGGGACTTAACAGCTTCTTTGCTGTTATCGTTGCTAACATCGTAAGCATCACGGGTGTTTCATATCTTCAATCATTCCGCGCGGCTCTTTGTATTATTCTCATAGAAGGTATTATCTTCATTATTCTTTCGATATTTAATGTAAGAGAAAAAATTGTCGAATCTATTCCGCTTCGAATCAGACTTGCAATTTCACCTGCTATCGGTCTCATGCTTATCAATATCGGAATGGGATCAAATGCAGGTATCTATGATTCAGAGAACAACTGCTGGCTGGTTCTCCGTGACTTCTTCGGATCTCTTACCGCGGGTTATGCAAAACAGCAGATGGGTGAAGTATACGGAAAGATGGTTCTCACTATCATCACCATGTTCCTTGGACTTATCATCATGGTTGCTCTTTCAAAGAAGAAAGTAAAAGGTAATGTTCTTATCGGAATGATCATTGCTTCTGTTGTATACTGGATCGGACAGGCTGCATTCCTCGGCGAGAATCCGTTTGCATCTATCAAGGACAAAAGCTTCCTTCCGGCATTTGGCGACATGGCATCACAGACATTCTTCAAGTTCGATTTCAAGACCTTCCTTGATATAGGATGGTTCACGGCTATCACTCTTGTCATCACATTCTGTATCATTGACATGTTCGATACTATCGGAACTCTCGTAGGTACAGCATCAAGAGCTGAAATGCTTGATGAAAACGGAAAAATGCCGGGAATGAGGCAGGCACTTCTTTCTGATGCCGTAGGTACGGTTGTTGGTTCCGTAACAGGTACATCGACAGTTACAACATTCGTTGAGTCTGCATCGGGTGTAGAGGCAGGCGGACGTACCGGTCTTACCGCTGTTACAACAGGTATTCTGTTCCTTGCATGTATGTTTATCGGACCGATTGTCGGAATTATCCCGGCGGCTGCTACATCTTCAGCGCTTATCTATGTCGGTGCTCTGATGCTTATGGGACTTAAGAATGTTAAGTTCGAAAAAGTTAGTCATGTTATCCCGGTTGCGCTTATGATGATCGCTATGCCTATCTCCGGATCTATCGGACATGCTATCGGAATTGCTCTCGTTACACATACACTTATAAAGCTTGTATCAGGCGAGGCAAAAGAAGTTTCTGCTCTTACATATGTGATCTCAGCAATCTTCATCCTTAAGTTCTTTGTTGCGATCTAAAGATAAGAATATTTCTATAATAAAAGTGTTCTGGCGGCTCCTTATTCAGGAGCCGTTTTTTTAACGGAAATTTCTTTCGAATTTACCGATAGACAAAAATACACCGTGAGGATGCGCAGAAAGGCATATGAAAAATTGCTGCGTTGTGACGCGTGCTTCCCGCCAAAGCGTACAAGGCCCTCGTGAGTGATGAATATAGATAGCTGATATGGATTTGTCCGTTTTGTCCTTTTTTGAATAAAGTTCACATAATATTTAGGATTATCGCATTGTATATGCATATCAGGTATTGTATACTGAAAGTCGTCGGGACATTGATCATCATCTGATTAAAGAAATATAAGGACCCCCGGCTCTGATTGAGATATAGCATATGATTACAAATATTTTGACATATCTTGAAAATTCGGCGGAACATTTTCCGATGAAAACGGCGTTTGAGGAGCCGGAAACTGCATGTACATTCAGAGAATTGCAGGATGCCTCGATGAAGCTCGGAGCATGGCTTATAAAATACGGTGTGGAAGGAAAAAAGCCGATCCCCGTTTTTATGGAAAAGGGGATTACCGCAATAAAAACCATGATGGGAATCGTGCGGGCAGGAGCATTTTACGTGATGCTGGATGTTGGACAGCCCTTGTTCAGAATAAAGCAAATAATCGATACCCTTGAACCGGAAATTTTTATCACCACCGGAGACGCAATCGCTTCTGCCGGAGGCGAAGATTTCTTTCGGGAGACCGGATATTCAAGAAATGTAATATACGCCGAAGATATTCCCGAAATATACGGAAACTTATCGGGACAGAAAAGCCCTTTTCCTCTGTCCGATGCTGACAGGAAAATACTGCGGGATAGAAGGGAAACTGCCAAGGACACAGATCCTTTGTATGGAATTTTCACATCCGGGTCAACGGGAGTTCCGAAATGTGTTCTGGTGAGCCACCGGAGTACAGTTGATTTTATTGAACATTTCACCGAAATGTTTGGATTTTCCGATGATGATGTGATAGGAAATCAGGCACCATGGGATTTTGATGTATCGGTAAAGGACATTTATGCGGGCCTGAAAACGGGAGCTTCGATAGCGATAATTCCGAAAAAATATTTCTCGATACCGACGAAGCTGCTGGATTATCTGGAAGAAAAGAATGTGACCAGCCTTACATGGGCGGTGTCGGCACTTTGCATCATCCCTATGCTTCATGGATTTGACTACAAGGTTCCGGGAAATATCAGAAGAATAATGTTCTCCGGAGAGTCTATGCCTGTAAAGCATTTGAATGAGTGGAGAAGAAATGTTCCGGATGCGATGTATGTAAATCTCTACGGACCGACGGAGATAACCTGCAACTGCACTTATTATATTCTGGACAGGGAATATGAGACGGGGGATTCTGTTCCTATAGGAAGAAGTTTTCCGAATGAGACCGTATTTCTGCTGGATGAAAATGACATGTTGGTAAAAGGTGCGGGAAATATCGGGGAAATCTGTGTCACCGGAACGGCGCTTGCCCTGGGATATTATAATAATCCCGGGCAGACGAAGAAAGCCTTTGTACAGAACCCTCTCAACAAGGCATATCCCGAACGAATGTACCGCACCGGGGATCTGGGATACTTCGACGAGGAGGGAATGCTTCATTTTTCTTCGAGAAAGGATTTTCAGATAAAGCATATGGGACACCGCATTGAGCTGGGGGAAATTGAGACAGCAATGGAGCGGGTTGAAGAGGTAGTGAGAGGGTGCTGTATTTTTGATGCCGAAAAGAACCGTATCGTAGGGTATTATCAGGGAGATATCGAGAAGGGTGAGCTCAAAAAGAAGATGGGGGCATACCTTCCGGCATTTATGCTTCCGAACAGATTTGTCAGGGTAAGCACAATGCCTCTTACGAAAAACGGCAAGATAGACAGAGCGACGCTTAAGACCTTGAAAAAAGATTACGAAATATAAAAAATGACCGGGGGATGTTATGGACAGACTTGAGGTTGAATCCGGGCTCGGGAAGCTTTTGACGCCCTGCTATGTATTCGATGCGGACGTATTCAGGGCAAGGATAAGGGAGATAAGAGAGGTACTGGCAGATACGGCAGAGCTTTGCTTTGCCATGAAGGCGAATCCATTTATCGCGGAAGATACGGATGATATAAGAATAGAAGTGTGCTCCTTCGGAGAATTGGCCATTTGCGAGAGAGCGGACGTAGATATGAGACGAATTGTGCTCTCGGGGGTAAATAAGGATCCGAAAGAGACCGAAAGAGTCATAAGAACATACGGTGAAAAAGTGATATACACTGCCGAGTCCCCGTCGCAGCTGGAGCTGATTTCCGGGTGCGCCCGGTCATGCGGCAAAAAGCTCCGCGTTCTTCTAAGGCTCACTGCCGGAAATCAGTTCGGAATGGACCGGGAGACCATCGAAAAAATTCTTTCAAAAAGGGACGGGTACATTTTGACAGAATTTTTGGGAATTCAGTTTTATTCCGGAACTCAGAAAAGAAAGCTTTCTCTTATTGAAAAAGAGCTCGATATGCTTGATGAATTTCTCGAAGATCTCAGGGAAAAATACGGATACGAGGCTCGGGAACTGGAGTACGGCCCCGGACTGTATGTGCCGTATTTTCTGGGAGAGGAGCCTGAAAATACCGGGCAGAGCCTTGGAAAATTAAGAGAGCTCCTGTTAAAAATGAAATTTAAGGGCCGGATCACTCTCGAGATGGGAAGATACCTTGCGGCATCCTGCGGATATTATTTTACGAAGATTGTTGACGAGAAGGTAAATTCGGGACAGCAATATGCGATAGCCGACGGCGGCATCCATCAGCTCAATTATTACGGCCAGATGATGGCTATGAAAATCCCGCATTACACCCAGTATCCGTCTGATTCAGGATCGGAAGAAGGGAAGGTGACGCTGTGCGGTTCGCTGTGTACGGTGAATGATATATTGGTAAGGAACATTCCGCTAAGCATACCGGCGAAGGACTCAGTTATCGCTTTTGAAAACTGCGGGGCATATTCGGCGACAGAGGGAATGGCGCTGTTTCTGAGCCGTGACCTGCCGAGAATTTACAAATATAAAGAAGGACATTATGATCTGATAAGGGACAGGTTTGAGAGTAATGTCCTGAACAGTCGAAATATTTAAATAATGATTGAAAAGGAAAAAATTATGGAAGAATTACTTGAAATTCTGGAAGACATCCAACCGGATGCAGATTATGAAACATGCAAGACGCTGATTGATGACGGAATTCTCGATTCCTTCGCTGTATTGTCTATTGTCGGGGAGATAGAAGATACTTTCGGAGTGAAGGTGACACCGGCGGAAATAGTTCCCGAGAACTTCAATTCTGCCCAGGCTCTCTGGGAAATGATCTGCAGGCTTAAATAATGTGATTTTATGGATCTTAATTCACTAAAGTTTCTGCTTTTTGTTATTGTGTCTGTTGCCGGATATTACATTGTTCCGAAAAAAATTCAGTGGATATGGCTTCTGATATCGGGTTATGTATATTATGCGGCGGGAGGCTGGTATTTTCTGGGATATCTGGTTTTCACCACGATTACGACCTACTCCTCTGCCCGCATAATCGATTTTCTGAGGCGCAAAGAGGAAAGGGTTTCCGAATTCGAAGCGCCCCAAAAAGCTTTTGCGGTTAAGCCGAAGGCCGTTCTTGTGACGGGGCTCGTCCTGAATTTCGGACTTCTTGGGCTGCTCAAGTATTCGGATTTTGTGATCGGAAATATCAACAGGCTGACAGGAAGCAGCATAGATTTCTGGAACCTGGCGGTTCCCATAGGAATTTCATTTTACATATTCCAATCCTCCGGCTATATGCTTGATGTGTATTGGAAGAGAATCAAATCTGAAAAGAATATTTTCAGGTTTGCTCTTTTTGTGTCTTTTTTTCCGCAGATTCTTCAGGGACCTATCGGAAGATTTTCAAGGCTCGCATCGCAGCTTTACGAACCCCATTTTTGGGACAGCAAAAGGGCAGAGAGCGCGATAATGCGGATTCTATGGGGCTTCTTTAAAAAGCTTGTTATAGCCGATACCGCAGCGGTGTTTGTCACGGCTTTTTTTGATGAGTATGAAAAATATCCCGGAACCGCTGTATTTGCGGTATTGATGTATTCGATTCAGCTCTATGCTGATTTTTCGGGAGGAATAGATGTCGTCTCGGGAATTGCCGGACTTTTCGGAATCAGCCTTGACGAAAATTTCAGACAGCCGTATTTTGCTGTTTCCATAACGGATTTCTGGCACAGATGGCACATCACTCTGGGAACATGGATGAAGGATTATGTATTTTATCCGGTATCCCTTTCGGGATGGATGGGAAAATTCGGAAAATGGGGAAAGAAGGTATTCGGCAGGAAAATCGGAAGAGTGCTTCCGCTATGCGCCGCAAATCTCATAGTGTTCTTCGTGGTTGGAGTGTGGCACGGCGCGGAATGGCGCTATATCGTTTACGGACTCTACAATGGAATGATCATTGCAATCAGCGGTCTGCTGGCGGACCGCTACAGAAAGTGGAAAAAATCCCTTAAGATAAATGACAAGTCCGGGAAATGGAGAGTGTTCTGCATCGTCAGAACGTTTATACTGGTTAACATAAGCTGGTTTTTTGACAGAGGACACTCGGTCAGCGAAGCTTTCCGGCTTATGAAGAGTGCGGTGACTTCCTTTGATGCATCCCAGCTTCTGAAGGTGCCTTTCGGAAATTCCGGAAGTCTGAGTTTTACGCCGGCGGCGATTGCTATACTTGTGTTCGGAGTAACAGTGCTTTTTTTTCACAGCGTTTTAAAGGAACGAGGCGTCGACATAGCCGGAAAACTGCAGGAGATGCCGGCCTGGATGAGAGTAATACTATATGCGGCAGCTGTGCTCATTATTTCGGGACTCAGTCAGATGCCTTCGCTTACAGGAGGATTTATCTATGCGCAATTCTAAGATGCCCTCAAAGGTATGTATGATTGCTGCGGCTGTGATAATTCTTATTATGATAATTGCAGCTAACAGTCTCTTATCATATCTGCTTTGCCCGTATTCAAGTATCAGATATGAGATGCATGTGATGAAAAAGGGCAATATAGAGCAGGTGGCAGTGGGAACTTCCCACGGAAAATGCGGAATAGATCCGTCTGTTTTGACGGAACAGACCGGGCTTGAGACCTTTAATCTCTGTCGCGGCGGCGAGTATCCTGTTGACACGCTGTATCTGGTGAAATTCGCGGCAAAACACAACAAATTGAAGCGAGTTCTTTATGAGGTAGATCCTGCATATTGGATTCTGAAGCCGAATCAGACTGCAGATTACTCCATGTTTTACCGGGAAATGCCCTGGGGAGCGGAAAAAGCCGGCTATTTTGCGGACAAGATGCTATCTGCGGACTACAGAACAACCGTTACTCCCTGGTATATGTTCAGGAACAATATAAAAAAAATACCTGAGATTGTAGAGGAAAAGAAAACAGCGGTCTATAAAAATTATATGATCGCGGATGATTTCAGTACAGAGGGGCAGACATATTCAGACAGAGGATTTCTTGCAATAAACAGGCTTGCCACTGACAGAATTTCTGAGGATACGCCGCTTTTGTGGAGCGGAGAGGCGCCGCGAAAAGAGTCCCTGAGGGCGGTCAGAAGACTTATCGGTTTCTGTGAAAAGCAGGGAATAGAACTCGTGATGGTGATGGCTCCGATCCCGAAGAATACTTATGAAAAATATAAGGAAAACTACGATGCGGCTCTTGAGTATATGAATGAATTTTCAAGAGAAAACAATGTAAAACTGCTTTCCTACTGGAACAGCGATGATGAACGTGTTCCTCGGAAAAGCGATGATTTTGTGGACTATGACGGGCATATGTACAAGGAATCTGCGGCCGCATTCACCGGAATTATAGCGGAAGAACTGGAAAAGCTATAGATAAAAGGAATCTGAGTATTCGGGAAATGAAGCCGAATACTCAGATTCCTTATTATTATGGGTCGTGACCCTGTTGAGCTCGCGAAGCGTGCGAAATATCAACCACCCGCTATGCGGGTGCGCGGTGAATGTTATACAAAAAAATCACCTTTCCACTATAATGAGGTTGTTCAAGCCGAA